>JAAOED010000015.1 GCA_016466735.1 Weissella confusa | reverse complement strand
TCGCTTCCTGCGAGGATAGGACGTCGCGATGCACATGGACGTTTAGCTCAGCTGGGAGAGCACCTGCCTTACAAGCAGGGGGTCACAGGTTCGATCCCTGTAACGTCCATTATGGGCTTATATGCTAATTGGATAAACACCCCGGCTACGAACCGGGTATTGCAGGTTCGAGTCCTGCTAGGCCCATTAGCAACTTAATATTGCTAATATTCAAGTAATTGAATATTGTTCGGGACGTAGCTCAGCTTGGTAGAGCACCTGGTTTGGGACCAGGGGGTCGCAGGTTCGAATCCTGTCGTCCCGATTAATCGCGGTGTAGCTCAGCTGGCTAGAGCGTCCGGTTCATACCCGGGAGGTCGAGGGTTCGATCCCCCCCGCCGCGATTGGCAGAGATGCCGAAACAATTAAATCATGCGGATGTAGTACAATGGCTAGTGCTCCAGCCTTCCAAGCTGGGAATGCGGGTTCGATTCCCGTCGTCCGCTTCAATGGTTTACGAACGGTCTTACTTCGGTAAGACCGTTTTTTTGTGCCTTTGGACTATACGTAATCACTGTTTTATTATCGTGGAACAACGTATAATCATCTATAAGAGACTGACAGGGGGTTCTAGATTATGGATGAATCAGAAATGCCGTTTGATGCGGATAACTTTATTCCAGCGGATTATGCGGAATTGATTCGACAGTCATATGCTAAGCAAGGGGGCTTGGTACTACCACCGATTGATCAGACTGCGCTGATGATTAACCGTGCTTTAGCGGTGTCAGTCAGCGATGATTTAGTCAAAAAGTATCATGATAACAAGCAAGTTGATGATGACTTCGTTAACATTTTTGTTCGTCAAACAGTGGATTACGCCTTTATCTTGACTAATGAAGTGCCGAACAACTGGACACCAGATAATCTTTTCCAAGCAATGGGCATGACATTGGGTTACTTGGAAGTAGATCGGCAATATACTGGGTTACTAGTTGAACTAATGGAGGCAATCGTTGAAAATTTGGTGGAACGTGGCCTAATTCGCGATAGTTTCTTTACGCCTGATGTGCGTGCTTGGCTGATGGAGACCGTGCCTGAGTACTTGAATGATTTAGAAGAATCAATTGATGAACCACTTGATGACGAAGAAGTGGAATTGATGCAAAATCTAATGACGGAGCTAGGTCTTGAAGTGACTGAAGATGAGTTGCGTGAGACGAACGTAGATTTCGCTCAAGAAACAACAACTGACGATGATGACCTACGGGTGAAGTTCTTCTTCGAGGTATTGAATGATAGTGGCATACCAGCGCTATATAAGCAGCACCGTAGCATTCAACCGGTGATTAAGAAGCATATTGCATACCTAAAGGAACACCAAGAGTTGTTGGTGCTAACGGTTGTTTACGTCGCACCGATGCGCGAGTGGCTTGAAACCCAGATTGAGATGGGGGATTGGGCTGACACCCAATATGCGGTGCGTGACTTCTTTGATGGCTTAAATGGTTTGTTCCTACAAGATGTGGTGACTGTATCTGAAAATGATGAACGCATTCACTACACATCGGAACTGCAGGCGCTGATTGTGGGAATTCTAGCACATGAACCCGATGAGCTATCTTATTCAGGCGATGACGGCGAGGTGCCCGACTATGATGACACCATTCACGACTTTATGACGGACTTGGTTGACCGTGATGAATTGACGCCTGAAGGGTTGGAAACAGCGCAAGCGATTATATCGATGGTTCTGGATGAACTAGCGGTTAAAACACAGGCTAGTTTAGAAGCGATTACGCCTGATATGTTAGGCCGCGTCTTGCGTCAAAAGTTCCAAACCTTTGATTTGTTTGGCCTAGATGGTTTTGAATTCGTTGATGATATTGTGATTGAGTTTGCACGTTGGGCAGCCTCACAAGATTTGATGCCGAAAGCCAATGTTCTCAAGTGGGGCAAAGCGATTGAAACGGTTCAGTTTGATCGTTATGCCTATGCATTAATCGTGGATGCAGCAAATAAGCTGGAGATGGTCGAAATTGGCCAAGATATGCCGGCGATATATTAAGAAAATTTTAGCTGGCCTGGATAGGGTCGGCTTTTTCTTTTCGCCTTTGGTATGGTTAAATCAGGAGGATAAACTGATGGTTCAAATCCTGTTATTACTAATTTATATAAGCGATATTTTACTCACACCACTAATTGGTGTACATCCACTTTTGATTATTTTGCCAGCTATTATTGCGACGATGACGTTATATTTCTTCTTAAAACGTGTTTCAACGCGGACTAGCTGTTGTGTCGCGACAGTGATCGTTGTTTTAGCAACCGTAGTCTTGGCTGTTCCGCTTGAACATGCCTACTGGATGGCATTGCAACGCGTCATGCTTGGTCAGTTGTTAGCGGTAATCGTCTTAACGGTGATGACGGTGGGCATGCGTGCCGTTCAACACTAATCATGACGAAAACCACGTGCTATAATGAAGGCACTAAGTATTGAGGAGTTCACAGGACTATGAAGACATTCATTTTTGACGTTGATGGCACATTGTTGAGCACAGAGAGCATGTACATGAAGTCATTGCAATTCACTTTGGAAGCCAACGGTATTCATAAAGAATATGAGGAGCTATACGCCATTTTCGGGTTGCCTTCATTGGATGCGTTGATTAAGTTCAACATCGAAAACCCAGAAGAAATGCAAAAGCAGTGGCAAAGTCACTACCACGATTTCTGGAACGAAGTGAAGCTATTTGACGGCATTCACGACATGTTGGCTGACTTGAAGGCGACCGGGGTTAAGATGGGGATTGTAACCTCTAACACACCGGAAGAATTTGCAGATCACGCGGATAACTTTGACATCAACGGCTACTTCGATGATTTCGTCTTTGCGGGTCAAACGCCAAAGATGAAGCCAGCCGCTGATCCAATTTTGAAGTCAATGGCTGATTTGGATGCAACGCCTTCAGAGTCAATTTACATCGGTGATTCAGTACACGACATGCATGCTGCACACAATGCCGGTATTAAGTTTGGAATGGCCTCATGGGGTGTCCGTGACCGCGCTGTCTTTAACGATGAAGCGGATATTATCTTTGAAACGCCTGCTGACATTTTAAAGTTGGCTGCAAAGTAAGCGATTGGACCTGGTCTTTACCAGGTCTTTTACTTTTCCACCGTAAATTTCCGGAATAGGCCTGGCAATGTTATAATGAAGACTTAGAAAAAACGAAAGAAGTGAAGATAATGGATAATCGTGCAATTGGTTACATCGATTCTGGTATCGGTGGGTTGACCGTGGTCAAGCAAGCCTTGCTGCAAATTCCTGATGAACAAGTCTACTACGTGGGGGACACGGCGCGTATGCCTTATGGTCCACGCCCACAGGATGAAGTCCTCGGCTTCACTTGGCAAATGGTTAATTATTTGCTGAAGAAGGATATCAAGATGCTGGTCGTGGCGTGCAACACAGCTACTGCGGCCGCACTTCCTGACCTTCAAGCAAAGCTAGACATCCCAGTTGTTGGTGTTATCCAACCTGGTGTCGATGCCGCTTTGCGCAAGTCAACGGACGGTGAAATTGGTGTTATCGCAACGGCCGGAACGGTTAAGTCATTGGCTTACTACAACGGTTTGTTGCAAGGTAACCGTGCAGCAAACGTTGTACAACTTGCCGCACCAGAATTTGTTGATGTGGCCGAAAACCACGACTACACCTCAGAATTTGCCCGCCAAGTGGTTAAGGAAAAGTTGACGTACTTTAAGAACCACCAAGTTGATACGTTGATTCTTGGATGCACGCACTTCCCATTGATGGAAGGCTTCATTCAAGAAGCGATGGGACCTCAAGTAACGTTGGTTAACTCAGGTGCCGAAACGATTTCAACGGTTGTTGAATTCTTGGACAAGTATGATTTGCGTCACGCAGCAGCAAACCCAGCTGATCACACGAACGACGAATACTTTACAACTGGTAGTGTAAAGCGTTTTGCCACGATTGGTGGTCGTTGGTTGGATGATAAGGAAATGACAGTTAAGCACTTGGATATCGTTGGTGATACACTAGTGTTGAACGAATCTGTTACAGACTAAAGTCATAAAGGGGGCCTCATGGCAAAGTTGATTTTTGCGTCAAAGAACGAAGGTAAGGTACGCGAATTCCGCGAGTTCCTAACACCACTTGGTATTGAAGTTGTTTCGTTAAATGAATTGGACAATGTGCCAGCTATTATTGAGGATGGCACGACATTTCAAGAGAATGCGACGATCAAAGCGGAAACGATTGCGCACGCATTTGGTGTGCCGGTAGTTGCTGAAGATGCCGGTTTGATGGTTGATGCGTTGAATGGTGCACCAGGTGTTCACTCAGCGCGTTACGCAGGTGATCATGATGATGCAGCTAACAATGCAAAGTTGTTGCATGAGCTTGAAAGTACACCTGACATTGACCGTACCGCATCATTCCACGCAGTCATCGTGGCAATTAAGCCAGATGGTACGCGCTTGGTCGCTGCTGGTAAGGTTGACGGACACATTTTGCGCGAAGCACGTGGTGAAGGTGGCTTTGGGTATGACCCATTGTTCTACTACGAACCATTCGATAAGACGTTGGCTGAATTGACGCCAGCTGAGAAGAATGAAATTTCGCACCGTGGGGCGGCCTTGCGTGAATTTATGACTGAGTTTAAAAACTGGTGGGAGGATTAAATCATGGATTACTTGATTATTTCTGATGCACACGGCGATCGCCAAATTTTGGAGGACGTCGTGAATCACTACCGCGGTAAGGTAAAGGCCATGTTCTACAACGGTGATTCAGAGTTGTCACGCTCTGATGAGTTGTTCAACGACTTATTGCCAGTTATCGGAAACATGGACACAGATCCAATGTTCCCAGATGATCGCGATTACAAGGATGATAACTTTACGGCATACCAAACGCACGGTCACTTGGTACACACTGAGGTATCGTTGAACCAATTGCGTGAAGTAGCTTCAACTAAGGGTGTTGATGTGGTCTTGTCAGGTCACACGCACGTTTTGGGAGCTGAAGAGATTGATGGCCGTCTGTTCATCAACCCAGGTTCAATTTCATTGCCAAAGGGACAATACGCCTACCTTGGTGGGACGTATGCTATTTTGACGGTTGAGCCAACACAATTCATCGTGCAATTCTACACGCGCGATATGAAGCCAGTAGATGGCCTACGCTTTACGTTTAAGCGTTAATCAAATATAAAGTAAAGAGACCTAGCAGGACGGGTTACCGCCTTGCTAGGTCTCTTTTAGCCTTCTTCTACTTCTGTGACGCCACCGTTGTGCAGGAAGCCGTCATATTCTCTTAGCCGCTGACGAGTTGCCGACAAGAAAAGTCGGGTCAAATGCTCATCAGAAAAATCATCGGTTCTGACGGCATATTCAGAACGATCAGTGTCGTAAACCACCAATGCAGGGAAGTTACGAACACCCATTTCGGCTGCCAAATTTTGATCAGCGCGGAATGCTTGCACAGCAAGGTCGCTATTGCGATCCTCAACAAACATTTCCTGGTCCAATGCCAAATCGTTAACAGTTTGCATCACCAACTCATCAGAATAGGCGTGTCCCTGTAATAGGGCCTGTTGAGTAGCCATCAAGTACTCACGAGCCGCCTTCTTGCCTTGGAATTGTGCCGCCTTAGTATCTACAGCTACTTGATAAAGTGTCTGTGAGACGACGTTCAAATCGTGCAAAGAAGGATGCAATGAGTTTGATGTAGCCATCGCCGTTTCACGAGCAGATTGCATCGTGACAACGGGAATGATTTGCATGGCAACTTTTTTATTTGATTGTTCTACGTATGTCGCTAGTTTCTTTTCGGTCTCTAAGCAGTCACCGGAAAGTGGGTTCACGAAGTGGTACACCTCTAACATAATGAGCCACGACCTCCAAAACTTTTCTTATGGATGTGAAAAAATGCATGTCTTTTTCATATCCTCGATTATATTACCTGTTCAAACGGACGGTGTCTAACTTGCAAGCTTCAAAATTCGCAATATTATCAACTCTTAACCAGATTGCAACAAGTGTCACAAAACTTGTGCGTGAGATGCGGAAGTTTTGTGAATTTTTAACCGTAATAAGCATAGCGCATTTAGACCTAAAATGCTGAAAATTTGTTTCTAATGTCTTGTATTTAGGGCAAAGAATTAGCGGGAAAAAGGCTGGTCGTTTTGCTATAATAGAGGAAGTGAGAAAAAAGTCGGGGGATAACGACATGACACAGATTGAGTGGGAGAAATTACTACAACCGTACGTTCAGGCTGTGGACGAACTTAAGGTCAAGTTACGTGGTATGCGCACGGAATTTGAATTGGCCGGTGTGAAGACGCCGGTTGAGTTTGTGACTGGGCGTGTTAAAGCGATTCCGAATATCGAGGAAAAAGCAGTTCGCCGTCACATCGACCTAGAACGTTTGGAACAAGATATGGAAGATTTGGCGGGGGTCCGAATCATGACGCAGTTCACAGAAGACATCTACAAGATTGTTGATTTGCTGCGCCAACGTAAAGACATGGTAATTTTGGAAGAACGGGATTACGTAACGAATGCTAAGCCATCCGGGTACCGTTCTTACCACATCGTGATTGAGTATTCAGTTCAAACAATCACTGGCGAAAAGAAGATTTTGGCCGAAATTCAAGTACGTACAATGCAAATGAATGTGTGGGCAACGATTGAACACGCGATTAATTACAAGTACGACGGTGAATATACTGAAGAAATGACTGAGAAGTTGCGTGAGGTTGCTGAATTGAGCATCCGCGTTGACGAATTGTTCTCAGAGTTACACAATGGGTTAGACAATCATACCGAGGCCTAATCCAGGTAGCAGGAAAGAAGACGACTAGCATGAAACTAGCAATTTATAGTAACAACGGCGCACAATCCAAAGCTGTTGTTGCCTTATTTAAAGAGAAATTAGCAGAGCGCAACACGGATTGCATTGTCTTTGATGATGAACACCCGGACGTTGTGATTTCTGTCGGTGGTGATGGTACGTTGCTAGGTGCATTCCACCACTACGCCGATCAATTGGCTTTTGTGCGCTTTATTGGTGTGCACACGGGACACTTGGGCTTCTACGCAGACTGGCAACACTTTGAAATCGATGAACTTATCGATAGCTTGGTGGCTGATGAAGAGTCACGTACGGTCAAGTACCCATTGTTGGAAGCTCGCGTTCGTTATACTGATGGACGTGAGGAGCGTGTGTTAGCGTTGAATGAAGCAGCAATCAAGCGCCCTTTGGGAACGTTGGTAGCGGATGTTTACATTCAAGGTGAGCTGTTTGAGCGCTTCCGTGGGGATGGTTTAACAGCCTCAACACCAACTGGTTCAACGGCCTACAACAAGGCTATCGGTGGTGCTGTGATGCACCCAAGTCTTGAAGCAATTCAATTGGCTGAAATCGCCTCAATCAACAGTCGTGTCTTCCGAACACTTGGTTCACCACTGATTATCGGTAGTCATGAAGTTATTCGTGTGCAACTAGAAAATGATGGCGCTGCTGTAACGTTGAGTTTCGACCACTTGAGCAAGATTGCCTCAAACATCGACTGGATTGAGTTCCGTGTCGCCCAAACAAAAATTCAATTTGCTGAGTACCGACACATGCATTTCTGGCATCGTGTCCAATCAAGTTTCATCGGCACGGAGGTAAACTAATGGCCCAATTTAGTTGGACAAACCAAGGCGATGAGACCTTGAAAATTAAGACATTTTTGGCACAACGCGGCGTGTCACACCGTATGTTTTCAATTGTGAAGCGTGGTGGTGGCTCAGTTTTGCTGGACGGTAAGCAAGTGCGTACCGTTGATGAAGTGAAGCCTGGTGATAAGGTAACGATTGTGATGCCACCTGAAGAGTCAAACGACGTTGTGGCAATGTCTGATTTACCAATCACGGTTTTGTTTGAAGACGAAAACTGGTTGGTCGTTGAAAAAGAAGCTGGCGTGACGTCAGTACCTGGAAAGGCTGACCGTGAGACAACTATGGTTAACCGTGTAAAGGGATATTTGGCGCGTTCAGGCGCTGAAGACTTGGTGCCACACGTGGTGACGCGTTTGGACCGATTCACGTCAGGGGTCGCTTTGCTTGCCAAGCACCGTTTTGCACACGGCTTGCTGGATAAGCAATTGCAAACACACTCAGTCGACAAGCGTTACTATGCGATTGTTGACGGTGATTTAGAAGATGATTATGGCTTCATTGATGCGCCAATCGGTCGTATGGATGATGACTTTATTCGTCGTGAGGTCCGCGAAGATGGTCGTCCATCTCAAACGGAGTACTGGGTAGTGAAGCGTTTTGGTAACCAAACCTTGGTTCGCGTGCAATTGCACACGGGGCGTACGCACCAAATTCGTGTGCACTTCAAGTACCTTGGTCACCCGTTGATTGGTGACGAAATTTATGGTGGTCCGATGGATCGCGGCATTACCCGTCAAGCGTTGCACGCTTACTGGTTGCGCTTCTACGACCCATTCGCACAAATGGAACGCACGGTGCAAAGTGCGCTACCACAAGATATCGTTGATGTCTTGGATGGGTTCCAAGTGACACCAGACGAAAATTAAAAATATAGGGGAGGATAGTTTCATGGCAGATAACATGATGGATGACATCACAGAGGAGATGCGTGATGAACTGTCCGACCAGGCCCACCACCTTGTTCAATATTTGGAACACGGCGAGCGTGAGGCGTTCTTAGACGGCTTTGACGAACTGCACGGTTACGATCAGGCCGTTTTTTATGTGACATTGCCTTCGCAATTACGTCACCAAATTATTGAGTGGTTGACGCCAACTGAATTGGCGGCCGTCTTTGACGAAATCGAGCCAGAAGACGTTGATTTGAACGATTTGCTGGAAGAAATGTCACCACGCTATGCGGCGCAAATGCTGAACCAGATGTACACCGACAACTCGGTAGATTTGTTGGAAGAAGTGGAACCCCGCGAATTAGCAATGTACTTGGCCTTGATGCCAAAGACGGACGCTGATGAAATTCGTCGCTTGTTGAACTATGAAGATGACACGGCCGGTTCTTTGATGGGAACCGAGTTTGTTGCCATCAATCAAAATTTGACGATTGGCCAAGCTATGACGGCCGTGAAGCGCGCTGCCCAAGAAGCTGAGCAAATCACCTACATTTATGTGGTTGATGATGACGAGACGCTAGTTGGTGTTATCTCACTGCGTTCCTTGATTGTTTGGCCGGACGAGGCACGTGTTTCAGAAGTGATGGATACGAACCTGATTACCGTTGAACCCAGCGATGATCAAGAGGATGTCGCCCGTTTGATGGCCGACTATAACTTTGTTTCGATGCCTGTTGTGGTGAAGGACAAGTTAGTCGGAATTATCACAGTTGACGATATCGTGGATGTTATCGATGAAGAGGCTGCCGAAGACTACTCACGCTTGGCCGGTGTCGACGTCGTCACTCTGGAGGAGAATCCCTTTAAGTCGGCGACGAAGCGTTTGCCATGGTTGATTGGCTTGATTTTCTTGGGAATGGGAACAGCCAGTGTCATCAATACATTTGATGGGTTGGTCCAACAAGCATCAATTCTGGCTGTGTTCATTTCGTTGATTACGGGTACCGCCGGTAATGCTGGCACGCAATCGTTGGCCGTGTCAGTGCGTCGAATCGCCTTGCAAGAAACCAGTTCATTGCTTCGGATGTTGTTAACCGAGGTTTTGATTGGTGCAATGATTGGAACGACAGCTGGCGTAACGATTTTCTTAGTCGTTTGGGTCTGGAAAGCAAACTTGCTACTAGGTGTGGCAGTTGGATTGGCCATGGGAGTCGCCATTTTGGTGGCGAATGTGGCGGGATCATTTATTCCGTTGATTATGGATAAGATTGGGGTGGATCCGGCAGTTGCATCGGGACCATTTATCTCAACGCTGTCTGATTTGACGTCAGTTATTATCTATTTCAACATCGCTGGACTATTTATCACTCACTTTGTTAGTGCGTGAAAGTAAGCAAAAGGCTATACTTAATTATAGAAATTTAACGGCTCGTTGCGGGTCGTTTTTTATTTGAAGGTGAAGGATATGAAAAAGAGTATTGGAAAGCTACAGCTATTCCTGCTAGGGGTCTTGAGTGCATTCTCACCACTAGCGATGGATTTGTACTTGCCAGGGTTGCCAGAGTTGCAACAAGATTTACACACATCAACTTCATTGGCGCAAGTGACGATTACGGCGTCACTACTGGGGTTGGCACTAGGACAAGTGATTGTCGGACCGTGGTCTGACCGTATCGGTCGTCGTAAGCCGTTGTTGTGGGGGACAATTGCGTTTGCATTGAGTTCAGCAGCGATTGTTTTTGCACCGAATATTTGGGTGTTAATTGTGCTCCGTTTGGTTCAAGGACTAGCTGGATCAACTGGTATCGTGTTGTCATTGGCTGTGATTACTGATTTGTTTACGGGTAAGACATTGACGCAACAAATTGCGATTAACCAAACAATTAATGGGGTGTTCCCGGTATTGGCGCCTGTATTCGGTGGCATCATCATCGCCTGGGCTGATTGGCAAATGACGTTCTGGGTATTGGCGGTGCTTGGTGTGCTCTTGTTCGCTGGGGTTTTGTTCTCATTGCCTGAGACGTTGCCAGCTGAAAAGATAGCACCACAAGAAAAGCAATCTGTTGTAGCAGGGTTCGGTAAGTTGTTTAAGCAACGCCAGTTCGTGCTATTCGCGTTGACGCAAGCCTTTATGACGGCGGCCTTGTTCGCCTACATTTCAGGATCATCATTCGTCTTGCAAAAGATTTTTGGCTTGTCAGTGACGACATTTGGGATTGTCTACGCCATTAACGGGGCAGGAATCGCCTTTATGTCGAGCATGTCAGGTCGCTGGGCTGCCAAGTTTGGTGAGTACACGGCTTTGAAGTGGTTTATCCGTGTCGCTTTCATTGGTGGCTTGTGGTTGTTGGCAACGGCCTTTATGCCAAAGTCAATTTGGATGATTTTGCCACCATTGTTCATCGTTGTATCAACGGTCGGTGGGATTATTTCTTTGACGACAGCATTGGGGATGCAAGGACAGCAAGAAAACGCCGGTTCAGCATCAGCGTTGCTTGGTTTGGCACGTTACGCCCTCGGCGGTTTGATGTCACCAATCGTCGGGTTGTTTGGTGAAACGACGTATTTGCCAATGGCAGTGTTGATTGTTGTTGTACAAGTAATTGGTGTCTCAATTTTCAGTCGCATTAAGCGTTAAAAAAGACGGAACCAGCTGGTTCCGTCTTTTTGCTGTCATTAATTTGATGATGGTTGTGGCATGAATGGCTTTAGGACATTAGCAAAGTTTTCGATATTCAATGATTGAATCAAAATCTTTCCGGTTCCGTTAAATGTATTCACGACACCTTCACCAGTGCCGATTGAACCAATGACACCGCCACCTTCAAGGTGAATGTCGTAGTTCAATGATGTTTCCCAGGCAACCACGTGGGCATTGTCGATGGTGAAGTCGTGGGCATCTTGCAAATCAATCTCCTTGATTGATCCGAATGCAGCGACCAACAATGTCCCCTCACCGCTCGTCTTCATAACGAACAAGCCACCTTGGCCACCAAAGAAGGCGCGGCCCAATGATTGGCGTTCCATTGAGTATTGCACTGTGCCGTCCATTGAAAGGAAGGCTGAGTCGTTCAAGTAGTAAGTCTTGTCAGGTGTGACTTCCAACGCTTGAATGGTACCAGGTACATTAGGGGCGAGGGCCAACTCACCACCTTGAGAACCAGCAGTAACTTCAGTGATGAAGACTGATTCACCGCTGACCATTGAACGACCGGCAGCACGGATCAACTTGCCGATACCTGAGCCGCCGTTTGCGTTCAAACGACCTTTAAGCTCAGTGTCGCCAGTGTGATAAACCATAGCACCACTTTGAATGCGTACCGTTTCGTTTGGTAACAAGTCATAGCTGACCAACGGGAATTGCATATTAGATTCGATCTTGTAATCCATTTTTGTTTACCTCGATATATTTTTATAGTGTAAGTATATCGAAATTGTAACTGAAAAGCTTATAACAATGCTTATTCCGAATGTGAATCAGAAATAATTATTTTAGGTAACCCTTTTTACGTGCAAAGTTTTGGAAGGTTGGGTATTATACTCACATAAAGTAATAAATAAAAAATATTGAAACAGACAAAAGAGGGTTGTTAGTTATGAAGACTCACCACATTTCATTGTTGACTGGCGATGCCAAGTTGAATGCAGATTACTACGTTGGCGTATTGGGAATGCGTTTTATCAAGAACTCAGTTAACCAAGCCAACCCAAAGAACCGTCACGTTTACTACGGTGACTTTATGGGAACGCCAGGAACGGTTATTACGTTCTTCCCAATTGACGATTTGCGTGACCGCACTGACGGTAAGATGTTCTTCTCAGGCATCCACTACTCAATTCCTGAGGGATCAACGCAATACTGGTTGGACCGTTTTGCAGAAAAGGGTTTGAAGGCTGAAGTTGACGCAATGGGACGTATCCGTACGGCCGATTACGAAGACTTGCCAATCCGTATGCAAGAAACTGAAGGCAAGAATTTCGACTGGCACATCAACTACATGTCAGATGTCCCTGCAGAATTCCAAATCACTGGTGTTATCGGTGCTGAATTGCACGTGCCAGATGTTGCTGCAACTGGCCGCTTCTTCGAAGATTTGTTGGAAATCCCAGTTAAGGGAAACATCATTGACTTGGAAGGCGTTGAAGCTATCGAATTGGTTCAAACTGCTGAAGATGCACCTGAGTCACGCTTTGGAAAGGGTTCAACTGACCACTACGCTTTGGGTGTTGAGTCAGAAGAAGACTTGAAGTACTTCTGGGAGCGTGCCAAGGCTTTGGGTTACAAGCGCGAAGTCTTTATCGACCGTGGATACTTCCGTTCAGCATACTTCATCGAGCCTGGTGGAAACCGTGTTGAGTTGGCTACGACGAACCCAGGATTCACGTTGGACGAATCATTGTTCGACTTGGGTACGACGTTCGCTTTGCCACCACGTTTCGAGGCATCACGTCAAGAATTGCTTGACCACTACGCAAAGAAGGGTGTCTTCTTTGACGAAGTAAAGCCTTACACGGGAACTGGTCACTTGGAGAACGACGGTAAGATCCGTGCTATCCACGACGAAAAGGGTAACACTAGAAACGATTAATAGTGTTAACTAATGAAGAGATCACACTTTCGGGTGTGGTCTTTTTTCTTAAAAAGGAATTAGCGTTATGACAGAAGTGATTTACCTAGACCGTGAACGGTTATTGGATTTGAATCGACAAGCGGTAGCGGAGTTGGGCGGCAACGCTGGTATTCAATCACCGCGTGAATTTGAAGTTGTGATTGAACAGCCAAAACAGGTTGTGTTTGGTCAAGAAGTTTACCCAACGATTTGGGTGAAGGCAGCCTACATGATGCAACAAATAATTAAGACGCCGGTGTTTGTTGATGGCAGCAAGCGCACTGCGGGGCTTGTGGTTTTGAGATTCTTGCAGCAGAATGGTTATCAACCGGTGGGTGAGGGTTATGATGAAGACGCAAAGGAATTCATTTTTGAGATGGTTCAAAAGGAGAATTCTGAAGAGACGATGATGTTAATTGCTGAGTGGTTATCAGCTCAGTTTGCATCGGTTGAGAATAACTAAAATGATATACTCTTAGTAAATAGTATTTTGGAGGCCGATATGTCAAAAGTTATCGATGCATTTTCAGTTAGGGACATGACACTTGTTGCCTTGGATGAAAATTTGCCGATGGGTACGAAGATTGGCCAAGTTGTTCGTCTTAACGGCAAAGTCACTCACATAAATGATATACCGTCACAGGAATCAAATCCGGTTCATAATGCGTTGATTTTGGGTGTTAAAGCAAACGTTGGGGATGAAATTATCTTTGAGGTAAACAGGCAGCAAGATTGACTGGTGATGTCACGACAAAAATAAAATTAGCTAAATGGGCGACGCTTTGATAAGGTAAAACAAAGCCCATTTGGAGAGTGACTGACATGTATAATAAACAAAAATTGATTGACCTTGTGTATGAAAACTCAGCAACTCACGAAACCTATCCATTCAATAAGTCCACATCACATGAAAAGATTATTTGGACCGTTATGAAGCATAATGGCAGTGATAAAATCACGGCGATGATTTTTGAGCGTGAGGGTGTTTTGTGCTTATCTTTGAAGCTGACGCCTAATCACGTGGACGAAATGATTAAAACCCGTGGTGTAGACCGAGGTTATCATATGAACAAGCAACACTGGGTAACGATTAACGTTAATGATACTGATTTAACGGAGCAGGAAATCTTGGGGATGCTGGCTGAGAGTGATTCGCTCACCAAATGATGGTCATAGTTAAGCGTTTAAGCTTGACCAAGACAAACGCTTCTGTCATACTACACTTACTTTAAGAACACGGGGTAAGGTCCATTGCGCAATTAAGCTGATTTCATAATGATAGAAAGTTATCAATGAGATTGGTTTTAGTGTGGACTTTTGCGTGTTTGATAGACATGCTTTTTAGAGTGCCTCCAGTCTCATTGTGGTGAGATTGGAGGCTTTTATGTTAAACGGACAAATTCAAAATGTTGTGAAGACTATTGATGGTGAAACGCTGTTTGACATTGATCATCTGACAATTCCGACCACAGGCGTTGTTGCGATTGTTGGTGAAAACGGTGCTGGCAAGACGACGCTACTCAACATGTTGCAGGGCATTGATACGGATTACATTGGACGTATTAATCTACCGGGGTGTGTGGCGACAGTACCGCAAATTAATGACATCGTGGGTGAATCTGGTGGTGAAATGACGCATCGTTTGATCCGCCAAGCAATTTCAGAACGCCCTGATATTTTAATCTTAGACGAACCAACGTCGCACTTGGATGTTGATCATCACCAGTGGCTAGTGAAGACAATTCAACGGGTTAAGGGGCTGGTTATTGTCGTGTCTCACAATCGTGCTTTTTTGCGTGAGGTGGCGACCGTCGTTTGGTCGTTTGAAAATGGCACCGTTACCGCATTCAATGGTGGTTATGATGACTACTTGGCTGCTACTGCTTCAAAACGAAGCGCTCAGATGCAAGACTATAAACAAGTCACAAACGAAAAGAAACGATTGGCCCAGCGAGCGCAAGTGGCCGGCGAAAAGTCGGCTCGAGCAAAGAAAATTACCCCCCACAAACACAGTCACGCTGAAATTGAGGCGATGAAATCGGGGTTAAATGGGGTTGAAAAAGGGGTTTCACAACAAAAGAAGGCGTTGAATAGTCGCATTGAACGTCTTGGCAAGGTTGAGAAGCCGGTTGATGCCACCAAACTAAAGTTACAAAATCCACTGAATGTTCGACCAGGTAAACCAGTTTTAACTGCCTTGAATTTGCGGATTATGCAAGGAGCAAAACTCTTAATTGAGAACGTGACGTTCAAAATTGAAACCGGACACCGCATCACAATTGTTGGACCGAATGGATCGGGTAAATCAACACTCATTCAGCATTTGCTAACAGGAGCACCTGGCGTAACACATGCTGACAATCTGCGAGTGAGTGCGGCCAACCAAGACTTAAGTCAGCTAGATACAACGAAAACCGCGTTGCAAAATGTCATGATGACTAGTACCGAGTCTGAACAGGTAGCCCGTAACTTCTTAGGTGCGATGGGGATTCGCTTGATGCAGGTCAATGAAATGGTCGGTCAAATGAGCGGCGGTGAGCGCGTCCGTGTGGCTTTGGTAAAGGCGTTGCTACAGACAAGTGAGTTGTTGGTATTAGATGAGCCGACCAATTATTTGGACATTCCAGCCTTAGAAGCCTTAACGGCGTATCTAAAAGAAACCCAACAAGCAGTACTGTTCGTTTCGCATGATGAACAATTTGTAGCTGATGTTGCAACTGACGTTTGGCAGATTGTGGATGGACATTTGATAGCGCAAGACTAAAAGCGATATAACCTTTTCAAATCCCATAAAAGCGTGCATAATGTTACTTGCTAAAAATAAGTGGAGGGTTCTAACATGCGTTCTGAACAACCAGGTGGGTGCACAGCATAGTGTTGATGCTGTGGACTTTATCAAGTAAACATCGTCAGCACTCGTTAAATTCAAGAGATTACTGAATTTTGAGTCTGTACGAATGGAGTTTTTATGTTTTACATTTTGGGATTACTAGGTGGCTTTGCGGTTTCAAACCAAAGCCCAATTAACGCGCGTTTGGGTGGTGCTTTGAAGTCGCCATTCCGCGCCGCATTCTTGAGTTTTTCACTGGGTGTGATTTTCTTAGGAGCCATTGCATTTATTCAAAACCCACATTTCTTGGGCGACATTATCGCGCTAACGAAGACAAACCAACCATGGTGGGTCTACTCAGCGGGAATCTTCTCAATGCTTTACCAAACGTCAAACATTTTGCTATTTAAGAATGTTGGTGCGGTTAAGACAGTTGTTCTACCAACACTGGGACAAGTTGTGATGTCAATGATGATTCAAACCCTTGGTTGGGTCGGCGCAGAAACGGTTGCGTTGACAGCTGTGAAGGTCATCGGCGTTATCTTGGTTATGATTGGTGTGTTGGTTGCCGTCGTATTGAGTGCGCGTTTGGAGAACAAGAACGGCTCAGCACCGAGTGGGTCAGTTTTCTGGCACGTTTGGGGAATTTTGACGGGAATGTTCGCGTCATTCCAACAAGCTATTACTGGTCACTTGGGTCACTTGCTGGGTGCGCCAGTTGATGGTGCCTTTGTATCATTTGTTGGTGCGTTGATTTTGCTAACGATTTTGGTTGCCATAAAAGAACGACCATTCTTTAATCGTGACGGCATGAAGGTAGCGCCATGGTGGGCTTTCCTAGGCGGTATTCCTGGATCACTATTTGTGTTCTTCATTGGAATCGTTGTGCCAGTACTTGGACCTGGAATGGGTGCCATCCTTGGTTTGATGGGTATGTTAATCGGAACCATCATCGTGCAACAATTCGGCTGGTATCAATCAGTTAAGAAGCGCGTTAATTATATGCAAATTCTCGGAATCATTATCATGGTTGTCGGGGTTGCACTGATTCAATTGGTTTAGAAATATCGTTTGGCCAGTAGGTGATTAATCATCTGCTGGCTTTTTGTGTTTGACACGTTTTCATTCGCCCACGTATAATTAACCCACTATTAGAAAATAAGAGGACGATTAAATGACCAACGTACAGACGGAGATGTTGATCATTGGTGGGAGTGATGCTGGTATCTCAGCTGCACTACGCGCCCGTGAACTGAATGCTACGATTAAGATCACGATGATTTTGGCGGATGAATTCCCAAACTTGTCAATTTGTGGCATTCCATATGCGGTCAGTAAAGAAGTGACCCAGTGGCAAAATTTAGCACACCGAACAGTAGATGATTTGAAGGCTTATGACATCGACTTTTACATGAATACATGGGCCACAGCAATCGATGCCGAGAAGCACACGGTGGTGGCATTGCGTGGTGACGACCAATTGACGTTTACGTACGACAAGTTGATGGTTGGAACTGGGGCTGTGCCAAAGGAATTGCCAATTGCCGGTGAAGGTGCGGGCATTCATGTGTTGTATACAATGGGTGACTTCTTTGATATTGAAGCGCAATTGGTGCAACATCAACCAAAGCGTGCAGCAATTGTTGGTGCGGGGTACGTGGGTATCGAGATGGCAGAGGCGTTGACGCGACGTAATGTTTCAGTGACGCTGGTCCAACGTGGGTCTGAAGTGTTATCGACGGTTGAACCCGATTTGGCTGCTTCTGTACATGATGCATTGATTAATAATGGTGTCACGGTATTAACTGATGAAACGATTACTGAAATTCAAGCAACTGAAGCCGGGTACCAACTAATTGGGTCAAAGACGGATGACGCATTCGATTTTGTCCTGGTTGTTGTGGGCGTTCGACCAAACAGTGAGCTGTTGGTCAATGCGGGTGCGACTGTTACCGAGCAAAATGCGGTGGTGGTTGATGACCAGATGCGTACGAATTTGCCTGACGTGTATGCAGCAGGTGACTTGGTTCAGACTAAGCACCGCCTATTAGGTGCGACATATTTGCCACTGGGTACGACAGCGCATAAACAAGGTCGTATTGCCGGTGCTAATATTGTGGGTCGTGAGTCGCATTTTGCAGGAATCATCGGCTCACAGGTCTTGCGTGCGTTTGATGTGATTGTGGCTCGTACAGGTTTATTGCCAAACGAAGCAACTGCAGCTGGCTTTATGCCAATCACGACAACTGCGGTCGTAGATGATCACAAGGGTTATTTCCCAGGTGCTGAAAAAATCACGATTCGTGTGACTGCAGACAAAGAGTCGCACAAAATTTTAGGTGCCCAATTGGTGGGTAAGTACGGTAGCGAAGTGGCGAAACGAGCGGATGTCTTTGCAACCGCAATTTATAACGACATGACGGTTGAAGCGTTTAGTGACTTAGATTTGACGTATTCGCCAGTTGTCGGTGCACCTTGGGATGCCGTTCAAGCGGCTGTACAAGTGTTAGAAGCTGAATTATTGAATTAGACAAAAAAGAGCGATTTTAATCGCTCTTTTTTGCGCTTATATCGTGTATGACGGACGGTAAATTGATTCATTACTTACGAATAAATGACTGGTCAGAAGCCGGTACGCCGTCCTTATCGCTAATAAAGCGTTCCACACGCATGTGCAAATCGTATTTCTCTCGTAATTGCGCAATTTCAGCCATCATTGGTGACGCGTGGTGCGTATCAATAGCTGCCTGATCGTGCCACGCATCAATTAACAAAATTGTTTCCGGGTCATCAAGTGGCTGAAAATACTCATAACGTTCGTTACCTGGCGTAGCACGAATACGATCGACGACGCCGGATTCAGTCAAATCTTTGGCGAATGCTTGGGCTGCACCGTTTTCACCAGTGTAGTACAAATTTACAGTAATGCTCATGTTTAATTACCCCCTGTACTCGCTATTATGACATATCACGATGTGTGTTAGTCAATTCATCTTCTAGAAAATGGATAAATTCTTCGTGTAATGGTGACAAGAACGGGGTGTGAGTCCAAATCATTGAGCCAACTGAAACGTTTTTTGGTGAAAATGGCTTGAAAAGGAGTTCAGGAATGTTGATAACCCCCTCGATACCGACGAGCATAATGTGATTATCAATCATTGGATACATACCGGCATTGCCGATTAAGTTGTACTTGAGGCGAATGTTCAAATCAGATGCATTGAGGCCTAGTTCTTCCACTAGCGAATCGTTGAAAGATGATTGACGTGAAATTGCCAGCGGGTATTCCTTGAGCTGATCGGCGGTAATTGCTGATTCATCGGCCAAGGGATGATGTTTATTAATGAATACACCACGGACATCCTCGTCCAGAAAGTCGAGATAGTCATACGATGCTTTCTGGGTGAAATCCAGTGCGAAAAGAAAATCCAGTTCACCTAGGTTAAGTCGATCAAGAAGGTCAGTTGTTGAACCAGAAATGACCGTGAAAGTCACATTCGGATATGCTTGTTGCATGGCTGAAATCGCCCTAATTGCGTGGTTAAACATCTTAGTTTCCGCTGCACCAGTCGTGATGACTCCAGCAATGGCGTCTTTTGATTGTAGATTGGTGACGGTCTTGTCAGCAATCGCAATTAAATCCTCAGCTTGTTTAGCCAGATAGATGCCTTCGGGAGTTAGGGTAACTGGTTTATGGTCACGGTTGATGAGTGTAACACCTAATTCAGTTTCCAGTAATTTTAATTGTCGTGATAGGGCAGGCTGGGTGACGTTGAGTTTAGCAGCCGCTGCAGTGAGTGTGCCAGTATGGGCAACCTCTAGAAAATATCGTAAAACACGCAGTTCCATATCATTACCTTTCGTTATAGTTTTCCATAAACACAAAGCATTGGTAATGGTGATTATAGCGCAATATACTGAAGTCATAAAGTAGTGGAGGTGGAAATGATGACATTAACAACAACACAACAAGAAACGTTTGCGCAGGCGGACGACTTTCATATCGCACCTTATCGCGCAGATGGCACAACGCCGGGCACGTTAACGTGGATTTGGTCTGTCGTAGTTGATGGTGACCTTTACGTGCGTGCTTGGAATGGGCAACAGTCACGTTGGTATAACGCCGCTAAAAAGCAGGGCGCTGGCAAGATTATGATTGATGGTAATGAATACACGGTTACATTTGAACTCGTGCCGGTCGCTGGTCATGAAGCGTTACAAGATGAAATTGATGCAGCGTACCGCAAGAAATATGCCGGTAGCCAATACATGCCACCAATGATTGCTGACGGTCCACGAAATGCAACGGTGCGCGTGATTCTTAAATAAACGGAGGAAATTAGTATGACGATTTTTGATGAAACCTATACTTTGAACAATGGCGTCAAGATTCCAAAGGTTGGTTTTGGAACTTGGATGATTGAAGATAATGATGATGCATCCAAGACAGTCGAGACAGCGATTAAAGTTGGTTACCGTCACATTGATACTGCCGAAGCGTATGGCAATGAAATCGGTGTCGGTCGTGGTGTTCGCAACGCCAGTGTGCCACGTGAAGACATTTTTGTGACGACTAAGTTGCAAGCTGAATTTAAGAACTACGAAGAGGCAGTTGCCGCAATCGATCGTTCACTAACCGATTTGAATCTCGATTACATTGATATGATGATTATTCACTCACCAAAGCCTTGGGTTGAATTCCAAAATGATGAGCGTTTCTTTGAAGGAAATTTGGCGGCCTGGCGTGCGCTATCTGAAGCCCAAGCTGATGGTAAGATTCGTGCAATCGGTGTGTCAAACTTCGATGAAATTGACTTGCAGAATATCCTTGATAACAGTGATGTGAAGCCAGCAGTTAATCAAGTTTTGGCGCACATTGGTAATGTACCATTTAGCGTGTTCGAGTATGCCCAAAAGCATGACATTCAAATTGAAGCTTACTCACCATTCGGTCACGGTGAAATGTTGAAGAACGAAAACCTGCAACAAATTGCTGACAAGTACGGCGTTTCTGTTGCGCAATTGGGTATGCGCTACTTGTTGCAACTGAACACATTGCCATTACCAAAAGCAACGTCTGAGGCACACATGATTGCAAATGCAACAGTGGACTTCGCGATTTCTGATGACGATATGACGTTGTTGAACAAGGTGACGTTTAACGACTATGGCGAATTTAGTGGCTTCCCGGTTTACGGTGGCACATTGGATTAGAGGTGGACATCATGGCAGAAAAAGTAACAGCGGGACATGACGCACTTGGTGAATTTGCACCCAAGTTTGCGGAACTGAATGATGAGGTTTTGTTTGGTCAAGTCTGGGCGCGTGAAGCTGAATTGTCAGCCCGTGATCGTTCATTAACGACCATTACGGCATTGATATCAACGGGCGCTTTTGAGCAATTGCCATTTCACATGGCGAAGGCCAAGGATAATGGCTTGACCGCTGATGAAGTGGCTGAAATTATTACACAATTGGCATTCTACGTTGGTTGGCCAAAAGCGTGGTCAGCATTCAACATTGCAAAAGAAGTATTCGGAGAAAAGTAATGGCAAAGTACGAAGAAATTAAGCAAGGAACGATTTTCCCAGAAGGTGTTTTGAATCCATACGGGGAATTCTTTGTGGGTGATACGTACCTAACGAATTTGGTGACGTCACCTGATGATAAAATCGGGGTTGGTTCAGTATCGTTTGAGCCAGGTTCACGTAATAACTGGCATATTCACCATGACGGGTACCAAATTTTGTTGGTGACAGCCGGTGAAGGGTGGTACCAAGAAGAAGGCCAACCAGCCCAATCATTGAAGGTCGGTGATACGATTGTGACCAAGGATGGCGTGAAGCACTGGCACGGTGCGAAGAAGGATAGCTGGTTTGAGCACATTGCGATTACGGCTGGAACACCTGAATGGCTAGAACCAGTGTCAGATGAGATTTACGATACACTTTAATAACTCTGAGAGCAATCAATCTATGGCTTCATAGGTTGGTTGCTTTTTGTTATGTGTAACTGGTTGTTGAACTTAATGAAGTATCAAAAGTCCATTATTCACAATTGCCGCGTTTAATTATACATTTTGAGTACAAAGGCTTATTAAAAATGGGTGTTTACTATTTATGAATGTGTTTGAAAAGATGATGGGAAATGAGCATGGAAGATATTTTAGGGGTGATAATTTTATTTGCCGATGAGTTATTTACGTTAGAGGGCAAAAAGCAGTTTGGATACCGCTTCTGGTTATCAATTATTGCGTACATTGTTTCGTTGATTTTTATTGTAGGTGCTGTTGCAATATTTATTGTGTTACTTAATATGCTAAAAACTGATATTTGGTGGCTTATTGGGTTGATTGAAATTCTAATTGGCGTATTTATATTTTTATATACTAAACGTATATGGGTTTGGACGACGCAATTAATCGCACATTTTAAAGATTAAAAACTAAAAAATGAAAAGACATTGCCCGTTGGTTTCGGGATGTTTGTAGCCCGGTCTGTTCTGTAAATTAGGGTGAAAGCAATTAATCTATGGCTGCATAGGTTGATTGCTTTTTATTTAGAATATCTTTTGTTGCAAATGCAACAAAAACAAGTTAAGATATTCATCGAGGATGACAATATGACGAGTAATTTGAGAGAAATTGGCATGATTGCCCGAGCTTTGGATTCAATTAGTAATGTTGAATTCAAGGCATTTGATTTGACTAAGGGGCAGTATCTGTACTTAGCACGTATCGCAGAAAATCCCGGCATCATCCAGGAAGAGCTTTCTGAGAGGATTATGGTTGATCGCACCACTGTTGCGCGTGCCGTCAAGAAGCTACTCGCGGACGGTATGATTGTGAAGCGTGACAGCGCAGAAAATTTGAAGATTAAGCATTTAGAAGTGACTGATAAAGGTCGTGAACTGTACGACGTTATCAAGCGTGAAAATGATTATTCAGAAAAGGTAGCGCTGCAAGGATTTACAGCAGATGAAGTGCAAACTTTGAATGGTTTGTTGCACCGGATGCGTGAAAATGTGGCGAGTGACTGGAATGCTGTGAAGAAAGGTCATCAACGAGAGTATTAGGAGAGACACATGACGACAACGCTTAAGCGACTAACTGTAGCTGATGTAAATGAGCTACGTGAGATTTCCATTGAAACGTTTACGGATACATTCGGTGCGCAAAACACACCTGAAAATTTGCGTGATTATTTGGCTGATGCATATCAAGAATCGGTGCTTGCAAAAGAATTAGAAAATGCCGGTTCATTATTCTATTTTGTGATGGTAGATGATGAAATTGCAGGCTATTTGAAGCTGAACGTTGGGGATGCCCAGTCTGAGGAAATGGGTGAGGCGGCGCTCGAAGTCGAACGTATCTATGTTCGTAAGAGTTTCCAACGACGCGGATTGGGCCGTGTTTTCATTGGCGAAGCTGAAAAGGTTGCCCATGAATTGCATAAGGACCGTATTTGGCTTGGTGTTTGGGAGTACAATCCGAATGCGATTGATTTTTACGAGAAGATGGGATTTTCAAAGACTGGTGAGTCACACGACTTTTACATGGGGACTGATCGTCAGACTGATATCTTGATGGACAAGGATTTGTGAGCGCAACAGAAAAAACCGCTGAATGATAGTGCGGTGTACCCAAAAAGTTAAAGTAAAATATTTTAGCTGATTAAGCGGCCATTTGTCGGTATTCTACCGGTGAGTGGCCGTTTAATTTTGCTTGAATTCGTGTATTGTTGTCATACCGTATCCAATTGTTAATTGCATCAATCAACGCTTTTGTCGATGGATAAATATTCTCCTTTGTTATATGAGCGGCATACATACTTGTTATTAAATTTAGTTAGTAAAAGGTTATAGGATTATGATAGTATGATTAGAAAATAAAGCGATGAGAAACGCGAAGGAAAAGTTTTCTAACCAACATTGATAGAACATATCTGATAGGCATACAGGCGTAAAAAACGTGCGACACTATTTAACATTGATTGACGGAAAGTGGGGAATTGATTATGGTGTTTAAAAAATTGTTTGTAACATTGGCAGGGTCCACTTTATTCGAAGTGCTGGGGGTTAGCTTTTTTAATATCATGCTTCTCATGTACGTCAAAGGTGATACAAACGCTGCCGCATGGATTGTAGCCATTAATGTGTTATCTGTTTCCACGGGTGTTTTGGGTGCTGTTTGGGGGAGAATCGCCAATAGGATTCAAAACAAAACAAATGTGTTTATAGCTAGTAAATTGTTACAAGCATTGCTATATGTGGTAGCAATCGCGGGGATTTCTGCGAACCGTGGAACATTCTTGGTAATATTGCTATCAATTAACTTTCTATCTGATGCGATTGGTGCAATCGCAAATTTGTTAGTCTTACCGATTATCCAAACGAAATTATCGTCAACCGATGAACGACAAAAAATTATGGGCTTTATTCAAAGCGTGGGAATGCTCCTTGCACCAATTGGGCAAGCCGCTGGTGTATCGTTTTTTGCCATTACGGGAAACATCGTTGCGGCCCTTGCTGTAAACGCAGGGATGTTTGTTGTATCGTGGATGTTTTTGGCACTCGGGCGAAGCAACGTACAAATTGCGCCAATTTTGTATGAACAAACGGCCATAAAAGAAAAGGGGAAAACAACGAATTTTAAATCTGCACTCAGTGTTCTGACGGACGCTTTCAAATTACCAATTACGGTAATACTGATATTCCTAGTGATCTTAAACGCTATCGGTGGAAGCCTTGATGGCATTATAAATTTGTATCTATTGAACGGGACCACAACAGCCGAATACGGTGTTTTGGTAGTCGTAGTGAACATACTGTTTATTATGGGGTCCGTTTTAGGGGCAACAATCGTAAAAGATTTTTTACGAACTTGGACTATTCGTGCACTTGCACTTGCAGTTGTATTTGTGATGATTGTTTTCTTTGCTATGCTATTCTTCAACGTGACTTATTACGCCTGGATGCCGTTATTGTTGATAATGGCCTACCTAATGGGAAAAGTTAACCCACGCCTGATGACTATCATTATGGATAAAACAACGCCAGAAAATCTGGCTGGTATTTCTGGAATGTTAAATAGCATTGCGTCGATTTCATTACCAATCGGTACGGTGTTAATATTGTCGGCGATACCGATATTTGGAATGAGAGTGACCACTCTCACAGTATCTGGATTGCTGGTTCTATTGGTAGTGTATCTAAGTATTTCGATAGTTTTCTACCGTAGTAAGGAAACGGATTTATGATGTAAATCCGGGTAAACGAACACAAAATCAGTTATTTACCCCTTCGTTATAATTTTAGTGATTTTGGGGGGATTTTTATCCCAAAATCCTAAACAGCCCGCTGACCAAATTCAGATATTGCACTTTACGCGACTGACGAATGGACTTTCACTGTGGTTTGATCATCGTCTAACGATTACCACTCTCTGTGTCGAAAACAGTTGCTTGGCAACCATCAGCTTTCTCCATGCCAAGCGTAATCTTGATGATTGTTGATTTACCAGCACCAGATGAAGGGGCAAGATTATTTATAATAAAAAAGCCTCACATGACTGTGAAGCTCGAAACTGTCTTATCGCAGCAGTTGTTGGTCTGAAACCCCTGACTTCGGTCAGGCGTAAGACCAAAGACGAACCTGATACGGGCGACATTCTCAGTCTGCTTTATAAGAATGTAATTGCCAAGCCGACGAATTCAATCATCCAAATGAATGGCCAACCAATGCCTTTGAAGAAACTTTTAACCCCGCCACCAAATGTGACATGCCCAGCGTTTTTGCGAATATAGTTGATGATGCCGACGATACCTGAAATCACAAGAATCAGAGCTAAGACGATGACTCCGTATGTCAAAATTGTTTGAATAGATAGCATGATTGGTTCCTCCTGAACTGATTGATTGCTGTTAGGATACACTAGGCGAGACGAGTTGTCAGTCGTGTCAGGAGCAAAGTGCTGGAAACGGCACAAATTGTCATGTATTTTTTGTCAGCAAGGTTCGTGGCTTAATAGGCGTGCACGTTGTATAATTGAAAGCATTATGAATAAGATTTTACAAGAACAATTTTTCGTTGATAATCTATCAGCGCAACAAGAAGCCGTTATTTCTAACATGAACGCCTACATTGGGGATGGTTTGAAGCAAAACGATCACCGTGTGGCTATTATCCAAGGTGCTGCTGGTACTGGTAAGTCAGTTGTTTTGATGAACTTGGTTACTAAGTACATGACTGACAAGCGTTACAAGACTGCATTGGTTGTTAACCACCCTGAGCTGTTCAAGGCCTACAAGGATTTGGCTGTTGATATTCCAGGTATGCGCGATAAGGACATTACGCGTCCTACGCCATTGATTAACAACGCGCAAAAGCGTAACTGGAAGTACGATGTTATTTTCGTTGACGAAGCGCACTTGCTATTGTCAAAGCCAGAACCATACATGCACTACAATGGTGAAAACCAATTGAAGGACTTGATGGATTTGGCCAAGGTTGTGGTTGTGGTGTACGACTTCGCCCAAGTATTCCAATCAAAGATGTACTGGGACAAGGACTTGCTATTCAAGACGATTGGCAAGCACCCATACCACCAATTCGACATGGACTTCCAATACCGAATGGTGGCTAGTCAAGAACAAGTGGACTGGATGGATGATTTGACGGCTGAAAAGCCATTGCACCCATTCCCAAACAATTCTGATTTTGAATTCAAGGTCTTTGACAAGGCGGGTGATTTGTACGAAGCCATTAAGGCGAAAAACAAGGAATTCGGTCAAAGTCGTGTTGTTGCCACGTCAGGATTCCCACGTATTGATGGACGCCACAACGTTGAAATGGATACATTCAACTTGCCTTGGGACGAATGGGATCCACAACGTACGCACTGGGCAAAGCGTGAGGGTTCAATTACCCAAGTTGGGACGATTTACACGCTGCAAGGATTCGATTTGAACTATGTGGGGATGATTATTGGTCCTTCATTTGGTTACGATCCTAAGACGGATAGCGTGACGATTATTCCTGAAAAGTATTCTCACAAGGAAATTTTCAAGAAGCGCCAAGACCGTAAGTTCACAGAAGAAGAGTACAAAGCCTTTATTGCCAACGTTTTGAACGTTTTGATTAAGCGTGGTAAGTACGGTTTGTACTTGACGGCATACGATGATGCCTTGCGCGCACGTTTGCTTGAATTGCAAGAAGAGAATAAGTAATCGTGATTAACGCGTTTAGCTTTTGAGCTAGGCGCGTTTTTTGTGCTCGCTACTTTGTGACACAAAGTAGTTGACGAACAGGCTACTTAGTTTTACTATATAGTGGTACTAAGTAATACGAAGTAGTGAGGAAATAATATGACTGGCATAACAGAAATGCTGAAAGGAGTCCTTGAAGGGGTGGTGCTTGAGATTATCAACCGCCATGAAACATATGGTTATGAGATAACCAAAACCCTTCAAGACGCCGGTTTTGAAGATATCGTCGAAGGCACGGTTTACACGATTTTGATTCGCTTGGAGAAGAAGAATCTCGTGAACGTCGAAAAAAAGAAGTCTGATGTTGGTCCGATGCGTAAGTTTTACACACTGAACGCAGCAGGCGAAGCAGAATTGCGTGATTTCTGGGAACGCTGGGGCTTTATCACAGCGCAGTTGAGCAAGTTGAAGGAGAATTAACGATGGCGCTAGAATGGACAGATATTAAGAAGTGGTTTGACTTCAAGCAAATGAAGGCAGATAAGGCGGAGTGGAACAAGCAACAAGCGCGTATTAAAGCGATGCCGGCGGATTATCAAATTGTCATCGGTGAAGTGCAAAATTATTTCTGGCAGTTTGCTGGTGGCGACGGCATGGATATGATGGCAGGTATTTACGATTTGATCGACTTTTTCGAGGAAGGCGCAGCTAACAATGTGCCGGTGCTTGATTTGGTCGGTAACGATGTTGCGGAATTCGCAGAGAATGCTTTACGTGAGATGCAGGCTAAGCGTTGGACGGATGATGTGAAGGTTAAAATCAATAAGCGCGTTGCTGAAAAGCTGTCAAAGTTGTAAAAATGATAACGTTTTCACAAAATAAAATGGCTATGTAAGCGTATTCAAAGGCGTTTTAAGTGTTTCTTTGTTCCTTTTTTCACAAGTTCATGATATAGTAAAGGCATTGATAAAATTGATTTAGAGGTAAACGACATGACTGCTGTGATGACGACGAATATTATTAATGTAAACAACCACTTCAACAATGTGCTACGCAAGTTGCGTGCCGGCCAAACGGTTTCATCTGTTGTTCGTGAAGAAGGTTGGGCTGCCCCAGTTTTGGAGCAAATGCAAACATGGTATACGTTTGATTACGAAGACTAAATGTCAGATATCCGTGCTATTGAAGCCGGCGAGACGCTACGTAATCTTGAGTCAGCTGAAGATGCTTGCAACTTGTTGATGGTTTACGCTGCAACGCGTCGTGATGGCTTTGATTATAAGGATGCCTACTATGCAATTTGCCGTTTGAATGATGAGTCATCTGACTATCGTGCAAACGTATTGGCAGTTATCGAAAACGTAGCTGCTTAATATAAAATATGACTTTTAACACCTAGCTTTGTTTGGATACGAGGTTGGGTGTTTTATTTTGTTATACTTGTGCTTAAGAATACGAGGGAGGTGCGCTATGCAAGAAGTATTTAATCTACTTAAGGCACATGCAGATCCAGAAACGGCAGTGGGGATGGCTGCGTATCAACGCAATCAGTTTTCGTTTTTGGGCATTAAAACACCGGTTCGCCGAGAGTTAACGAAACCGATTATCAAGGCCGCCAAGCAAAGCGGCGTGATTGACTGGGATTTTGTGGAGACTGCTTGGGAACAAGACGCACGTGAATACCAATATGTGGCGTTGGATATGTTGAAAGCGCAGATGGATTTGTTGGTTCCTGATGATTTAGCACGTTTCCAAGCACTGGCGATGCGTAAGTCATGGTGGGATACGGTTGATAACATGGCGCACGAAGTTGGGCATATTGTTGTCACGTATCCTGAAACAAAAGCGACGATGTTAGCTTGGAGTCAGCATGATGACTTGTGGGTGCGTCGTTTAGCAATTCTGCATCAATTGTTTTTGAAAGATCAAACGGACACAGCATTAATGACAGCAATTCTAACGGTCAACTTTGGGTCGTCAGAGTTCTTTATTAACAAAGCCATTGGTTGGGCGTTGCGTCAGTATAGTAAGACGAATCCTGGTTGGGTGCGTGATTTTATTGCATTACATGAAGATGAGATGTCATCGCTATCTGTACGTGAGGGAAGCAAATACGTATAGATGAGCATGTCTTCCACCACTAAAATGAGAGTTATTCTAATAATCTTATTGACTTTTCATTTTAGCGTGCTTACAATAAGTGCAACAAAGAAGAGGTGAGTAGCCAAAACGAAGTTGCACAGAGAGTTGCGGGTGGTGTGAAGCAATCAACTAAGCTGGTGAATATGGCCTTGGAGTGAATAAGACGCAGTTAGATGAAGGCTGTGTTTTCGGTTGCGCCCGTTATCGCGTTAATGAGTGCTCAAATTCGTTTTGGGTAAAATTCGGGTGGTAACACGATGATGAGTCGTCCCGTTGCAAGACATATGTTTTGCGACGGGACGTTTTTTATTGGAGAAGAAATATGAGTGTGAATTTGGCAGCGTTGGAGATTCCAACAGGAGAAATAGTAACAGATAAGGCGGTCTTGAACGAATATCGTTTAAATCCGTATACCCAAGAAGAAAGTGCGGAAGGCTGGCCAATTGCGATTGTGTTCGCTGAATCCGTTGATGATGTGCAGGCAACGCTTCGATTTGCAACTGAACATGAGATACCGGTCGTGACACAAGGGGCACGCACATCGATTGCGAATGGGTCATCTGGAATCGATGACAGCATCTTACTCAATCTGTCACGGCTCAATCGCATTTTGAAGCTTGAACCGGAAAATCAGTTAGCGGTGGTTGAACCAGGAGTCTTAAATGGCGACTTAGACCAAGTCGCGCGTGAACAAGGTTTTTTCTACGCACCAGATCCGGGGTCGAAACCCATTAGTACAATTGGCGGCAATATTGCGACAAATGCGGGTGGGATGGCTACATTGAAGTATGGGACGACGCGCGAAAATGTCTTGGGGATGAAAGTCGTCATGGCTGATGGCCGACTCTTAGAAGTTGGGGGCGCACCATTTAAGAATAATGCTGGTTACGATTTGACGGACTTGTTCATTGGTTCAGAAGGGACACTGGGAGTTGTCGTCGAAGCAACCGTTCGACTAAGACCGGTACCATTTGGCGACACCGTTACGGGATTAGCAACTTTTGCCGATGTACACCAGCTGACCAAGGCGGTCCAGGTGCTACAAGCTAGTGGTGTAAATCCATCGATGTTGGAGATCTTAAACCGCGTTTCCATTGAAGCGCTGGATGAATATGAAGGCATTGATTTAGGTGGGCGTGGTGAACAAGCATTACTAATTTTTCAGTTGGATGTGGCGGTAGCTGGCGCTTTAGCATTGGTTAACGAGTTATTGCAGCAGGTTGGTGCAAAGACGATCGATGTTACTGATGATCCAACACGAACCGCGACAATTATCAAAATTCGACAAGACATTTTCGCAGCTGGTGCCCAATATGGTCGACTCATAGTAGAAGACATTGCGGTGCCCCTTGGGAAATTGGCAATTGTGGCGGATAAGGCGGAAGAAATTGCGACTAAATATCACCAACGATTATTGCTACTTGGCCATGCCGGTGATGGTAATTTGCACCCGGATATCATTTTGGAAAGTCCAGCAGGGCCTTTGCCTGATGAAACGCAAGCTTACATTGCGGAGTTGCTACCTTTCGTTATTAGCATTGGCGGGACGGTTAGTGCAGAGCACGGAATTGGGACAATCAAAAAGAAATGGGTATCCCAGCAATTATCACCAGAAGTGCAAGCTGTGCAACAACAAATTAAGCAAGTATTCGATCCGCTTGGTATTTTAAATCCGGGCCGAAAGATTTAGGGGGATGTTATGACGATTAATGAACGATTATTACAAATTCAACCAAACGCAATCCGGTCTTTTGATGCAAAGATTAGCGATGTTGAAGGGATTTTGAAATTAACATTGGGGGAACCAGATTTTAACGTGCCGGATCACATCAAGCAGGCAGCCATCAATAGCATTTTGGCTGATGAATCACATTATGCGCCAGCTGCGGGTACGCAAGCGCTGCGAGATACAGCTGTTCATTTCCTGTCAGACCGTTACAACTTGGCATATGATGCTGATTCACAGGTGATCATCACGCTGGGTGCCACGGAAGGTATTTATGACACGATTACAGCGACTGTTAATCCTGGTGAACGTGTGCTGATTCCAGCGCCAAACTTTCCATTGTATGATCCAACGATTGTATTGGCTGGTGGTGTGCCAACGTATGTTGACACATCAAATACCGATTTTCTATTAACGCCAACCCAGTTAAAAGATGCGATTGCCACATATGGTGATGACTTAGTTGCGGTAGTACTCAATTACCCGTCAAATCCAACCGGGGCAACCTACACATCTGAACAATTATCAGCATTGGCAGATGTGTTGCGTGGAACTGATATCACCGTGATTGCGGATGAAATCTATTCAGAGTTGGTTTATGAGGGACACCACACGTCAATTGCACAATACTTACCAGACCAGACGTTGGTATTGAATGGTGTATCTAAGTCACACGCCATGACGGGCTACCGCATCGGAATTGTGGCTGGGCCAACAAAATTAATCAGTGCGGTCAGTTTAATTCATCAATTTGCCGTCACGTCAGCGTCAAATCCAGCAATGGCAGGGGCTGCGGAAGCGTTGGGTTCTGAGGCTGGGCGACAAGACACACTGGCTATGAAAGCAGAGTACCTGGCACGCCGTGATTATTTGGTGGAGGCACTTCGCGATTTAGGGTTCGAAGTACCAGAGCCAGCAGGCGCATTCTATGTTTTTGCGAAAATACCGCATGATTTAGAACAGGATGATGTCTTGTTTAGCTTGGCCTTGGCACGTGAAGGCAAAGTAGCTGTTATTCCGGGGTCCGCATTTGGGATAGGCGGACACGGTTATATTCGTTTGAGTTATGCAGCGTCGTTATCAGACCTGCAGTTGGCCGTTGCACGCATTGCGACATTTATCACAGCTTAGTATTGGGGGATATGGATATGGCACGTAAAATTGCGATTATTGGATTGGGTCACGTGGGGGCGGCGATTGCGCACGCTCTAATTACAACCGGTGGCGCGGATGAACTAGTCTTTATTGATACGAATAGTGCGAAGGCCGAGGCGGAGGCACTTGATTTTCAAGATGCAGCGGCCAACTTAAAGTATGATGTTCAGATTGTCGTGAATGACTGGCAAGCATTGAACGATGCTGATGTGGTCATTTCTACGCTGGGAAAAATTTCATTGCAAAAAGAAGGTCAAGCAACTGGTGATCGCTTTGTCGAATTACAGTTTACTAAGCAACAAATTCGCGGCGTAGCTGATAAAATTTTGGCTTCTGGGTTCCACGGCGTTTTGGTGGTCGTCACGAATCCAGTTGATGTGATTACGGCTTTGTACCAAAAGTTTACTGGTTTTTCAGCTAACCGAGTTATTGGTACGGGGACATTATTGGATACTGCCCGGATGCAACGCGCAGTTGGTGTGGCTTTGGAGGTTAATCCACGGTCGGTTACGGGATACAATCTTGGTGAACACGGGAATTCTCAATTTACCGCTTGGTCAACCGTTCGTGTTCATGGGGAGTTGATTGAATCAGCGCCGAAAGTGGATACAGAAGCTTTGGAAAACGAAGCCCGTGTCGGTGGCTATACGGTGTATGACGGTAAGGAATTTACAAGTTACGGCATTGCGAGTGCAACTATTCGTCTAGTAGAGGCGATTCTCACTGACTCCCACGAGGTACTACCGGTTTCAACTTATCAACAGCAGTCGGATGTTTATTTGTCATATCCGGTAGTTATTGGGCGTGCTGGGGTACTCAACAAAGCGCCACTTGACCTTACGGACTCAGAAGAACAAAAGTTGGCTGAATCGGCAGCGTATATTAAGGAACGACTTGACGCTGTTTATACAGAATTAGCAGATTAATTTAGGAATGTGGGGATGTGTTATGACGAATAATGTCATTAAATTTGGTGCGGCTGTTTTTACAACTGCTTTAGTCGGCTCAGTAGCGTTGCCAACGGTGACTGCCAGCGCTGCCTCAAAGACAGTAACCATTGGCGTGGTAGGTGATACCGCACGTGAACTGTGGGAAAACATCGGCCAACGAACTAAGAAAAAGTACGGCATTACGATTAAGATAAAAGAATTCAATGACTACGTGAAGCCCAACCAGGCATTGGTTGACGGTAGTTTGGATTTAAATGCCTTTCAAACAAAAATTTTCTTTGATGATCAAAACAAGAAGATGGGGAGCAAGTTAACATCAATTGGTAAGACAGTGGTCGTCCCCATGCGACTTTACTCTTTGAAGAATGACAAAATCAGTGATATTAAAGAAGGCGGCACAATCGCGGTTCCAAATGATGCGACAAATGAAGAACGTGCGCTGAATGTTTTGGTACAAGCGAAGTTGATTAAATACGACAAAAAAGTTGATAATCCAACTGCCAAAGACATTACTTGGAATCCGAAAAAGTTAATCATTAAGGAAGTTGATGCTGGTCAAGCCGTGTCAGCTCTGAAGACGGCCGATGCAGCTGTGATTAATGGTAATTTTGCCCACGATGCTAAGTTAGCTGACAAGAATATTTTATTAACGCAGAACTTGAAGAAGAATATCAGCCCATACGTTAATTTGATTGCAGCACGTAAGACAGATGCGAATAAAAAAGTCTATAAGGAGATTGTGAAGGTCTACCATACGAAGGCAACGAAGGATGAGATCAAAAAGCTATTTGGAAATTCACAGTATCCCGCTTGGTAAATAGATGACCCGAGACACTGCACACCTAATTTCACGTTATTGTGATGTTAGGTGTTTTTGTGTGAGAGATGTTTTTTTGAATTTTTGAGGTTTTAGGCTTTACAAACAAAAACAAAGGGCGTATATTTAATTATGTTGTTGAGGCAACGAATTAAATATTGGGCTTATATGCTAATTGGATAAACACCCCGGCTACGAACCGGGTATTGCAGGTTCGAGTCCTGCTAGGCCCATCAGAGAAAGCACCGAAAGATAATTCTTTCGGTGCTTTTGTTTTGCGTTCGTAGCGTTTGAGAAAAAGTCGAGAAGGATTGCGATATTATTATTAAAAAAGTCGGTCAAATTGACCGACTGGGTAAAGTGTTAATGCTGGGTTTTTTCGAGCAGACGTAACAGTTCCGCTTGCTCATCTTTAGATAATTTTTCCAATAAATGTTTTGATTGTGATTTTTCAAACTCGAATAGTTCTGGATAAATATCTTTCGCGAGTTGTGTTGGGAATACCCGCTGTAGGCGACCGTCGTGATCGTCAGATTTTAAGTCGAGATACCCGTTCTTTGCTAGTTTTTTTATGCTGCGGAATGCTGTTGAACGGTCGATGCTCAGTTCGTCAGCGAGTTCGCCGAGAAACATACCTGGATTTTCAATAGCTCGAATAATATACAAAAATGCGTTATTTCCCAGTCCAAGTGGTGAGAACTTCTTATTGCTTTGAACTTGAATTGATCTAGTGATAGTACCAATAAGTCTGATTGTATTAAACATGCCGTTCCTCCTTTAAATTAGTTTATGATAAACAAGTTGCATTTGCAATTATCTTCTGATAATATGTTAGGAAACTTATTGCATTTGCAATTAGATTAGAGGAGCTATTATGATTTCATTTTTGATATTTGTTTTTGTGATGTCGTTTACCCCGGGGCCTAATACAATTATGGCGATGGTTTCAGGTCAGAATCATGGCATTAAAAAGAGTGTCCCCTTAAACTTAGGGATGCTAGGTGGGTTGGTTGTTATTGGGGCACTCGCATCCATTTTTGCGAGCTGGATACAGTCTAATGAAACGTTCGTATTAGTGATGAAGGTCGTTGGAAGTTTGTATTTGGCATATCTGACGTATCACGTACTTATTAGCGTACCTGGTAGTGAAGATGAAGAAGCGGGTGGCTTTATGACCGGCTTTTTGATTCAAATGACAAACGTTAAAGTGTATTTGTATTTCATTACAGGGTTGGGTGCGTTCACATTGGCCGGGATTTGGGGTCACATTTCAGTTCGACTGGTGCTAATGGTCCTGATTGGAAGTCTTGGAACATTTACGTGGACGATTTTGGGACAAGCAATTAATGGTGTGTATAAAAAGCATTATAGGGTGTTCAATGTAGCAATCTCGTTGTTGCTTGTACTTTCAATCGTTGATTTATGGAGATAATAAATTGCTGAACTTGCAAGCAATGTGATTCCAGCAGGCGGGGATGCTCAGTTAAGTGTGAATGAAATCAAATTATTTAAGCTATTTGACAATTTTCGATCTGTGTTGGATATTGAAATTAATCCAAGAGTGGAATCATTAAAGCTCTCGTGGATAATTTTTGAACTGTATTTCATGCAGAGACTGGAGAATAACTATGCAAAGAACAGAAAAAAATAATCGCCCGATTGGCGTGTTTGATTCAGGTGTTGGTGGAGTTAGTACTCTAAAAAAGTTGCATGAGATGCTGCCGAATGAAGATTTCTTGTTCTACGGTGATTCTAAAAATGCTCCGTATGGCAGTAAGTCACAAGAGGATGTTTATATGCTGTCAAAAGACATAGTTGAACATTTTAAGCAAAAGGATGTTAAAGCGATTGTGATAGCATGTAACACAGCGACCAGTGCAGCTAAAGAACGATTGACCGAAGAATATCCAGAACTACCAATTATTGGGATAGAACCAGCACTAAAAGAAGCTGTTGATAGCAAAGAACAAAATATTTTGGTGATGGGAACGAATTTGACTATGAAACTGCCAAAGTATCAAAAGATGGTGAATGAGTATAGTGATACGCATAATATTATTTCGCTACCTAGCCCTGGTTTAGCCGAATATATAGAATCGGGTATGGATGACGATGAGGCATTGAAGGTACTGTTACAGAATTTATTGGCAAGTTATTCAGATGTTCCGTTCGACGGTGTTGTACTCGGGTGCACACACTATCCATTTGTTGCAGAGACTATCCGCTCATGCTTCCGTTCTAACATCGCTATTCATACAGGGTACGAAGGCGTTGCCAATCGACTTAAAAATTTGTTGACAGAATCAGGCTTGTCAAGGACTCAACCGAATGGAGGATCTGTATCGTTTGATAGCAGCTCACAGAATTCAATCCAGTATTATGAAAAAATGTTTCAAACGAGGTAGGTGGCTACAATTCTAAATCATCAAAATATTGAGTCGGATGCGGGCTTAGTTGCGAAAATTATCGCACATGATAGTGAAACGCCTAGCGCTAATGAGTTACATTGGCATCAAGCATTAGAGATTACGTTCATGATGGACTGGCCTGAATCAGTAATTGTAATTGGACAAAACCGGTCCATTCATAATTCAGGTGATATTTGGCTGGTGAATCCAATGCAAATACACAACTACAAAGCACTGTACAAAGTTGCTGAACCGACGGCCTTAACTATCTTATTTCCATACAATTTCTTGGCAGATATTTACGGGGACATCTCTCGCGGATATTTTGAACTTAACTTACAACGCAGGGAGGCTTTATGGCGTTTTGGCAATGAAATTTGGTCGTTGTATCATAGTGATGCAAAGGACGCAAAGATTCTTCAGGATATTCAATTGCTACAGTTGCTACAGGAGTTAGTCACGTATCATTTTAGGTATCGAGATGAAGTAGATGGCCATAATGAGTTAACATTTTCTGTTGGACGGACTGCTGAAATAACCAATTTCGTGATGACGCACTATGCCGACGAAATAAATACTGATTCAATTGCTCGTCAGTTAAATTACTCTGAAGCGTACATTGCAAGATTAGTAAAAAGCGAAATGGGAATTACTGTCACCCAATTAATAAATCTTGTCAGAGCTGATCATGCCAAACATCTTATTGATACAACGAATTATCGGTTAGATGACATTGCAGTACAAGTCGGGTTCAAAAACGTAAAAAATATGAACAGATGGATGAAACGCTACTTTGGTAATGGGAGTAAGAGTTTTAGAAATCAGTAATAAACAGTCTAAAGGCCAATTTCCGATGTCAGAAATTGGCCTTTTTAGTGTCGATTTTGATAACAACATAAAAACGAGGTGCTTATAATGGTGCACATAGGGGAGTGTTAATTGTTTTTGGAGGTGTCAAAACATGATGAATGGCATTAGCTTATATAAAACCGTGAATATTGATGGAATTAATATTTTTTACCGGGAAATGGGTTCAGCTAATAAACCTGTCATGCTGTTGTTGCACGGATTCCCGTCTGCAAGTCATATGTTCAGAGACTTAATGCCATTGTTAAGTGAGAGGTTTAGGTTAATTGCACCCGATTATCCGGGGTTTGGCCAATCGGACGCTCCTTTACGAGATGAATTTGATTATACATTTGATAATTTAGCTGACGTAATGAATAAATTTATCAGGCAGCTTGATATCCCACAGTTTTATCTCTACGTGTTTGATTATGGAGCACCAATTGGTTTTCGAATTGCGAAGAGTTCCCCTGACAAAATTCTTGGTATCGTCAGTCAGAATGGCAATATTTATGAAGAAGGATTGGGAGAAAAGTGGCAGGACAGGATGGCATATTGGGCCCATCCGACATTAGCCAAACGTGAAACCTACAAGCAAGCATTCGCACCAAAGACAATTATTAGTCAGTATCTAGACGGTACGATACGAGAAAGAGTTTCCCCCGATGGGTATACTTTGGATATTGCTTACACCCACTCGGAAGAATATGCAGAACGGCAGTCTGACTTGATTTTTGATTACAGAAATAACGTGTCGAAGTACGGCGAGTTTCAGCAGTATATACGTGAATATCAGCCTAAAATTCTCGCTGTTTGGGGAAAGAATGATGTTTCCTTTATCCCACAAGGAGCTAACGCATTTAAAAAAGACGCAAAAAATGTGGAAATTCATTTGTTAGACACTGGCCATTTCGCATTGGAAACCCATGCCGCAGAAATTGCGCAAATGATTAGCAATTATTTTGAGAGGTGAATGAACAATGCCATTAATGAAAATCGATATGATAAAAGGGCGTAATCAGGAAGAAATCACAAAAATTTTGGATATTTCATACCAAGTGATGTTGGAGGCGTTTGGTGCTCCTGAGGGAGATCGTTATCAAATTGTTAGTCAACACGAAGAATATGAAATGCAAATTTTAGATACTGGGCTAGGTATTACGCGAACGAATCAAGTCCTTGTGTTTAGTTTAGTTACACGCTTTAGAACTGTTGATCAAAAACAGACATTTTATAGAAATCTTGTTGCACAGCTTAACGAGGAATTGGGAGTTAGGACGGAAGACATTATGATTAACCTTGTGGTTAACCAGGATGCCGACTGGAGTTTCTTTGGCGGTGAGGCACAATTTCTAACTGGTGCTCTGCACTAAATACTTTACTTTTAACCTAAATATCCCCCATACATTAGTGTTGGCAACTAATGTATGGGGGATATTTGATTTAGACGAACTCTGTTAATGGCGTGCTCTAACAGAGTAGTATGTCAGAAATTGGTTATTTTAGTTTAGATAATTTGCCAAATTACTTCTTTGAATAAATAAAATATTAAATGTAAGCGCTTACTAAAAAGAATTTACTTTGGAGGGACTATGAATAAGTTTGATGACATTATCAATAACGCTATTAACAATGGTAGCCTTGGGGGAGCTAATTTAACAATTTTACAATCAGGTAAAAAGGTCGTTCATGCTCACTATGGTACAGATGGCGAGGATTCAATTTATCGTTTATACTCAATGACCAAGATTTTTACAGCGGTAGTTGCAAGAAAATTGATCGAAAAGCAGCAACTTTCATTGACGGACAAGTTGTCTGACTACCTACCTGAGTATGGCAACCAGTTGTATTTTGACGAAGATGGTCATATCAATCACAGTGATAAGCCAATTACGATTGAACATTTATTAAATATGACATCAGGTATTTCATACCCATCAACAGGGACGTATGGTAAAGAGAAGACTAAGGAGCATGAAGAAGCAATTGTAGCGCTCTTGAAGGCTGGACGGCCATTATCACACAGGGACATTGCCAATTCGTACGGACTAGTTCCTCGAGATTTTGAGCCTGGTGAGGGTTGGGAATATGGCGCCAATGCTGATATTTTAGGCAGTGTTCTTGAAATTGTTTCGGGTAAAGATTTAGAAACGCTTTATCAGGAAGAGTTATTTGAGCCACTGAAAATGAAAGATACCCATTTTTTTGTCCCTGAAAGTGATACACATCGCGTGAGTGGCGTATTTACGCGAGATACAAAGTTCGAATTAGTAGTTCAGCATAATCGACCTCTAACTAAAAATCCGGAGGCTGGGTATTTAACTTTGCCGCTGCATAATAACATTGATGTAGTAGCGCCTCTGTATGTTGCGGGTGGCGGAAGTGCCTATTCAACAGCAGACGATTATGCTGTGTTTGGTGAAATGCTACGTAATAATGGCCATCTTGATGACGTAGTGATCTTATCAGAGGCCACAGTTGCGGATATGGTTACGCCGAGTCTGACAGAGAAACAAATGGTGTTTAAAAACAAGGATGAAGTTGGTATTACTGTTCCTGGATATAACTATTCAAATCTCATGCGAATCCTTACTAATCCCGAGGAAGCTAAGGTACTTGGTGTTAATGGATCCATCGGTGAGTTTGGCTGGGATGGTGCTGGTGGTAACTTTATTGTGATTGACCCATCACGTGAATTAGTAGCGGTGTTCATGATGCAAGATAATGCAGGACCGGAACCTATCCTACGCCGAGACTTATATAAGGCGCTTATGTCTGAATTTAAGGTGATGCATTAATGTCAAATTATAAAGAGTTTCGACTCAAACTCGGATTATTGTCGATATCGAGTCTCCTTGCATTAGCCCAAGTTGTTGCGGCAGCTTTTCCACTGATGTATGCGCAGTTTGAAGGTGTTTCAAAATCCGGCGTTGAATTGCTAGGAACGATACCAAATCTGGGGACGTTAATCGGATTGCTGGTATCAGGGTATGTTATTAAAAAGATCGGGTCGAAAAAGACGGTTCTTCTTGGTGTAATTACATATTTGGTATTTGGTACGATGCCACTGTATTTAAATAATTACAATCTCATCCTGGGTTCGAGAGTTCTTCTCGGAGTCGGTTCAGGTTTGTTTAGTGCACTAGCCATTTCTTTATTGAGTCGTTTTTTTCAAGGACCAACATTATTTAAAATGCTAGGATATCAAAATGCGACGGCAAGTGTAAGTAGCACATTTTTCTCATTCACGTTGAGTTATTTTGTAATCTACAGTTGGCACGGCGCATTTGCGATTTATCTGTTAGCCGTACCAGTATTGTTCATGTTTTGGAAATGGGGGCCACGTATAACAGACACAGTACCTGATGAGGAAACCGAATCAGGTGTGAAGACAAGTGATGATAGTGGCTTTAATAATAAATTGGTCCTGATTGAGTTAGTAGTCATGACGTTCATATTTTTCATTTCGCTGGTAGCGATGAGCTATAAAATGCCGCAGTTGATAGTCGAACGGCATTTGGGGGATATCCAGGATGCGTCAAATCTGTACGGCTTTTTTACCCTAATCAGTATTCCAGTATCGTTAGTTTACGGTACGGTTAAGCGGATTTTCAAAAATACATTAATCGTTCTAATTCCATTGCTGGGGGCGATTGGCTATGCTCTGATTATCACTCAAAATAGCATTGTAGGGCTGTACATTGCAACGATTCTGGTGGGGGTGCATATGGTTTGATGGCTCCAGAACTTTTTAACAAGGTATCGGAGATTGCACCAACTCATCGTACAGATCAATATACAGCGATAGCTTCAATCGCTCTAAATATCGGTGTATTCGCTTCGCCAATAGTGACGAACGCTATATCAAACAGTGTTCTACGCGCCCAAAACAGTGATGGCGTGTTCTATGTTGGATTGGTTGGGTTTGGTATAGCGACATTGATGGCTTGTCTTGTTAGGAAAGCTTATTGAAAACAACAAAGATGAAAGTGGAGATTAAGAATTTCGATACGATCAACTAACTAAAGTTGGCGGAAAAACTAATATGTACAGTAGATGCAACCTGATAGAAGTAATAAAGCGGTTATCAGGCTGCTTTTGTGCGTTCTACAGTAGGGTCGATTATCAGTTACTTTTGTATCCGTTTCCACTGGAAAATCACCAACGGGTACGGCATTTGAAAATGACAACTGTTAAGGTGTATTTGTATTTCATTACAGGTTTGGGTGCGTTCATATAGGCTGGACTTGCAAGCGGTGCGGGTCCAGCCGGCGGGTATGGAATATGAAGTTAAAAAATGACATTGTATAGCGTAAATTTTGGCATCATCATGTAAATAGCTTGATTATGATCTCTTTTTGGGTATAAAATTATCCCTTAATTGTTTAAACGTAACTTTTTGGGGGAGTCTATGTTTTTATTAAAAGGACTGTTATTAGGGTTTGCCTTAGTAGCGCCAATCGGAATGCAAAATATTTATGTGTTTAACAACGCGTTTAATCACTCGATGAAAAGATCGATGCTATATTCTTTATTCGTTTGGATTTCGAATACGGCACTGGCCTTAGTGGGCTATTTTGGTTTTGGCGTCATTTTAAATGCCAATGAGATTGTCAAACAAGTTGTGATGTTTGTTGGTGGGGTGTTAGTTGTTTGGCTTGCGTGGAATATATTGAAGTCAGCGAGAAATGTAGACTTAAACGAACAAGTCAATCAAATACCGGTTAAAAAAGCAATATTCACAGCCATTGTAGTTATCTGGGCGAATCCGCAAGCTGTTATTGATTCATCTATTACGCTTAGTGCAATTCGTGGCACATTAACGGAATCTGCGGTCGGCACGTTTATTACTGGAATTGTTTTGGCGACATTTATTTGGATTATGGGGATGACGTTTGTTATCAATAGTTTAAAAGATCGATTGTCAAAGAGGTTCTTAATCTGGATTAATGTGATTTCAGGTATTGTATTGTTACTATACGGTGTACATCTACTGTACGAGGTGAGTGTTAGTGTGATGCCCATGTTTTAGTGATCTTGGACGAGCACCAGGAATTTTAGTTAAGTGAATTAAAAACAGGCCCGACGTCCATACGCTATTAAGCAGATGGGGGTCGGGCCTGTTTATTCGTTTAACACTTGATTAACACCAACCAATTCAGATGATTCGTATTGATCACGGTAGCCATTTGGGTACCGAGGAAGAATATTAATGCTTCCTTGTCGCGCAAATTTTATTGATTGTAGACCCGGATCCGCACATGCTGCTTATCAATTGAAAATTATTCACCTGTGAATTGGTGAGTTGTAATTGTGTGGCGAATCAATGACAGAATAACAGTTTAAGTATTTTCAAACTCTGCTTTCTTTAATAAAAATAACAATCAATTATTTGTTCAAATGGTGCAAACCAGGTTAGCTAGCGACATTAGTGTTTAGATTCCGAACATGGTCCGTTCGCACGAAACCATGATTGGGGCATTGGCGTATGGGACGGCCTCTCTAAATGAAGTAAGTAGGATATTGTTTAAAAAAAGAAAACCCCGAAAGTTATCTTAATTTTCGGGGTACGTCACATTTACTGTATTTTTTTATGTTCGCATTCAACAGGTTTATTAATCCCCATAGAGGAAAAATTATTTAGTTTTTAGGCGTTGAATTAGAAATTTTCGACACGCCAATAATAAACGCTATTAACCAAATAAATAAAATGTATATTCTTTCTTTTGGAAATAGACTGCTAAGAATTAATGCTACAAATGTTGTGAAGCCACCAAAAATAGCAGCTTTTTGCTTAGTTGATAATTTCATTGTTGATACCTTGAAATAAGAGTGGGTCGGGTAAAAAAGTTATGCCATAAGCGAAGTAGAAAGTGATATTTTATCAAAATATGTCCGCCGTTAGCAGTTTCGTTTGAATACTTAAAAACGATATCAAACTGGAAAAACGTTTGCAAAATGATATTAGAATTTTGTTTAGATATTGTCTCGAGTCGATGGGCCGGTTGAAAGACACAAATAATTAATGTAGGACCTAACCCAAACAATTATTAAAAACTGCTAATATTCCGCTGATAACGTGATAAGCTTGAGATATAAATGATGATTATTGAGGGGATGGATGTACGAATGAAAGTGAAAGCATACATTGCAAGTGCTTTTAGCAAGGACAACGTTGGAGGGAACAAAGCGGGGATAATTTTTTTACGACAACTGTTATCAGTGACTCAGAAAATAGCCATTGCTAAGGAACTGGGGTTTTCTGAGTCAGCATTTATTTCTAATTCTGGGAAAGCTGATTTCAAGTTTGAGTATTACACACCAACTAGCGAGGTGGATTTATGTGGTCATGCGACGATTGCCGCATTCACCCTCATGAGGGAACTTGGAAGGGTTGTACCGAACCGATACACAGTTGAAACCAAGGTGGGAATTATCCCAATCGAGGTCCAATCAAGAAGAATATTTATGAAACAGCAGCCATCGCAGTTTTACGAAAAAATTGAAAAGACTGAATTAGGCGAGGCTATCGATATTTCAGCGGTGAATGATAATCTTGATATTCAAGTGGTATCCAAGGGTGGAAAAGATATTTTGGTGCCAGTTAATGCCAATGATCTCAATGCAATAAAGCCTGATTTGCAAGCAATAGCAACACTTAGTGAGCGATATGGTGTCATTGGCATGCACGTATTTGGTTTGTCAGAAACGGATATCGTCTGCCGTAATTTTGCACCGTTGTACGGCATTAATGAAGAATCTGCTACCGGAACGTCAAGTGGTGCTTTGGCGTGCTATCTATTCACCAAAAAGGTTCGGCGACAAAAAGAGTACATTTTTCATCAGGGTGCTAATTTAGGGAGTCCTTCAGAAATCGTTGTAAAGTTGTCTGTCGATAATCAGGAAGAAATAACAAGTGTTAGCGTTGGGGGAAATGGTTATGTTTCCGATGTCAAGTTCTTAGAAATTATCTGATAAGAAAATGTATTTAGTTATCGTGTGAATGGTTGCTGAAGGTAGTTAATCAAAATTCTCTTGGAAGATAGATATATCCGATTGTTTTCGTAGTCATTGGATATTTTTAACTGTGTCGTAGTCCGCATTCGCGCTCGGAGACAGTGTTGAGTCAGAATGAATTTCAAGAGATATGCTTACGTACCATTAATTATTATTGGTAAGCATATTTAGGGAGGTGGACATATGTCTACAAAATTGAAAGCTAGTATGATTATTAGCACCATGATTTATGCGTTGACATATACAGCTTTAATAACTATATATGTACACAATTGGTTTCCTTTTGTCATCCTCGTGATTACCGGTGGTATGGGAATGAGTTGGGTAGTTGTTCTAGCTATGGTGATTTCATTTAGGAGGAGGGAACAGAAGAAGTTGAAAGAACGAAATGCTTCGCTTCCGGCGGATGAAACTCAGTTTGACACGGTGAAAGAGCAAATTAACGAGTGGATTGATGAAATCAGGAATGAACCAGATGAAGAGTTAAGGAGACAAAAACTGGTAACCTTACTAGTTGGAGTAGAATTAGCACCAAAGGTTGAAACAGTATCGAGTTTGTTTAAAAAGAAGTAATCCTTTGAACAAAAAATAAGCCCCTGACCAACACAAGCGATGTTAATCGCAGCGTTAGTCAGGGGCTTTATCTGTTAAATTGCAATTGGTGCATTCTCGTCAACGACAGCAAACGTCTTACCATTTGGATTCTTCACCACGCGGAAGGCGTGCAAGCCGGTTGAGAGGACAATACCTTCACCAAGAAATTTGTCTTGATCACCATTCATCATCGTCTCCCAAGGGATACGATCGTTGCGGTCATTTGGATTACTGTTTCATCATCAAACATTTGTTTTACCTCGTTAATTTCGTTTCGCAGTAGACACGCGTTACTGCGCTGCGCAGCAGTGCTTAGGGGGCCTAAAAGGTAGAAGTTTGAAAGTTACTGTAGGTGTTTGTGCTTTTTATATTAAGCGTGCACGACTAAGCTTAGTCATAAAGAAAATTTGACGATTTTTAGACAAATAGTAAGGGGTGATTGTTGCACGTTTGTTTAGAGTTCGCATATAATGGAACGAACGTTCCGGAAAAGCAGAAGGTAGCATGATGAGTAGAAATAAAAAATTTGATAGAGGTGTCTCGTTAGATAAAGCGATGCGAATTTTTTGGGAGCAGGGCTACGGTTCTACTTCGGTACAAGATTTAGTGGATAGCCTAGGCGTGAATAGATCAAGTTTGTATGATACTTTTGGAGATAAACATGATTTATTCATCGAGTCGTTGCAGACGTATCAAATGATGGTGAAGACAACCGTTCTTACCAAGAATAAAGATAAACAAACCGCAGAATTAGGCATTAAAAATGTTTTTAATATTTTTATCTATCATGACGCAAGTCAACCTGACGGATGCTTGATTGTAAATTCAGCAACTGAATTAGCAAAATCAGACCCCAAAGTAGCTGAATTGATAAAAGGTTATTTTGAAGAAGAAAAAAATTACCTTCGCCAACTTTTGCATGACCATGTAGAAGAGTTAGATGAACAAGCTGATTTGGATATAGTAGCAGCCTCACTGCAGAATCAACTGGTTGGTGTTCGGGTCTTGATCAAATCAGGGACACCATCTAGCCAGTTGAAAATGATTGTAGATAATGCTGTTGCGACAGTACCGTGGAGAAAGTAGGGAATTAGAGATGAAAGCAGCTCAGATAGTAAAAAATTCAAAAGACATTCATGTTCAGATAAACAATATTGAGATTCCAGATATCTCACAAAATGAAGTGTTAATAAAGGTGAGTTTTGCAGCCGTAAACCCACTAGACATTATGAACATTACGGGTGCTGTCAAACTTATTCAAAACTATAAGATGCCACTAACATTAGGAAATGAAGTGATTGGTGAGATTGTCGCGTTGGGAGCCAAGGTAAGTAAGTTTAAGAAAGGTGACGTCGTATATTCTAGACTGCCGCTTGATAAAATTGGCGCGTTCGCAGAGTATGTCAGTGTTGATAGCGATGCAGTTGCGTTGCGTCCCAAGTCGCTTGATGAAAAACATGCAGTTGGGGTGCCACTTACGGGTTTGACAGCGTATCAAGCGTTTGTTGAAGAATTAGAGGCAATACCAGGAGAGACGGTTTTCATCGCAGGAGGCTCAGGTAGCTTTGGGCAAATGGCTGTTCCGATTGCTAAGTCAATGGGGTTAAAGGTGATTGTTTCAGGAAGCTTGAGACGTAAGGACTATATCATGAGTCTCGGAGCCGACCAATATCTGGATTACAAGACAGAGGAGTACTGGACTCACTTATCGAATATTGACTATGTTATTGATACTGTAGGCTTATCAGAAATTGAACACGAGTTTTCTATTCTTCGACCGGGTGGTAAGTTAGTAAGCTTAATTGCGGGTCCGAATGGTGCATTTGCAAAAAAGCATAGCTTGCCATTTTGGAAGCAAATGTTGTTTGGAATTGCTGGTAGAAATCTAGATAAATTAGCTAAAAAACACGAGGCTGATTATCGTTTTTTATTTGTACGTGAAGATGGACACCAATTGTCTAAAATTAGCCGATTGATTGATGAATACAACATTGTCCCAGAAATTGATGAACACATATTTACGATTGATCAGGTAAACGAGGCTCTGAACCTTGTCCGAGGTGGACATGTTAATGGGAAGGTAGTCATAGACTTCAACAACTGAGAATACAAAAAGCCCCGTAACCAACTGCAATATGCAGAAGTGGTTACGGGGCTTTAATGTGTTCAATTACTCGTAATATACATACGTTACGTTGGCATGGGTTCTGCCACTATGCTGAAGTGTAATGTTTGTGATCGAGATAACTCTATCGCGTGAAATCTGAGCCAAGAAGTCAGCCTTGGCCTGGATTTGCTTACGTCGCTCTCGTTCATTTTTTCCAACTAATTCTTCTTGAAACCATGCGACTTTAACCATGATGAATGCTCCTTAATCCGTTACAAACTTGACACCCTTTTGCGTGGCGCTGTCAAAGCCTGTCGCACTCGAAGGATTGCCGTTGGCGTCGGTAATCTTAGCCGTCATGTCAGGAACGTTTGTGATTAGTAGTTCATCATGGGTTCCAACATAACCAGCGTATGTCTTATCCTTGAGTTGCTTAGAAGGATATTGACGACTGATTGTGAAGTCTGCAGTGTTGTCAGCAGGTGAATATGCCTTCGTTACCGTATACTTTTTGTAGTAATTATCGTTTTTCAAAAGAGTGAAATCAGATGGATCATTAGCGATGTAATCACCGTTTGAAACAGTTAGAAGAGGATAGTTTCGTAAGTCTGAAGAATTGTTCCATTTAATAGTCTCTTCAGTAACATTGTTACCATCAGCAGAAACGCCTTCAAATGTTGCTTTTCCAGGCTTGATGTTACTGTAATTATCAACAGTCTTCAGTGATTCATCGTACACCTTTTTCAGGAGTGCCTTTCGATCAGCCATGTCCTTTAAATCAACGTGCTTTGGACCGTCATTCATATTAATTGGCAAACCGTTCTTGAATTCATAGTCGGGTGTGGGATCCCAATTCACGTCATCGATGTCTTTTTGACTGTTCAAATATGATGCAAGTCGCTTGTATCCTTGGGTCATCTTCTTTTTTTGGTCCTTAAGATCACTTAGCGTAATTGCCTTAGCTTCCTTGATGACATCAGAATCTGACTTTGTTGGAAAGTCAGTAATCTTGCCACCCTTTGAAACCAACACAGTATCAACATCTGAATTAAGTGATAGACCACCATTATCGTCAGTATCAGCAATGTACCAAACACGTTGTGAACCATTCATAGCCGTGTATGGCGTCAATTGTTTGTTGGCTGAGTTGTGTGAGTGGATCGCAAATGCACCACCACCGATGACAACAACTGCTACGCCAACCCAAACAAACTTATTCTTCAAAATATCCATATTTAGTTCTCCTTGGTGCTCTTGCTACTGAAGAACCAAACCAAAACGATTGCAATAACAGCGATTACGGCAGCAATCGTTGGTGCACTCGTTGCTTCAGGTGCGGTGTGTGTAGCAAGCTTAGCTGTCTTACCAAAAGCTTCAGCAATTTGACCAAGACCATTGCTTGAATCTGACGTGGCAACTTCAGTAGCCATCTTTTCAACAACAGTCTTAAATACAAACCCAAGGTATGCTGCCCACAAGTTGGCAAGTGTAACGATAATCTTTGACCAGATTGGCAATGCTGCATCACGCTTACCAATAAGTGCAAGTACACCAGTAATCAAACCGACGAAAGCAAAGTGAATTTCCTTGTAATTATCACCAGGATTTGGATAGTTGGTTGCCATAGTAACGAATAGTCCCATGATGATAAGAATAATTGCTACGACTAGTAATGCGATACGTTGCTTGTGCATATTTTGCATGATAAATACTCCCTATACTCCTAAAACAAAAAAATGACCGTCAGTCGCTTTCAAGACGTTGAATTAGGGAATGGACTCTACCAATTGTGATTTTCGAGTCGGATGACTCAAATATCAAATCAAGGATGATCTTTTTAAGGGAAGCTTTGTTGTTCGGAAGTGACTTCAACACGTTCTGTTGCAATGAATAGGTTGAAAGCAGAAGTGAGATTTCTGGCAACAACGATTTATCAATCGCAATGGCGGAGTGATTGTCAGAGTTGTTCCGACGATAAATAAGTTCCTTGTTAGATTCATCAGAAAGAATCGGTTCGATGATTCGACGAATTGTTGTGACAGACAGTTCTGGAAACAATTCATAGACTCCACTTAGGAATATGAAGTTCTGCGAGTGTGTCATAGTGGCGCACTCCTTTCATACTATTAGTGTGGCCTGTGTTATTTCATTCTAGTCAAAGCTTAAATACCAAACCAGACGGGGGTTGTGGCATGGGTAACTAGCTTAAAACAGCGCCGTTCAATACTTATAATAAATTAGTAAATGCCAAAAACAGTTGTTTTCCGATATTTTGGAACTATCTAATTTTTAATTTCCCGACAAAAAAATCTCCGCGCAGTGGTTTTCTCTGCTTAGGCTGATGGAACACATGTTGTGTTCATATATTGAACGATTCGGACATGATAGTAACGTGCCAATACTAACAGATGACAGTATGGTTATATAAGATGTGACCAAAACGAAAACGTCAAATAGTCAAAAAATATGGTTATGCACCTGTTTCATTACGTGGTCAAAATCTTGAAGACCAAATTGATCACTTGACTAAATTTGGTGTCGCCGATACTTCCTCAGAGAATTACACCGAATCGTCCACAATTCGATTTACTGAATGGGATGGTTCAGACTGGTGACACAATTGTTGTTGCTAAGTCGGAGCGAATTGCAAGTGCCGTTGGCGATTGTGCGAAGATTATTGATGGTTGGTTGGCAAACAACATCAGCATTGATATTTTGAATATGGGTAGTTGAGACGTAATTTGATGCCGTCATGCGCACAAGTCGCCGAGATATGATTGTGTTGAGGTCGTCCACTGAAGTTCCCTAATGTTCAACGTCGCCACGCAGCAGGCGTTGACTTCAAGAAGATGGGGGTTGCCAAAGGCAGAGAAGCTAACATAAACATCAATCACAATCGCTCAAGACGCTAGCGAATGGTTGAAGGTTGTACGCAAGGAACAGGGTTACACTGTTTGAAGGTTTGTGAACGCAGTGACGCGTCAAGCTAAGGGCCAATTCAAGTATGGTTAATAGAGTAGAACATCCGGTTAATGACCTTATTTAGGTTGTTGATCGGATTTTTGTGTTGTTAACAGTAGTTCTATTCACCTATATCATTTATGTAAAACATGTTTGACATAATGTAAAAACAATTTTACAATGAATTCATGGAAAATAAGATTAAGGTATTAAGAACACAGCAAGGACTATCGCAGGAAAAGTTAGCAATAGCAACTGGTGTCACGCGCCAAACTATTAATGCTATTGAGGCAGCAAAGTATGATCCGTCACTTGCATTAGCATTTTCGTTAGCTAAAGTTTTAGAGACAACCGTTGATGATCTTTTTGGAGGAAATTATGATTAATACGAAGTTATTCACGTTGAAGACTGCAATCTTTCGAACGGCCTTAGCACTCATTCTTGGTGTACTAGCTTGGCAACTTGTATTGCAGAAATCGGGCGGTATTTTCGTGATCGCTGCTGAGGCACTATTATTTGGCTGGTATCAAAAAAGTACTGGTGTGAGTTTAACAGGTAAAAAAGGGAGTGCATTTAATTTAGATATTATGTCTGTGATGTCAGATGATCCGCACAATGATGAACGAGAGCTAAATAACATGATTCGAGCTCATTTAGCAGCATCACGAGTTTTGTATATAATGGTTGTTTTGTACTTAGTAGAAATAATTGTGGTTGGATTATTTATGGCAGGTCTTTCGAAGGTAATGATTATTGACCTATCTATCGGCTACGTACTGCTCACATTGATTGTTATGGCGTGGACCAATTATTTTGCATACCGGTATTTTGATGAAAATTTTTAATCATATTACGTTGAATGGTAATAAATTGTTCATCCGTCGGTAACGAACAGTCAAAGTAGAGTTACTATTACCAACATAAAAACAGCCTGGCGACCACTTCTTTACGTGATTAGCAGGCTGTTTTTATGTTGTTAAGGATTTACAATTGGTGTAAACGGTTTTGCTCTCATCTATTGATTTAAGTGGTAAAATTTAGCAAATAATAGCTAAACCATGGCGTGGGTTTCTTTATTCATGACTGATAGGAGATGAACATGGCAAGTATTCAAGACATTGCAACGTTGGCCGGGGTGTCGAAGGCGACAGTTTCCAGAATTTTAAATCAGGATCCCAATTTTTCAGTTTCTGAGGTTACCAAAAATCGAGTTTGGCAAGTTGCTAACCAGCTCCATTATAAATTAGCTAATGTAGCCACCCGTAATCATCAAGATAAGTTGCATTTAGCAATGATTACAGCCTTAACGGCACAGGAAGAATTAGCCGGTTCGTATTTCCAAGAAATCATCGCAGGTATGAGTGAACAAGCCAACCGTTGGGGAATGAAGATTGCAGATCGAATAAGACTTCCAGTAACTGATGAAATTGATTGGCAAAATTTATCGGTCTATGGTGCCGTTCTCGTTGTCGGTGTGCTGACGGACGATGTATTAGCAAAAATTTACAAGTACAATAAGAATATCGTAATTGTTGATGACAGTCGTATTTTCGAAAACTATGATGTCATTCGAAATGATTTTGGTCGGCAAACTAAGCATTTATTAGACCTGCTTTCTGAAAAAGGTCACCAACGAATTGCGTTTGTTGGCGGACAAACACATTTAGTTGGGGCAACTCAAAGCGAGCAACACAATATGCTAGATGTTCGTCATCAAGCGTATTTAGAGTGGATGTTGTTGCACCGTTTAGAAAATTATACGCAGACATATATCACTGAATGGACGTCCGAGGGGGCGATGCAGGCGACCAATAAACTTCTCCAAGAAGGGAAACGACCAACCGCAATAATGGCAAGCAGTGATATACAAGCGATTGGTGTTTATCGTGCGATTCAAGAAATGAATTACAAGATTCCGGATGATATTGCGGTGGTTAGTTTTGATGGCATTGATACTTCGGCATATCTTTATCCATCGTTAACGAGTGTGCGACCAGCCGCAAAGGAAATCGGCAAGGAAGCTATTAATTTAGCACGTGAAAAATTAGTAGGCGATCGAGAGTCAGCAATTCAATTAACGATTAATTCAAAAGTATTGCTAAGAGAAAGTATCTAAATAATAACTGTATTGATTGATTGAGAAGATCTGGGGCAAAGTATTAATTTGTCCCGGGTCTTTTTAATTTACGAGTTGCATAACTAAATGTAAGCGTTTACAATTTAAGTTAGTAAACAAGTAAACAAGTAAACGAGTTTTGAAGACGCTTGTTACTATTAAAATAAGCCTTGGGGGGTAAGGTACGATGGACAGAGTGGGTGTTCAGTCTAGTCAAAGTTCAATGCAAAGGGCGCTTTCACGCGTGTCGTATGCATTTGGTGCTTTTGGAAATGATGTATTTTATGGTGCTCTTTCGACATATTTCATCATGTTTGTGACGACACATTTATTTAATACAGGAGATAAAGCACAGAATAATCGGATGATTATGTATATCACGGCAATCATTACGATTTTACGTGTGGTTGAACTGTTAATTGATCCGTTTATTGGTAATTGGATTGATCGGACAAAAACACGTTTTGGTCAATTTAAACCTTGGGTGGTAGTCGGTGGAACCATAACATCGATTATTTTGCTATTACTGTTTACTGATTTAGGGGGACTGAATCAAAGTCACCCATATCTATATCTCGTTGCGTTTGCATTCTTGTATATCATCATGGATATCTTTTATTCGTTTAAAGATGTTGCTTTTTGGTCGATGATTCCAGCGTTGTCATTTAATTCCAAAGAACGTGAACGAACTTCTTCTTTCGCCCGAATTGGATCAACGCTAGGTGGAGGACTAGTTGGTGTGGTTGTAATGCCGCTAGTGTTGTTCTTTTCAGTTAATCAGGATAACGGTACAGGTGACGCACGTGGATGGTTTATCTTTGGTTTAATTGTTGCCTTAGTCGGGATTGCAACGTCATGGATTGTTGGATTAGGCACGAAGGAAGTTCAGTCTGATCTGCGTAAGAATGAAAAAGATACTGTCGGATTCAAGCAAATTTTTGAAACTCTGGCTAAAAATGATCAATTGATGTGGATTGCGTTAACTTATGGTATCTATGCCATCGGGATAAATATCGAAAATTCGTTGGTGCTGTATTACTTCACCTTTATCATGGGAAAATCAACCCTCTTCTCAGTATTCCAGGGGGTCAATATTGTCATTAGTTTGGTTTCAGTTTCAATCTTCCCACGTCTAGTCGATCGATTTAATCGGCGCCGTGTATTCGCGCTTTCCATCGGAATTATGATGGCAGGTCTATTAGTATTTTCAATGGCGGGCAAGTCATTTGCGTTGGTTTTGATGGGTGCAGAAATGTTCCAAGTACCACAAGCTGTCATCTTCTTGGTGGTGCTAATGATTATTACAGACTCAGTGGAGTACGGTCAGTTAAAATTAGGGCATCGTGATGAATCATTAACCCTTTCTATTCGTCCGTTGTTGGATAAGTTAGGTGGCGCGCTTTCAAATGGTGTTGTTGGGCAGGTGGCGGTTATTGCTGGGATGACAACTGGTGCAACCGCGGCTTCAATTACAGCTGCTGAAGTCATTAAGTTTAAAATCATGATGTTCGGAGTACCGGCAATCTTTTTGCTAGTTGCGTTCACAATTTTCTGGCGTAAGTCAACGTTGACTGAAACACGTCACGCGGAAATTGTTGACGAACTGGCTAAGACTTGGGGACAAAATATTTCTATCACATCTGAAACTAAGGAGACTGAAGCTAGTGTTGCTTTGCTCGCACCAGTGGCTGGGGAAATCATGCCGTTGTCGGCGGTTTCAGATGAAATATTTGCCAGTGGTCAAGTTGGCCGTGGTTTCGCTATCAGGCCCACCGATGGTAAGGTGTTTAGTCCGGTTAATGCAACAGTAAAGCAGGTATTCCCAACTCGACACGCAATTGGGTTGGTGTCAGAAGATGGTGTCGCGCTGTTAATTCACGTTGGGTTTGGTACGGTAAACATGAATGGAACTGGCTTTACTAGCTTGGTGACAGCTGGTCAACAAGTGGCAAAGGGGGAGCAATTGCTTGAATTCTGGGATCCGGCCATTAAGCAAGCCGGTTACGATGACACCGTGGCAGTTGTGGTAGCTAACTGGCAAAACTTCGAAGAATTTAAATTAGTTGCAGCAATAGATGGATTGGTAACACCGGTTAGTGAGACGGTCTTTACATTTAAAAAGAAAAATAGGGGGGATATCTGATTATGACACAAGGTAGTTTAATTTCGTTTGATGCTGAGACGCAATCATTTCATCTGCATAATGACGAAATCTCATACGTGCTGGGCATTGAAGATGGGGGTGTGTTGGCTCATCTATACTTTGGACGCCGCATTAAGAAATACCATGGGCAGTTAAAGAGTCCACGAATTGACCGTGGATTTTCTGGCAATTTGCCGGGATCCTTTGACCGAACTTTTTCGCTGGATGCTATTTTACGCGAGTATAGCTATGAAGGAGATGGTGACTTTAGGTCGCCAGCGCTTGTGATTAGGCAAGCAGATGGGAGCCGGTCAACGTTTTTTAAGTTCCAGGACTATTCAATTTCAGATGGGAAGCCTGGGCTAACAGGGCTGCCAGCGACTTACGTACTGGATAATTCTGAGGCACAAACATTAACAATCAATTTGGTAGATGATGTAAGTGACTTAACGTTAGCGATGAACTATACAATTTATCGGAATCGCCCGGTTGTAACTCGCTCGGTTAAAATTATTAATTATGGTCAACAAACAGTAAATGTAGAAAAAATAGCATCGATGATGATTGACTTACCAGCTGGTGAGAGGGATGTTATCTCCTTGCCGGGCGGGCACTTGAACGAGCGAAATATTAACCGTGAACCGATTACGTTTGGTACTAAAACGTTCCAAAGTCGACGTGGTACAACTAGTCATCACATGAATAATTTTATTGCGATTACTGATCGAAACACTGATGAATTTCAAGGCGAAGCACTTGGGCTAAGTTTGGCATATTCTGGCAATCACAAAGAAGAAGTTAGCAAAGACCCATATGGTTCTTACCGTATTTCGGTTGGAATTAATGATGACCAATTTGATTGGGAAATTGCCAGCCAAGATAGTTTCCAAGCACCAGAAGTGATTATGACGTATTCACATGCCGGGTTGAACGGTATGAGTCATGCATTGCACGATTTATTACAACAGCGGATGGTACGCAGCAAGTACAAAAATAGTCCGCGACCGATATTGGTTAATAATTGGGAAGCGACATTTATGGATTTTGATGAAGCACGACTATTGCCAATTGTGGACGAAGCTAAAGCATTAGGAATTGAAATGTTTGTTCTTGATGATGGGTGGTTTGGCCATCGTGATGATGATATGACATCATTAGGAGATTGGCAGGTCCTAGATAAAAAATTCCCACAGGGGCTCCAGCATTTTGCTGACTACATCCATGAACGCGAATTGAAATTTGGCATTTGGTTAGAGCCAGAGATGATTTCAATTGATTCAAAACTTTATCAAAATCATCCGGAATATATGTTGCGAGTGCCTAATCGAATGCCAATTCCATCACGAAATCAGTATGTACTTGATATCGGACGGCCAGAGGTGCGCGAAAATATTCATGGTCAAATTAAAGCACTACTTGATACAACAGATATTGACTATGTGAAGTGGGATATGAATCGAAGTTTGGCGGATATATATGCAAGTGATTTACCAGCTGAGCGTCAAGGTGAAGTGATGCATCGATATGTATTGGGGTTATACCGACTATTAGAGGATTTGACCACAGAATATCCTGATATCTTGTGGGAAGGTTGTTCAGGTGGTGGCGGTCGTATTGATGCTGGTTTCATGTATTACATGCCACAGTCTTGGGCTAGTGATAATACGGATGCCGTTGCACGCATGAAGATTCAATATGGTACGTCATTAGGCTATCCAACATCTTCTTTCACGTCGCACGTATCAGAAACCCCTAATCAGCAGACTGGGCGTGATACATCGCTTCAAACGCGTGGTGCAGTCGCAATGAGTAGTGTCTTTGGCTACGAATTAGATTTAACGCAGATGACACCATTAGAAAAGCAAGCTGTCAAAGCGCAGGTTGATCAATACAAGGATATTCGGCAATTGGTGCAATACGGTCGATACAGCCGACTTATTGATCCAAGCAAAGGAAACCGAGGCGCGTGGATGTTCGTGAGTGATGATAAAAATGAAGCCCTCGTATTTTCGTTTAAGTTGTTGTCAGATGGGCAACCCGAAAATGATCTACTGAAGTTAGTTGATTTGGACCCGAACAAGACGTATGAGAATGTGGTGTCGGGCGATGAATTTGGTGGCGATGAATTAATGAATGCAGGTATTTACGAGCCGAATGTATTTGAAGATTTCAGCGCAACAATTTATCACTTTAAGGCCAAATAGTTCTAAATTAGATGTGACATTGATGTTATTAAGAATACAGATTTGAAAAATGACATGACCAGGAAAATACTAAATTATACTTATGAAAAACGGTCTGTGCGGCTCGAACTGAACCTCAAAAATTGGTGTAATGTTTAAGTGGGTAACTGGGCGGAAATATTTCGGTATTGGACCGGAGTATTTCCGCCCAGTTTCGTTTTAATCCACTATGTGTTTACTGGAAGTGTCCGGCAAACCGGAACAATTTTAGAAAGACATCGTTGGTGGCAACACCCCATAAAACCATGTTTGTCTTCAGTTAAATATAAGCAACCTGATATTAATAATAACTATGCTTATTGGATGTTAGTGGCAAGAGTCTTTAACATGGTGCTTGTAAATTAATGAAGCCTAATATTGAAAAGGGGATAAAATATGGAATCTGAGCTATTTACGAATAAGATTGGCATCAACGCGTCTGAAGAAGTAATTTCAGACGTCTTGATGAATTTGAAGAATATTCGAAAGTGGGATAAAGAAATTTCTGATGTATGTGAGATGGATGAAAATCAATTTATGATTGTGAGAAATCAAAGCGCATTAAATCCAGAGGAAGTAATTACCGTTACGAAAGTGGATAATCGTATCATCTATATCTCCACAAAAGGGAAATTAGAATATAGTGTGCTTTGGACAATGCGTACAATGAATTCCGGTGCAACAGAGCTTATGCAAACGGTTCGTTTGAAAGAAAAGAATTTGTGGGTACCAATTGCACAATTTATTAAACCGGTACTTCGAACTGCTTTTCTCGAGAATTTACGAGTATTAAAACAATTTTGTGAAATGGATAAGGTGGGTCAATGAAAGCTGTTGTACAAACGGGTACTCATGGCGCAAGTTCGGTTGCTATATCTGAAGTCGAGGAGTCCCCGTTTTTCCCGACGTCGGTGGAAATTAAGACGAAAAAAGTACCGTTGTTACCATATGACATCATGAAACTTTATGGTGAGATAGAAGTGGGTACACCAAACATCCTTGGTTATGGAGCCGTGGGTGTGGTGACTAAGGTAGGTGCTTTACGGTCGAAGAGCTTGCTTGGTAAGAGAGTGATTGTGTTAAATCCAGGTGGTACGTTCAGAGAAAAAATTATTTCAAGTATGCCTCCATTAACAATTACTATTCCAGATGGTGTAACTGACGCTGAGGCTGCCGTCGTAGTTGGTGGTGCTGATACGGCATATATGCTCATGAAGAAAATTTTACATTTCAAAATGAAAAAAGTAATTATCCTTGGCGCTAATTCCGTGGTGGGAACTATTTTGATGCAGCTGTTAAAAATTGAATATAGTGACATAAAGATCATTCCGAAGGTTAGGAAAGAGTCACAAGCTTATTTTGAAAAATTAGTTGAGAAGCTAGAGATGGCGAGCTTCATAAGTGCTGAGGAAATGCCAGAAGATACGCTAGTTGTAGATATTGCTGGCAATAGAGATTTAGTGACGTATTATAACGAACGGTCGTTTCAAATTATAAGTGTTGCAATTCAAGATATGGTTGGGCCTATTTTTGTCAGTGAACCGATATTTCCTAAGGAGTATTCCTTGATTTTTGATATGATAGCACAAAAGACGTTACGTGTTTTTGTAAATCAAGATTTTTCAGTAAATCAAATTTCTGAAGCAATTAATTATCAAAAAAATGCGCATAGCCGTGGCAGAAACGTGATTTCATTCGAGTAGGTAAGGTGTAAAATACGTTGAATGCTTAAATTTTCGCAGTGCGGTGCTTTCGGAAGGGATTATGGCGATGTATGAAACTGATATCGGAGTTAGAATAGGCGCTTTAATCAAAGAAGCCAGAAAAAAATTATCCATTTCGCAACACGATTTGGCAAGTGGGATATGCTCGCAACCCATGGTAAGCAGTATTGAACGAGGAGACTATATTCCAAATGCCGTCCTTTTTATGCAACTATGTGGACGATTAAATATTTCGCTGGATGACTCCTTTTTGAAGGAAGAATTAAAGATGGGAAGTAGAAATTTAAGCAGACAAATATTCACCTTTTGTAAAAAACATCGCTACGCTGAAATGATTGAATTTATGGATCAGCCTGCAGTAATCGATGACTTGTCTTCGGATGAAGACTATCAGATTTACTATTATTACTATGGTTGTGGCGTGTATCAGCTGAGCCAAGATGCCATATCTGCGAAGCAATATTTGAAAATGGCGACTATGTATAGTTCGCATGCAACAAATAAGGTGCCACAGTCAGAAATTGAGATGCTGATTGTGAATGCGTTGGGCGTTGTTGAAGCTAAATTAGGAAACATGAAAGCCGCATACCAGTATTTTGATCTTGCGCAAAGCGCTGCACCGATTATTCAGAGTAATCGTGAGAATGCTAATGTGGTTGGTTATCAATACGGGTACGCATTGTTTTTAGATGAGCGGTACCAGGATGCGTTGAAAGTACTGATACAAAGTTTCAATCGGGTGATGGAAATTGAATCTTACTTTATGTTGCCAGAATACGCACTGCTTATTATGAGTTGTTATGAACACCTTGGAAATGATGCAGAGACGAATAAATACAAGGCTAAATTTGAGGTATTTAAAGATTTAAACTGAAGAAGTAGCTTTTAGACAGGAAATATATATTTTTTGACTTGAATATCAAATTCTGTGTGATATCTAGATCAGACAATTGTTACATTTGTGTACGTAAGTTATTTTGTAATTTCGCAATGCGAAAAGTAACAGCGTATGGGTGGCAAATATATGAGTAAGAAACAAACTTTAACAGTAGTACTAACGGTTATCATTGTGTCGGCAATTATGGAGTTTTTGATTCCATGGTCAACAATTACGGACAATCATATTGTGATTTCAATTATTAAAATGGTTATTATCGCAATTACGATTGTTCTAGTTACAATTGATAGAAAGAGTGACAAATAGTTCTTAGCTACGTAGGATTGAGGGGAAGAATGGCAACGTGAATTGTTTGCAATTACGCCAAGGTTACCAATCCGAAATAGTTGACTTTGGATTAGTGTGCAGATATTATCAACTTGTACCATCGTATTAAATGACAAAAGGGGGAATTTGATATGGCTTTGGATGATAAGCTTGATGGATTGAAGGATGAAGTAGTCGGTAAGGCGAAGGAAGTTGAAGGTAAGGTAACTGGTGACGATCTTCGGGAGACTGAAGGTAAGGCACAAGGGTTGCTTGGTAAGGCCAAGGACAAGTTGGCCGATGCAAAGGACGCAGCCAGCGATGTTGTTGATGACATCAAGGAAAAGTTCGATAAGTAATTAGTTTTGAGTATTATCGAGGCAACTGATTTCACGTTGATGAAGTCGGTTGCCTTTTTGTTTGCAGACTTTTATTTGGTGGACAACGTATGATTTGTTGATATACTAAAGTTACCTAAATAAATGTATGCGCTTTCTTTATCAACGATTATGGAGTGAAAAATGACGCAACCTAAACTATTTCTTGACATGGATAATGTGCTTGTCGACACGTTGTCTGTGTTAAATCAGATTGATATGAGCAAAGAGTCAGTCGTTAAGCCGGATCAAATTCCAGGCATTTTTCGAGATTTGCCACCAATTCCAGGGGCGATTGAAGCTGTTAATCGCCTGGCTAATGAGTATGAGATTTACATTCTATCAACCGCACCTTGGCACAATCCAAGTGCGTGGCAAGATAAACTCATTTGGTTACAACACTATTTTGGTGCGGGCGAAGATAGTCCTTTGTACAAACGCGTTATAATGGCACACGATAAAAGTGTCGCCCATTTTGGTGGCGGCATATTGGTTGACGATCGTCCGTACCACGGGGCGAGTGACTGGGATGACGAGACTAGTGACAGTGTTTGGTTGCAGTTTGGTGCTGACCCACGACTGGTTTGGGACGATGAACTAGTTGACTTCTTGATGGATGTTTCACAAGTTCAAGATGTGACAGAAAACTTGCGTGAAGCAGTTAAGGTCGTTGCAGAACGTGGTCATTTTAATGTTCATGGCGACAAAGCAACGTTTGATAAGGCCCACTGGGAATAAAAATAAGTTAATTTGAGCTATCCAAAGATATTGGATAGCTCTTTTTTTGATTGTGAATGAATGTTTTTGAATGAAAAACATTGCAAAATGAACCAAATAACACTATGGTTAAAGCTGAAAAGGAAGCGCTTACATTTTATAACGGGTAATTAAAACATGATGATTTCGGAAAGACATGACAAGATTCTGGCACTGTTGAATAAGCGGGGGCGGATTTCGATACAAGAATTGCAACAATTAATGTTGGTTTCAGTATCAACATTACGACGTGATTTGGATCAGTTAGCTGAATCTGGTGAGGTACAACGAATTCATGGTGGGGTGGAACTAACCAAACAACAACAGACACTCCAACATGAAGCGTTGTTAAGCCAGAAGAACGAAATGAACCTATCGGCGAAGCAAGTCATTGCAAGAACGGCGATGCAAGAGTTGCATGGCGGTGAAACAATCTATTTGGATGCTGGGTCAACCACGGGTGCCATGATCGCATTATTAGGTAATTTGCAACCCGCACCTCAAGTCGTTACAAATTCAGTCCACCACGCATCGCAATTAGCAGATTTGATGGTGCCAGTGATTATCATTGGTGGCCAAGTTAAATTGTCAACGAATGCAACGATTGGTGCGACAGCTGCCGAGCAATTAGGGCAACTGGCCTTTGATGTCAGTTTTCTGGGTGCTGATGCTGTGAATGCCGACATGGGAATCATGACACCGGATTTAGAAGAGGCGACTATCAAAAAGTTGGTGATAAACCGGTCGAATAAAGTCTTTGTATTAGCAGATAATAGCAAGTTTGATCGTGTCGCTTTTGCCAAGGTGAGTGATTTAGCTGATATTACTTTGATTACCGATAAGTCGTTTGCATCCGCTCCGGCCTATCAGGCAAAAACCGATATCATCGTAGGGGGAGAATCATGATATATACAGTCACATTAAATCCATCCATTGATTATGTTATGGAGGTAGCCAATTACCAAAGCGGTATGACGAATCGTGCAGGAAAAGCGATTGCTTATCCAGGTGGGAAAGGCATTAATGTTAGTCGGATATTGATGGCTAACGGGGTTGAAGCCACGGCGTTAGGATTCTTGGGCGGCTACACCGGCGAATTTATAAGTCGTGCTTTAGATGGTCTTGGTCTGAAAACTAAATTTACGCCAATTGCAGATACCACGCGCATTAACGTGAAACTGAAAGGACAGTCTGAGACAGAAATCAATGCACCTGGACCGGTGGTCACAACGGCAGAATGGGAAGACTTTAAACAAGCTTTTCGTCAGTTAACGCCGGCAGATATCGTGATATTTTCTGGTAGCGCACCTAGTAGCTTGCCAGCCGGAGCGTACGATGAATTGATTGCGCTGGTACTTGAGAAACAGGCACGATTTGCAATCGATACAACTGGTGATGACTTGCAACGCGCTTTGCCGGCAAAGCCAATATTAGTTAAACCCAATCGAGACGAAGTGCAGGCACTGTTTAATTTGGCGGATACTAGTATGCCTAGTTTACAAGCCGCAGGTCGCCAGTTGATTGATGCCGGTGCCCAAAATGCCATTATTTCGTTGGGAGGTGACGGGGCTTTGTTATTCACAGCTGAGTATACGTATTTTGCCCGCCCAATCGTCGGACAAGTCAAGAATTCAGTTGGGGCTGGTGATTCAATGATTGGGGGATTCGTTGCATCGTGGCAGACATCTGCGGATGTGGTCGCTGCGTTCTCGTTAGGGGTCGCTAGTGCAACAGCCACGACGTTCAGCGATGATATTGCCACGTCGGCGAAAATTAAAGAGATTCAGAATAATGTTGAAGTAGTTGAAATTTAATTGATTATGGGGGAGTAATCATGCGCATTAATGATTTGTTGGCAGCCGAAACCATGATTTTGGATTTGCGAGCGACAGATAAGTTGGGAGCCTTTCGGGAAATGATTGCCGGTTTGAAACAGACTGGTCGTATTTCAAATGAAAGTGAGTTTTTAGAGGGGATTTTGGCGCGCGAGGCGCAGACGTCGACGGGGTTAGGTGACGGTATTGGGATTCCGCACGCGAAGAACGCAGCGGTGCTTAAGCCGACGATTGTATTTGCCAGGTCAACCGCGGGGGTTGATTACGACGCTTTGGACGGACAACCAGTTCATTTTATCTTTATGATTGCTGTACCGGACACCGCCAGTAATACTCACCTAGAGGCGCTGGCGAATTTATCACGATTTTTGTTACAGGATGGGTTCACAGATCAGCTGATGCGGGCAACGACCCCAGCTGATGTCCGTGACTTGTTTGATGAATCAGCACCGGAAGAAATTGGCGCAGATATCGCAGGCGTTAACCAAAATGCACCGTTGTTAGTAGCCGTGACAGCATGTACGACTGGAATTGCCCACACTTACATGGCCGAGGAAGCACTAAAAAAGCAAGCTGTCGCGATGGGTGTTCGTATTAAGGTCGAAACTAACGGTGCTAGTGGTGTTGGCAACAAGCTAAATGACCAAGATATCGCTGAGGCGGCAGGTGTTATCGTCGCGGCTGACAAAAAGGTTGAGATGGCCCGTTTTGCTAATAAGCCGTTGGTCAATGTGCCGGTTGCTGAAGGGATTCGCCATCCTGAGGCTTTGATTGATAAGGCTTTGTCTGGGGATGCCCCAATTTACGAAACTTCAGAGACGGCTTCCTCAAGTGCGACTGATGAAAAAATGTCATTAGGGAAAGCGTTTTATCGTCATTTGATGAGTGGTGTCTCGAGCATGTTGCCATTCGTTATCGGTGGTGGAATTGCGATTGCATTGGCCTTCCTAATTGACCAGAGTCTAGGCGTACCACATGATGCTTTGTCACAACTGGGAACCTACCATCCAGCCGCCGCATTCTTCAAGCAAATCGGAAATACGGCATTCAATTTTATGTTGCCAGTTTTGGCAGGGTATATTGCATATTCAATCGCTGAAAAGCCTGGTTTAGTGGCCGGGTTTGTCGCGGGTGCGCTTGCATCCAATGGATACAGTATTTTCAACGTTGGATTAGATACGAGCCATCAACCAGTGCCATCAGGATTCTTGGGTGCTTTGGTCGGTGGATTTTTGGCTGGTGGCGTGATGTTGGTTATGAAGCGTCTATTTGCTGGTTTGCCAAAGGCATTGGACGGAATTAAATCGATTCTCTTCTTCCCAGTGTTTGGGGTACTTGTGACCGGGTTCTTGATGCTCCTAGTGAATATTCCGATGTCAGCCATTAATAGTGGTTTGAACGGTTTCCTGTCTGGCTTGAACGGGACCAATGCTATTTTGCTTGGGGCTTTGCTTGGCGGTATGGAAGCGATTGACATGGGTGGACCTGTTAACAAGGCCGCGTATGTCTTTGGAACTGGAACGTTAGCTGCGAGTGTTGCATCTGGTGGTTCAACTGTGATGGCTGCTGTCATGGCCGGTGGTATGGTGCCACCGTTGGCAATTTTCGTGGCAACGTTATTGTTTAAGCGTAAGTTTAGTCAAAAGAATCGCGAAGCAGGCTTGACTAATATTGTGATGGGACTAAGTTTTATCACTGAAGGGGCCATCCCATTTGCAGCCGCAGACCCAGCGCGTGCTATTCCAAGCTTCGTGGCTGGATCAGCGTTAGCGGGTGGATTAGTTGGTTTGGCAGGCATTAAGTTGCTTGCCCCACACGGTGGAATCTTTGTGGTCGCCTTGACGAATGCTCCATTCCTATATCTACTCTTTGTAGCGATTGGCGCAGTTGTGGCAGGCGTAATCTACGGCCTACTAAAAGTGCCGGACAATCAATAATTATTAGTAATAAAACAAAAAACCAGCGTGAAATTAAGCTTGTACTAGGCCCCGTCAAGTTGACGGTCGAAATAATATAAAATTTAATTAGGCGCTTATGCCACCGTAAATAGCCATATTCCGGAATTCTTCCGGGGTATGGCTATTTAT
>JAAOED010000014.1 GCA_016466735.1 Weissella confusa | reverse complement strand
AATAAATAGCCATACCCCGGAAGAATTCCGGAATATGGCTATTTACGGTGGCATAAGCGCCTAATTAAATTTTATATTATTTCGACCGTCAACTTGACGGGGCCTAGTACAATAATCTCCGACCTAATTGATTACTTCTTATTCTTCTTAGCTAGCATTTGCTCACGCAACATTGCTACCTTATCAGCCTTTGAAACGGCACCCTTCTTTTCAGATTGGTACTTAACGTTCATAGCTTTCGTCTTATCATCTAGTAAATAACGACCCATAATTAACGACGCTTCTTCTTATTCTTTTGAATACGACGAGCCATTTGCTTCATCGCCATGTTTGCCATCTTGCCCTTTAGGCCACCGCCCATACCAGGCATTCCACCTGGCATTCCTGGCATGCCACCACCCATGGCACCCATCATTTGTTCCATGCCGGCCATGTTACCGTTCATCATACCGCTCATCATCTTCTTCATTTCATTGAATTGCTTAATCAAACGGTTAACTTCAACAACTGGACGCCCAGCACCAGCCGCCAAACGACGACGACGTGATGGGTTCAACAAATCTGGATTCTCACGCTCAGCAGGTGTCATTGACATGACAATGGCCTTAATGTGCGCCATATCCTTAGGGTCAACCTTTACGTTGGCCAAAGCTGGATTATTAGCCATACCTGGGATCATCTTCAACAAGTCTTCGATTGGTCCCATGTTTTGCACTTGATCCATTTGGGCAATGAAGTCATTAAAGTCAAACGTGTTTGACTTCATCTTTTCCATCGTCTCGGCTGCTTGCTTTTCGTCAAAGTCCTTTTGGGCCTTTTCAATCAACGTCAACAAGTCACCCATACCAAGGATACGGCTGGCCATACGATCTGGATAGAAGACATCCAAATCAGCCATCTTCTCACCTTGACCGACGAACTTGATTGGCTTACCTGTAACGGCACGAATTGACAAAGCCGCTCCACCACGTGTATCACCATCCAACTTGGTCAAAACAACACCAGTAACGTCCAAGCGCTCGTTAAAGCCTTCAGCCGTTTCCACTGCGTTTTGTCCAGTCATGGCATCGACAACCAACAAGATTTCATCTGGGTTAGCGATTTCCTTAACGTCAGCCAACTCTTGCATCAACGCTTCGTCGATTTGCAAACGACCAGCCGCGTCAATGAAGACGTAATCTGACTTCAATTCAGCCGCCTTGGCCAAACCTTGGCGCACGATTTCACGTGGATCAGCGTCTGTTCCCATTTCAAAAACAGGCACATCAATTTGCTCACCCAACGTCTTCAATTGATCAATGGCAGCGGGACGGTAAACGTCGGCTGCAATCATCAATGGACGTGCGTTCTTCTCGTTCTTCAACTTCAAAGCTAGCTTTCCGGCCGTAGTCGTCTTACCAGCTCCTTGCAAACCAACCATCATGATAACCGTTGGAATCTTGTCAGATACGTTCAATGGCACATCTGACTCACCCATCATGGCAGTCAATTCATCATTAACAATTGACACAATTTGTTGGGCAGGATTCAATCCATCCAACACCTTAGCACCAGCCGCTTTTTCACGAACGTTACGAACAAAGTCCTTAACAACCGTGAAGTTAACGTCGGCTTCCAACAATGCTAGACGAATCTCGCGCATTGTCTCGCGCAAGTCCGCATCTGTCACCTTTCCCTTGCGACGCAATCCGCTCAAGGCGTTTTGCAATCGCTCCGTCAAACCTTCAAAGGCCATGGTTTACTCCTCTTCTAATGTCACCAAACGCTCAGCTAAATGAGTTAGCTCAGCATCATTGGGATACTTTTCTTGAATATAGTCGTTTAATTGCTCGGCCGCAGCTTGGCGCTGAAGATAATCGGCAAACAAGTGTAGCTTGGTTTCATAATCTTCCAGCAATTGTGTGCTGCGCTTTAGATTATCATACACGGCTTGGCGTGAGACCTCAAATTCTTCAGCAATCTCACCTAGCGAATAATCATCAGCGTAGTACAACTGCAAATAGTCGTTTTGCTTAGACGTCAGCAATGGTTGATAGAAATCAAACAAGGCATTCAAGCGCGTGTTTTTTTCTAGCTCCATTACTTCTCATCCTCCAACAAGCTACCAAACAAACTCTTGGCAAAGTCATCGGCGTCAAACGGTTGCAAGTCACCAACTTGTTCACCAAGTCCAACCCACTTAACCGGCAAGTGTAGCTCGTTTCGAATTGGCAAGATAATACCACCCTTGGCAGTACCATCAAGCTTCGTCAAAACGATTCCCGTCACATCAGTTGAATCCTTGAACAAGCGTGCTTGTTGCAAAGCGTTTTGACCTGTTGTCGCATCCAAAGCCAACAAAACTTCTTGTGGCTCATTTGGCAACTCACGCGTGATAATGCGCTTCATCTTAGCCAACTCTTGCATCAAGTTCACGTTATTTTGCAAACGACCAGCCGTATCAACAAACAACACATCAGCGTTTGTCTCAATAGCTGTCTTCACACCGTCATACACAACCGAGGCCGGATCAGCATTTGGCTCACCAGCGACAACTGGGATATCATTACGCTCACCCCAGGCTTGCAATTGTTGTGTGGCACCAGCACGGAATGTATCCGCAGCTGCTAACAACACCTTCTTGCCTTCAGCCTTATAACGAGCAGACATCTTACCAATCGTCGTCGTCTTACCGACACCGTTAACACCAACGAACAAAATAACCGTTGGACCTTCAGGTGCGAAGTGCATTGATGCATCTTCATTAACACCTTGTGAACGATAATGATCAACCAATTTATCAACGATGACGCGTGAAATATCAGCCTTGCTCTTGGCGTTCTTCAACTTAACTTCATCGCGCAACTCATCCGTCAATTGCAACGCTGTTGCGGCACCGACGTCAGCCCCAATCAACGTTTCTTCCAAATCTTCGAAGAAATCCTCGTCAACTGAACGGAAGTTGGCCATAAAGGCATTCCAACGCTCCGACCAAGTCTTACGTGTCTTCGTCAATCCCTCATCCAAGTTCGTTTCCGAAGTCACTTCAGTAACTGGCGCTTCAGCCTCAGAAACAACCTCTGGTTCTACAACCGGTTCAACTGTTTCCGTTTCAGCTTCTGGTTCAGCCACAACAGGTGCGACCTCCTCATGTGTAGGCAACACAATCTCAACCGCTTGACCGGCAGTTGGTTGCAACACTTCAGCCGCAAGTGATGTTGGCTCAGCTGGTGCTTCTCCATTTTCCCATGTGCTTGGGTACAACACTTCAACTTTGACAGTTGGGGTTTCAGGCTTTTTCTTAAAAAAATCAAACAATCCCATTGTTCATTTCCCCATTAATTTTCTGCTAGCGTATTGTCTAGCTCTTGCAAGTTAACCGATACCATCGTTGAGACACCTGGTTCTTGCATAGTAACACCGTATAGCACATCGGCATTCGTCATCGTACCCTTACGGTGAGTAATCACAATAAATTGGGTACGATCATTAACTTCATGCAAATAATGCGCAAAACGGTCAACGTTGGCTTCATCAAGCGCAGCTTCCGTTTCATCCAAAACCGCAAACGGTACAGGACGAACTTCAAGAATTGCAAACAGCAAGCTAATCGCCGTTAGCGCCTTCTCACCACCAGACAAAAGACTCATTTGCTGGAATTTCTTGCCAGGTGGCTGAGCCTTAATATCAACCCCTGTGGTCAACAGGTGTTCTGGGTCAGTGAGTTCGAGCTTTGCTTGACCACCACCAAACATCTTAACGAAGATTTCTGAGAAGTGCGCTGCAATTGCATCAAACGTTTCCTTGAAACGCGTTTCAACTTCTTCATCCATCTCTGACATCGTTTGGCGAAGGTTATCTTGGGCGTCAATCAAATCAGTTTGTTGTTGCGTCAAGAAGTCATAACGCTCCTTTACTTCAGCATACTCTTCAATTGCGTTCAAGTTAACGTTTCCGATTTCAGCCAAGCCTTGTTTCAACAACTTCAATTGTGTTCGAATGCTGTCAATTGGCATATCAGACATTTCAGCCTTCGCAAACTCAAATGACGTGTCATACGTTTCTTCCAATGCACGCTCGCCATTTTGAATCGCAGCACGCAACTCTCCTTGACGCCCACTCAACTTACTTAGCGTTGACATGGCATCAGTTTGGGCTTCTTGTGCTTGGACAAGCATCCCCTCGGCCACGTTGATACGTTCATTCAAATCAGCCAGCTTGTCCGTCAATTCAGCCAACAAATTAGTGGTTGCTTCCTTGTCAGTGTTGGCCGTTGCCAATTCAGCTGACAAACGTTGTTGCACGTCGCTCTGATCAGACGTCAAATCAGTCATTTGTTGTTGATAATTGGTCAAACGGGCTTGTTCGGCTTCAATTTGTTCAACAATATCTTCGTGACGCACTTGGGCGGCTTGCACATTTGCTTGGGCTGTTGCCAGCTCAGCACGCAATTCCGTCAACTCAGTATCAGCATCTGAAATGCGGGCTAACAATTCCGTACGTTCATCGGTCAATTCAGTTAATTGCGCTTGCAACTTAGCTTGCTTGTCCGTTAAGTCAGTAACTTCAGACGCATTCTCAGCAACCATTGTTTCGTGATCAGCCGTGCCTGAGTTTGAAACATTAAACTCATAACTCAAGGCCGTCTTCTCTTTTTGCACTTGGGCCAAACGTTCTTCAGCAACTTGTAACTTAGCTGTTGCTTGTTGGGCACGTTCATTAGCCGTTAGCACCTTAGCTTGTTGCTCGTTAAATGCCGTCGTTACATTTTGCAACTCCGCATCAATTTCACGAACCTGTCGTTCCAAAACTGCCGTTTCATCATGCAACGTCGCAACTTGCGCCGTCAGTGTTTCCACTTCGTTTTGTTGTGAAAGCAATCCGTTACCTTGGTTACGATTTGCCCCACCAGTCATTGATCCACCGGCGTTCATCACTTGACCATCAAGAGTTACAATGCGGACACGTTGTTGCAATGCGCGAGCCATCGGTACTGCCTCGTCCATCGACTTAGCAATCACCGTCGTACCCAACAAGTTTTTCACAACCGTGTTATATGTGACATCCGTCTTCACCAAGTCAGCCGCAATGCCGATAAAACCAGGTTGGTTTTGTGCAGTCTCAACTTGTCCCTGTTGCAATTCACGTGAACGAATCGTTGACAATGGTAAGAATGTGACACGCCCTAAACGGTGTTCCGTCAAGTAGCGGATAGCTTGCTTACCAACTTGTTCATCAGTCACCACCACGTTTTGCAACGCACCACCAAGGGCTGTTTCAATCGCCGTTTGGTGAGGTGCTTCAACTGAAATCAATTCAGCCAAAACCCCATGAATGCCTTGGAAATTATCCTTGGCCTTCATCAAGTTACGCACACCTTGGAAATAGCCATCATAGTTTTCTGACAAGCGACTCAACGATTGCAAACGCGTTGACAATCGTTGATCCTCTTCCATCTTGCTAAACCATTCCTGGCGTTGCGCCTGACTTTTCGCTTCAAGATCCTTACCAGCGTTTTGCAAGCGAACGAACTCAGCTTGGGCATCTGCCAAAACAGTCGTTGCTTCGTCAACCTCGGCTTGAGCATCCGTCACGCTAGCTGTTGCAGTTGCAATTTGTTCATCTAGCAACGTACTACGTTGTTGCAAACGTGCCGATTCAGCATCATTACGTTCATGTTCTTGCGCCAAGTATGACTGCTGATTCTTCGCCGTCGTCAACGCTTGCATCGCATCAACCAAGTTCGCACGAACTTGCTCGATTTCCTCACTAACCGCCGCTTCTTGTTGGCGTGGATGTGAGGCTGTCAATTCAGTAATCTGCAAACGTAATTCGTCTGCGGTTTCTTTTTGACTAGCCACCTTCTTTTGACGTGTTGCTTCCGTGACCTTCAAATCAGCCAAACGCGATTCAACCTGTGCAATTTGTGCCTTTAATTCACGTGTCGCATTTGAACGATTTGCTGATCGCTCAGCTTGCAACTTTTGCTCACCGCTCAATTGCTCAACCGCAGTCGTCAACGCCAGCAACTTGTCTTGCGCTTCTTGGCGGTCTGTTTCTGCTTGCTTGCGCTCATCCTTCATCGCCGTCAACGAGTCCGTCTGTTGCTTCACAACTTTTGCTTGTTCATCACTAGCTTGTTCAGCCCCAGCCAACTCACGGGCGATTTCAGTTTGCTCATTGTACCAATCAGTTAGTTCCAATACCAATCGTGATTGGTCCAACTTATCAAATTGCTTCTTGGTTTCAAGATAATCTTGCGCCTTCGCTGATTGCTCAGCCAATGGCTCAACGCGTCCTTCCAATTCATACAAAATATCTTGGACACGATTCAAATTTTCTTGGACGCCAGTCAGTTCTTTTTCAGCCTTGTCCTTGTTTTGCTTGTACTTATAAACACCTGCGACATCTTCAATAATCGTTCGTCGGTCTTCAGGCTTAGCACTAAAAATGCTCTCCACACGGCCCTGCGAAATGATTGAGAAACTTTCGCGTCCCAATCCAGAATCCATGAACAACTCATGGATATCCTTCAAGCGTACTGTCGTACCGTTAATTTGGTAACGTGAATCACCATTTCGGTAGAGCGTACGGGTAATTCGAATTTCAGAATATTCTGAATTCAAATAATGGTCGGTGTTGTCGAATGTAATCGACACTTCCGCACGGTTAAGTGGCGCGCGTTGTGCCGTTCCGCCAAAGATGACGTCAGACATTTTGTCACCACGCAATCCTTTGGCAGATTGTTCACCCATAACCCAGCGAATCGATTCGATGATGTTTGATTTACCAGAACCATTCGGTCCAACAACCCCTGTGATTCCTGGCATAAATTCAATCTTGGTACGATCGGCAAATGATTTAAATCCACCAATCTCCAATGTTTTTAATTTCATACCGATTCCCTAGTTCTTCGTCAAAGTTTGATAAGCTGCACGAGCGGCTGCCTTTTCGGCTTCCTTCGTTGACTTTCCCTCTCCAGTCGCCAACGCTTGCTCGTTGACCGATACCTCAACCGTAAAGATTTGTTCATTGTTCTCAACGGGGCGTTCAGATAGCTTTGTGTAAGCAATCTTTACGCTACCATGACGTTGCAAGTGTTCTTGCAACTTAGACTTGTAATCGACGAATTGATCGTAGAACCCTTCATCAATCTTCGTGAACATAATTTCACCAAGAAAGTTCATGACAACCTCTTGACCCTGGTCCAGGTACAAGGCGCCAATAAATGCTTCCCACAAATCTTCGAGCAATGAATCACGGTTTCGTGCGCCGGACAGTTCTTCACCACGTCCCAGTTGGACATATTGATCAAGATGCAACTCACGTGACAAAGCTGCAAAAGCGCGAGTTTGGACCATAGAAATTCGCAACTCTGTCAATCGACCTTCATCCCAATCTGGATAACGCTTGAACAAGTACACCGCCGTTGATTGTTGCATAACCGCATCCCCAAGGAATTCTAGGCGTTGGTAATCGCGACCAGTGTAATTTGGATGTTCGTTAATATAGTTTGCTTGTGTTAGTGCCTCCTCCAATAATGACACGTCATTAAAATGGATATTATGGGCAAGAGCTAATTCTGCTTGAAGTTGTTTAAACATAAGCCGTCCTTTCTAGATATACTACTCAATTATACCAGAGAAACCGTTGGTATAACGACGTTTTTTGTTGTGTCACAAGATTGAAAAAAGGCAAGGAACACTCGAAGTGTCCTTGCCTTTAGTTTACAAATATTAAACGCGTGCTGCGATGTAATCAACAGTATCGTTGATCGTAATCAACTTTTCAGCGTCTTCGTCAGAGATTTCTGCACCAAATTCGTCTTCCATCTCCAAAACCAATTCAACAAAGTCAATTGAATCAGCATCAATATCAGTCAAAAAGTTCAATTCACCGGTTACCTTAGCTGGGTCCAACTCAAAGTGGTCCGCAACCAATTCGATAACCTTATCCATGATTTCTTGTCGTTCCATTATTCCGTTTCCTATTCGCATATTTAACGTTAATTAGTGTAACGCTATTCGGCCGAACCGTCCACTTCATTCTCTGGACGAGCAGACAAATCTTCCTTATGGTCAGCAACGAATCGCTGTACCTTACCAACCAAATCAGCTTCCAACATCGTGTGGATTTGCTTCATCGTGTTGGCAACGGCATCAGGACCAGCTGAACCGTGCGTCTTAACAACGGGTGCGTTAACACCGATAACAACGGCACCACCGTGTTGTGAGTAGTCCAAACGTGATTGGATACCCTTCAACGCTGGCTTCAACATGGCACCAGCCATCTTCGTCTTCAAGCTACCGTTCATGATGGTATCCTTGATCAACTTCAACATTGACAATGCCGTACCTTCGATTGACTTCAAAGTTGCGTTTCCTGAGAAACCATCAGCAATCACAACATCAGCAGGTCCTTGCAAAACGTCACGTGCCTCAACGTTTCCAACGAAGTTCAACAAATTCTTGTCTGAGCCATAACGCAACAATTGGTGAGCTTCCTTGTGGACTTGGTCACCCTTGTCTTCTTCAGTTCCGTTGTTCAACAAACCAACACGTGGTTGGTCGTAACCCAAAATTTCGTGGGCATAGAATGAACCCAACACACCATATTGGTACAAGTGAGCTGGACGGTTTTCAGCATTAGCACCCATGTCCATCATCACGAAGGCATCATGAGGTCCATCAAAGGCTGGCAAAGCCGTCATCAAAGCTGGACGATCAATTCCCTTGATACGACCAACGATAAAGATACCGGCTGCCAACAAAGCACCAGTGTTACCAGCTGAGAAGACAGCATCAGCATCACCATTCTTAACGGCTTGCGCAGCCAAAACCAATGAACTTTGCTTCTTACGACGGATTGACTTAACTGGCTCATCAGCCATAGCAATCACTTCATCAGCCTGGACCAGCGTCAAACGCTCTTCGTTCTTAACGAAAGGCTTTACCTTATCCAATTGACCAAACAACAAAAACTCTGTGTCTGGCATTTGGTCACGCGCTAGTTCAACACCAGCAACGATTGCTTCAGGGGCGTTGTCACCACCCATTGCGTCAATGGCAATCTTAAACATCATTAAATCCCTCTCGAATTCAAAAAATAATAACTAAATAAATAAATGCTAGAACAAATCTAACACACTTTTAGGAGTGGGTAAAAGTAAAAGGCGTATCTTTTTTAATCAAAATTACGATATCGCGCCATTGTTTCTGACAACATGTCAGCTAATGGTGCCAGTTCCGGATCTTTATCCCAATCAGGCTTAGAAACAATCTCAATTGCTTCCTCTTGCGCAACGGTCATCATCGCCAAATCCGCAACGGGATCACCGACACGGAATTCAGGCACGCCAGATTGACGATTACCAAGAATATCACCGGCACCGCGAAGTTCCAAATCCTTTTGGGCGAGCACGAAACCATCAGTCGTTCCCACCATCGCTTCCATGCGATCAATCCCGTATTGCGTTTTCGGATCACTAATTAGGAATGTGTATGACTGACGACTGCCTCGTCCAACGCGCCCGCGCAGTTGGTGTAGCTGCGACAATCCAAATCGGTCAGCATCCAAAATCAGCATAACCGTTGAATTCGGTACGTCAACACCGACTTCGATAACCGTCGTTGAAACCAACACTTGGAACTCATTCGCCTTAAAGGCGGCCATCACATCTTCTTTTTCTTGATTTGATAAACGGCCGTGCAACAAGCCAACCTTATACGTTGGTGAAAAGTACTCAGACAATTCGGCATATACCGCTTCAGCATTTTGCACATCCAACGTTTCAGACTCTTCAATCAACGGCGTGACAACATAAGCCTGGGCCCCTTCTTGCAGCTGTGACTTAATAAACGCGATCGTCTTCTCCATTTCATTACTACGTAGCCAGTACGTCTTAATTTGCTTACGGCCGGCCGGTAGTTGGTCAATGATTGAAACGTCCATCTCACCATACGCTGTAATCGCCAGCGTTCGTGGAATTGGCGTCGCTGTCATTGCCAGAATATCGGGATTCATGCCGATTTCACGTAACGTTGCACGTTGTTGTACACCGAAACGGTGCTGCTCATCGATAACCGCCAAGCCAAGATTTCTAAACGCGATGTCCGGTTGAATCAAAGCGTGGGTTCCGATCAAAATGTCGATATCGCCATTTTCTAAATCTTCCAAAATTTGGCGACGAGCAGCAGCCTTAGTTGACCCTGTTAGCAGTTCAACGCGGACCTTTTCAGGAGCGAAAAAGTTGCCAATTGTTTTCGCATGTTGTTGCGCCAAAATTTCAGTCGGTGCCATCAAGGTCGCTTGCATCCCGGCAGTAATCGCTGCATACATGGCCAAGGCCGCCACGACCGTTTTACCAGAACCAACATCTCCCTGTAGCAAACGATTCATGTGAATTGGACGCTTCATATCACGCACAATTTCATTCACCACACGCTTTTGAGCATCCGTTAGTTCAAATGGCAACGTCGCAATAAACGCCTTTAGCTCATCATTATTAAATGCAATCGCGCGGCCACGGTTATCGCGGTCCATCGACTTGATTACTTGCAGGCGCATTTGAAAGACAAAAAACTCTTCAAATGACGCACTGCGACGTGCTTCAGTCGCAACCTGACCATCAGTTGGCGCATGCATACCAAACACCGTGTCATGATGATTCATGAGCTTATACCGGGTGCGCAAATTACTTGGCACGATGTCTGTGCGTAATAATTCGCCATACTTGCCCAAAGCTTGGATAATCAAATCTTTAATTGTCTTGGCCTTAATTTCCTTTGATGATGGATAAACAGCTTCCATTTCATCATCACCATTACGTGACATTAATTTAATGCCAGATAGACTTTGACGCGTTTTGTCATACGTGCCATGCACCGCAACTTCTTGGCCGATTTCAAGATTCTTACCAATCCATGGTTGATTGAAAAACGACACCATGATTGTGTCATGCTCGACCGTCAAACGGAAGCTTGTGCGTGTCTTCTTATACCCGAAGCGATTAACCACGGGTGGCGATGTCACAACGCCTTTGAACGTTACTTTTTCGCCATCTTGCGTTTCGGCAGGCGTTTTCATCGCTAAGTCGTTATAGCGCATTGGATAGTAGCCGAGTAAGTCATCGATTGTGAAGATGCCCAACTTATTCAGCGCTTGCACACGCTTTGGACCAACACCATCAAGCTCATCAACTAAATCTAATAAACTAGCCATGCTTAACACCTTCCTTTCTGATGTAACATTATACCGCAAAATTAGGTTTTACTGAATATCGGGTTTAGACTTTGCATGGTCAGAATTTCTGCAAACAACACAACGAACTTTAAAATCAAGGTGAGGCTGTTTCCAACTTGCCCATAAATAGCTTTGAAATCCAGCACAGCTTGCTTCATACAACTTTCCCCGATAAGTTATGGAAACGTTATGACGTTTACGTACACTGACTGCATACAACCCATTGTATGCACAGTGAAATTTATGGAGGATATATATGCGATATTCAAATGGTAACTATGAAGCATTTGCTCGCCCACGTAAGCCAGTTGATGCTGATAAGAAGTCAGCTCACATTGTTGGTGGCGGTTTGGCTGGTCTCGCTGCCGCGGTCTTCTTAGTCCGTGATGCCCAAGTGCCCGGCAATCAAATTCACATCTACGAAGAACTCCCCATCCCCGGTGGTTCACTCGATGGTGACAACCGTCCGAACGTCGGCTTTGTGATTCGTGGTGGTCGTGAAATGGAAAACCACTTCGAAACGATGTGGGACATGTATCGTTCGATTCCGTCTTTGGAAATCGAAGGTGCCTCATACTTAGATGAGTTTTATTGGCTAGACCAAGATGATCCCAACTCATCTAACACACGTCTCATTTACAAGCGCGGTCAACGCGTGCCAACCGACGGTAAGTACGAACTTGATGACAAAGCAATGGAACTCGTAAAGCTTGTCATGACGCCTGAATCAAAGTTGGGGCGTCAAACGCTTGAAGATTTCTTCACGCCTGATTTTTTCGAGAGTAATTTTTGGAGTTACTGGGCAACTATGTTCGCCTTCGAAAAATGGCACTCGGCGGTAGAAATGCGTCGTTACGCGATGCGCTTCATTCACCATATTGATGGGCTACCTGACTTCACTGCGTTGAAATTCAACAAGTACAACCAGTATGATTCCATGGTTTTGCCAATCATCAAGTACCTGGAGTCACATGGCGTAAACTTCATCTACAACGCCCAAGTCACAAATGTCATTGTTGATGTACAAGCAGATAAAAAGACTGCTAAAGAGCTTTCGGTGACAATTGATGGCACGGAGAAAACAATTCCGTTAACGGCCGATGATTTGGTCTTTGTTACAAACGGTTCAATCACCGAGAGTTCAACTTACGGTTCACATCATCAAGCAGCACCGGTTTCAAAGGAACTCGGTGGTAGCTGGCGCTTGTGGCAAAACCTCGCTGCCCAGTCTGATGAATTTGGTCATCCTGAAGTCTTTTGCGAGAACCTGCCGGACCGTAGCTGGTTTGTTTCAGCAACAGCAACTATCAAGGTGCCTGAAATCGAACCTTACATTGAACGTCTCACAAACCGCAGTCTCCACGATCACAAGGTTAACACTGGTGGCATCATCACCATCACTGATTCAAATTGGATGATGAGTTTCACGATTCACCGCCAACCTCATTTCAAGACCCAAAAAGAAAATGAGACGGTGGTTTGGATTTACGGTTTGTACTCTGATACCAAGGGAAACTATGTTGATAAGACAATTGTGGAAGCCACTGGTGAGGAAATCACACAAGAATTGCTCTACCACCTTGGCGTGCCCGAAGTCAAAATCAAAGAACTGGCTAAGCAAGAAAACGTCAATACGGTTCCGGTGTACATGCCATTCATCACGTCATACTTCATGCCACGTGAGGCCGGCGATCGCCCGGCCGTTGTGCCTAACGATTCAGAAAATTTGGCTTTCATTGGTAACTTCTCTGAATCACCTAGTCGTGACACTGTCTTTACGACCGAATACTCAATTCGCACGGCCATGGAAGCCGTTTATACATTAATGGACGTTGACCGTGCAGTTCCCGAGGTCTACGGTTCAGTATTCGACATTCGCGAATTACTAAAAGCTTTCTACTACATGTCAGATAAGAAGAAGCTCGACGAGATGGACCTACACATGCCAAAGCTCGTTAAACTTGCTCTTAACAAGAAAATCAAAGGCACTTGGATTGAGGAGTTGTTGGCGGAGCAACATCTAATCTAACTAGAATTTCAGTCGTCGCTTATGCGCCGAGGCATAGTGGGCATGGGTGCGGGGGTTCTCCGTCCTGCAATATAAGCTGGTGGCGACGGGGTCCCATTCTCACTAAGCCTCAGCGTGTTTCATCGCCTATCGGCTCGAAATCCACTGCTGCTAAGTGATAATTGGTGCCCCTGTCCTCGCTTGGTCACCGGCTAATATCGCAGGAGCTCCGAACCCCCGCACCCACACCCACCATGCCAGCAGCCGAGATATACTCTGTTAATTTTGTAGGTCATCCACGGCAATTCATTAGGGGAAGATTCACCCAGTTATTGAATCGTGGATGTAACTCAAAGACGGACAGGAACATCTTGGTTGCTATCGTTTTGGGGCGAGTTGGGGTGGTGTGGAGCTCCTGCTGTATTAGCCGGTGTCCAAAGCGAAGGAAGGGAAACTAAAGATTCCTTAGTCAGGGCAGATTTCAAGCCGGCAGGCGCAGGAACATGCCAGGACTTAGGAAGATTAGGTTCCCGTCGCCACCAGCTAATTCAGCAGGACGGAACACCACCCCGGCTCGCCCCAAAACGATTTGTGCGCTAGCACAAGACTAACACCCAACCAAAAACGAAAAAGCGCCAACACATTCGGAAACCCGAGTGTGTTGGCGCTTTCGTATTTAGTCTTTTACTCGACTGACATCAAGATTGGGTACAATGGTTGGCCACCATCGTGAATCTCGAATTCCAAATCTTCGTCAATCGCCAAACCAGCTTCTTCAAGCTTGTTAGCATCGTCTTCAGATGACTCTTGACCGTAGTATACCGTCACAAGTTCTGAATCCTCGTCAATCATCTTACCTAGCAATTCAACTGCAGCTTGGTGGATGTCAGCATTTGGTACTGATACGACGATTTCGCCGTCAAACAAACCAATTGCGTCACCTGAGTGAATCTCCAAACCGTTCAACGTCGTGTCACGGACAGACGTCGTTACGGCACCAGACTTCACATCACCCAAAGCAGCAGTCATTGCTTCAGCGTTGTCTTCGAGCGTTCCTTCAGGGTTATAACCCAAAACAAGCGCCGTCAAGCCTTGTTGGATTGTACGCGTACGCACAACCTTAACTGGTACGTCAGCAATTTCAACTGCTTGGTCAGCGGCCATGAAGATGTTACTGTCGTTAGGCAAAATCAACGCTTCCTTAGCGCCACTTTCCTTAACGGCATTCACCAAGTCTTGTGTAGATGGTGCTTGCTCAGCATCAATGACAATCGTTGCACCTGATGAAGCAAACAATTCCTTGATTCCCTCACCAGTAGCCGTCGTAATAACTGCCAAATCAACCGCAGGCTTTTCAGCTTCAGCCTTTGCCTCAGCTTCCTTTTGGGCTTCAGCCGCAGCAGCAGCTTCAGCTTGTTGATCACGCATGTTATCAACCTTAACCTTACGCAATGAACCGAAGTGTGTTCCCCAGTTGATAACTTCACCTGGGTCTTCAGTGTGCACGTGCACCTTTACAACTTCATCATCGTTGATAACCAACAATGAGTCACCCATGGCTGCCAAGTGCTCGTAGAACTTATCGTAATCAAATTCTTGATCGTAAGTCGTTCCCTTTGCAATATCAACCATGATTTCCGTGCAGTATCCGAATTGGATATCTTCAGGGTTCAAGTCACCTTGAACACCGGCGTTGTGCAAAGACATCACCATAGCGTCCAAAGCAGCGTTATCAATTTCAGTCGTGATTTCTTCACCTGACAAAACGGCGTAGAAAGCTTCCAAAACGATAACAAGTCCTTGACCACCTGAGTCAACAACACCGACTTCCTTCAAAACAGGCAACAAGTCAGGCGTAGATGCCAAAGCCTTTTCAGCAGCGTCCAAAGTTTCCTTCATGACAACTACTGCGTCATCTGACTCCTTTGCCGCACGGTTAGCTGCAGCAGCGGCTTCGCGGATAACTGTTAGGATTGTTCCTTCAGTTGGCTTCATAACAGCCTTATAAGCCGTCTCAGCACCACCCATCAAGGCGTCAGCCAAATCACGAGCTGCCAACGTCTCCTTGTCGGCAATCTTAGCCGCAAATCCACGGAAGATTTGTGACAAGATAACACCTGAGTTACCACGAGCTCCCATTAGCAAGCCCTTTGACGTTGCTTGTGCCAAGGCTCCCAAGTGCGTGTCCGTTTCGTTACGTTCGTACTCAGCACCACTTGCCATTGACAACGTCATGTTTGTTCCTGTGTCACCATCTGGGACTGGGAACACATTCAATTTATTAATTTTTTCCGCGTTATTCTTCAGCGCATCCGCTGCCGCGTTGATCATCTTACCAAATTCAACGTTGGTAATAGTCGTTACAACTTCCACTTTTCTCAACTCCTTATAACTAGGTTTTTAGTCTCCTAGCATGCGCACGCCTTGTACCGTTACATTAACTTCGCTAGCAACAATACCAAGCATGACATTCAAATCGTTTTTTACACGAGCTTGGACGCTCTTTGAAATTTCAGAAATTTTCATACCGTACCCAACAATGATGTGGACGTCGACAACAACGCCGTTATCTTGTTGACGAACAACGACACCCTTTGAAAAGTTGTCGCCATTCAAAATTTGGTTAACACCATCGCGTAGTGGGTTTTGGCTGGCCATACCAACAACACCATAGTTGTCAGTAGCTGCGCCCCCAACGATTGTCGCAATGACCTCGTTTTCGATTTCAATTGCACCTTGCGTTGTTTGAATCTTAACTGCCATCTTGTATGACCTCCGTATAAAACTATATCTATTCTACCATATCGTAGCGTAGAAATAGGTCCTTATAGCCAATTTCGTTATACCTTGAACAAATACCGTGTATAAAGAAAAAAGCCACCGTAAACGGTAGCTTTATCTATTAAACACGCTCAATTGAACCGTTCTTCAAACCAGCCTTCAAAGTACGAGCTGACAAGTACACCTTCTTAGGTGCTGAACCGTTAATCTTAACCGTCACCTTTTGCAAGTTTGGCTTCCAGCTACGACGGCTTGAGTTAAGGGCGTGTGAACGTTGGTTACCGAAGCGAGTACGCTTTCCGTTGACTGCATCAACTGCCATATGTTTACCCTCCAATCTTAAGCTCTTTTAATTCAGTGCTTTTATTTACTTGAATAATAATATCAAACCCTTACTCGATGTGCAAGGGTTTTGTGTAAAGTATTTTTACTTTACACGATTAAACTGTGTCGGAATTGCGAATTAATCGCCTGTTTGACCAGTCAAGTCCCGACTTTCAATGACCGCAACCATCCCCGACTCAAACGAAAAATGATTAACGTCGCCGTCAAATTCATTCGATGAGAACGAGAATGGATTACCTTGCCAGTTAGTTAGTTTGTACTTTTCATCAATTAAAGTCAAGCCTGTAACTGGTGTTAGTGGCATAAATCCCAAATATTTCATACCCGGTGTGTGCGTAATCGTGTGTGTGCCAGGTAAATAGAACGACACGCGATTTGTCCGATCAATCAAAACGACTTTCGTTGCCAATTGTTGAAAACGTGGCTGCGTAAAAATCCAGATATTAGACAGTAACTGATCGAGACGGCCACCCGTTGCCCCATATATTTCAATCAGGTCGGGGGCTAGCTCTCGTTCAACAATATCTAATAGCAATTCCGTGTCCGTCTCGTCCTTTTCCGGCTTGGCGCTCACAACCCGAGGCAACTGCGCCAACGTTTGTTCACGTTCGCTCGGTGTCATCGAGTCAAAATCGCCAACCGTTAGCACGGGAACATGACCTAAGGCTAACAAACGATGTGCGCCACGATCAGCAGCCGCCCATGGACCGACTAACGTTCCCTGTGCGAGCTCATCCGGCCATTCCGAGATTGGACCACCGACTAGTAAGCGCAAGCGTTCCATTAGTCTGACGTCACTTCCTTCAAACGGGCAATCTTAGCTGCTGGGTCAACCTTGTCAAAGACGTATGAACCAGCAACGGCAACAGTTGCCCCAGCTTCGTAGGCCAACTTAGTCGTTTCGTCGTTGGCACCACCATCGATTTCGATGTCGTAGTCATAACCCTTTTCGCGCTTGATTTCTGCCAAACGGGCAATCTTCTCCAACGTCTCAGGCAAGAACTTTTGTCCACCGAAACCAGGGTTAACCGTCATCACCAAAACTTGGTCAACCATGTGCAAAACAGGCTCGATAGCAGCCACTGACGTACCAGGGTTGATAACAACTTCTGCCTTGATACCGTGGTTCTTGATTTGTTGCAAAGCACGGTGAATGTGTGGCGTTGCTTCGTAGTGCACACCGATAATATCTGAACCAGCTTCAGCAAAAACGTCAATGTAGCGTTCTGGTTGCTCAACCATCAAGTGAACATCCAAGACCATGTCGGTTACAGGGCGCAAAGCCTTAACCCACGCTGGACCGTAAGAAATTGATGGTACAAACATACCATCCATAACATCGATGTGAACAAATTCTGCCCCAGCAGATTCAATCAACTCGATGTCCTTTTGCAAATTAATGTAATCTGCAGACAAAATTGATGGTGCTACCTTAATCGTCATCTCAAAAAACCTCGTATTTTTCTAGTGCTTCTTATCGTGTTTATTATAAACCGGGCGGCGACCCTCAATCAAATCGTAAAACAACTTGTAGTTGTCGTAACGTGATTGCATGATTTGACCAGCCGCCAATGCTTCCTTCACTGCGCAACCAGGTTCGTTCAAGTGAACACATCCTCGGAAACGGCAGTTCGGTGATAATTCATTAAATTCGCGGAAGTAACGTGTCAAATCACGTGCTTCCATGTCGAACACTTCAAATGCTGAAAATCCTGGCGTATCAGCCACAAAACCACCAAACAGCTTAATCAAGCCAACCTGACGGGTCGTGTGACGTCCACGACTCAACGCTTGTGAAACTTCACCTGTTGCTAGGTCCAATTCCGGTGCAATGTGGTTAAGCAACGTGCTCTTACCAGCACCAGTTTGTCCCATAACAACTGACAACTTATCGCTCAGCATGTCTTTAACAGCCGTCAAACTAGGCTCGTCAAAGGCCTTTTCTGGCAAAATCACTTGATAACCAGCTTGGCGATAACCATTAGCAACCGTCACCATTTCAGCCATTTCTTGTTCATTAAGTAAGTCGGTCTTAGTGAAATAAATAACCGGTTCAATATCTTTTTCTTCAAGTGCGACCAGTTGACGATCAAGCAAATTACTTGACCAATCGGGCATCTTAACTGCCGTCACAACAATCGCTTGATCAACATTAGCGACTGGTGGGCGTACCAAACTGTTATCACGCTCATCAATATCCAAAATATATCCTTCAGACTGACTATCGGCACTAAAAGTTACCCAGTCACCAACTAAAGGCTTCATGTCACGTTTACGGAAATTACCACGTGCTCGTGTACGGAATAGTTCTCCGTCATCAGTTAACACGTCATAAAAACCTGCCAACGCTAATTGAATTTGTCCATGATAGTTTGCCATTTACTCTCCTATATTATCTACGCTTATTGACGAGTAGCAGATTCATTTGCCGAGCTTGATGCGCTTGATGAACTCGAACTACTACTTGATGAAGATGACGAGCTTGATGAAGACGATGATGATGAACTAGATGAAGACGATGACGAACTTGATGACACAGCATCAGGGTTCTGTCCCTTCGAAATGTAAATCAACAGCATTTCATTAGATGTAATCTTCGTTCCTGGGGTGATAGATTGGGCCACAATTTGATCCTTACTCATACTGTCTGAATAAATCTCGTTATATGTGACACTGATGCCGTTTTCATGAGCCCACGCATCAACCGTTCCACGCGTCTTACCGCTAAAGTCGGGAACAGTGTAACGGCTTACCCCAGTTGATACCTTGAATTTAACAGTTGTCTTTGATGGCACAACCTTATCTTCGGCATCGATGTTTTGCGATACGATGTAACCGGCTGGAATCGTATCATCAGCGACCTCAGTTTGCTCAACTGTATAGCCCTTATTCTTTAGATTTTCAGCAACCGTCGTGTACTTCTCGTTGACGTAATCACCAAAGCGAACCTTAGCAACCCCCTTGGACACGACCAAATCTACCTTCTTACCAGCTTCTACCGTCTTATCAGCTGAAGGCGTTGAGCGTACAACCTTACCCCGAGCAATGGTTGACGAGTTGGTTGTCGTCACATCACCGAGCTTCAAGTTATTGTCCTCAAGGGTTTGCTTGGCAGCAGCTTGGGTTAAGCCACGCAAATTAGGCACGTGCACCTTACTTGGTTGCATTGCGCCGTAAATTGCTAGACCGACGACCATTGCCACGACGAAGCCAAGCACGAGCCACACGAAACGCCATGGTGAACGCTTCTTTTTTGGCGTGCCTGTTGTTTCAGGCAGTGGTGCCGCCTTGGCAGCCAATTGATCATCGGTTTCAGCAGTTGCCTTTGGTCGCTTAGCTGCCATATCTTGGATTTGCGCTAATGGCACAACCTTTGTTGCCCCATCGGCTGCATCTTCATTTGGATCAACCCAACGCGCCTCATCCACGCGATTAGGTGATAACGCCGTCGCCAAATCACTAGCCATCTCAGTTGCAGACGCATAACGACTAAGTGGATTCTTAGCCGTCGCCTTGAGAATAACGTTTTCAAGGGCCTGTGGCATACGTGGGTCGAAATCACGGATTGACGGCATTGGCTCTTGGGTGTGCTTAACAGCGACCGCAACAGCTGTTTCACCGTCAAACGGTACATGTCCTGTTAGCATTTCATACAACATAATTCCAAGCGAATAAATGTCGCTTCGAACAGTCGCAATATCACCCTTTACCTGTTCAGGCGCCATGTAGTGCACTGAACCAATTGCTGTATTCGTCTGCGTCATACCGAATGACGTCTGTGCACGAGCAATCCCAAAGTCAGTAATCTTCGCTTGTCCATTTAGGTCAATCAAGATATTTTGTGGCTTTAGGTCACGGTGCACAATACCGTTTTTATGCGCTTCAGCAACACCTGACAAGATGTCGCTCATAATTTCAATGACACGAGTCACCGGAATTGGTTGGCGTTCAGCGATGTAGCGCTTCAAATCCATTCCTTCAACATATTCGGTTACCAAATATTGTGAACCACCATCTTCACCGTAATCGTACACTTGAATAATGTTTGAATGCACCAAAGCCGTTGTCGCTGAAATTTCATTTTCAAATCGACGACGTACCGCCTCGTTATCGCGCATATCAAGCCGCATTAATTTAATTGACACATCACGATCAAGAATAATGTCATGGGCGCGATAAACGTTCGCCATCCCACCTTCGCCCAATGGTTCGACAATTCGGTAACGTCCGCCAATCATTTGATTCATTTCCATGTTAGCGTGCCTCACTTTCTTGTCGGCCGATCAAGACTGTGACATTGTCTGATCCACCAGCTTCATTCGTTGCACTGATCAATTCAGCAACTGCGTCAGTGATTGTCGGTGCGTCGTTAATCTTCGCCAAGATTTCCTCATCCGACACGTGCTTAGGCATCCCGTCAGTTGTTAAAACCAACATATCGCCTGGGCGAGTTGCAAATTCAAACACATCCGGTTCTGCCTCTTCAGTGACCCCTAATTGGCGAGTAATCACGTGGCGCCCAGGGTGCTTAACTGCCTCATCCTCAGTAATCGCACCGCGACGAACCAATTCACTTGCCAAATTATGATCAACCGTGAGTTGACGCAATTGACCGTCTCGAATGAGATAAGCACGTGAGTCACCCAAATTAGCAATCACTAATTGGTCTACCAATATGACGGCAATCACCAAAGTCGTTGCCATACCGCGCAACGTCCGGTAACGATTGGACGTCGTTAAAATTGTTTCATTTTCTTGGGCCGCCTGGCTTTGTAGCCAGTTACGAGCCGCGACAATATCATGAATGTCAGTTTGTTGCCACTCATTACCAATGTGCGAAACCGCCATGGTCGCAGCAACATCCCCACCGTTCTCGCCTCCAACGCCATCAGCAACGATTGCCAGCTGTGCACCAGCTTCATTGATAAAGACGCCCACGTAATCCTGATTGTCGGCACGAACACGACCAGTATCGGACGCATACGCAATTTTCATAAAAATAAGCCTTCCTTTCAGCGGTTACTTGTTGATTAGGCTTGCTTCTTTTGCAACGTTGCAATGAAGAAACCGTCAGATTCAAAATCATCTGGGAACATGTGGACCATACCACGATCGTCACGGGCATCTAAATCGTAAGCTGTGTACGTTGGTACCAATTCGAAATCTGGGTGCTCAGCCAAGAACATATCAACAACATCCTCGTTTTCTGAACGCAAAATCGTGCAAGTACCGTAAACCATACGTCCACCAGCCTTTAGCTTAGGTGCAGCCGCTTCCAAGATACCCAATTGAATCTTTTGCAAGCTCAAGCTATCTTCAATACTCTTATCGTATCGAATTTCAGGCTTACGACGCAATAGGCCAAAGCCTGAACAAGGCGCGTCAACCAAAATTCGGTCGAATTGACCGTCTGCAAATGCTTCATCAACCTTACGGGCATCCAACGTACGAGCATTGATACGATCAGCCACGTGCAAACGTTCTGCGTTTTGGTTAATCAACCCAACCTTGTGATCGTGGATATCAAGCGCTTCGACGTGACCACCCTCAGCAGCGTTCAAATAAGTCGCAATTTGCGTCGTCTTACCACCAGGCGCAGCCGCTGCATCCAAAACTTGATTATCGGGTTGGATGTCCAAACTAGGTGCCATCAACATGGCAGATTCGTCTTGCAACGTAACCAAACCATCCTTGAAAGCTTGTGAACTAGCAACGTGACCACCAGCTAGAAGCAAAGCATCTGGTGTCACCTTTGATGGTGTCACCGTAAAGCCTTCTTCTTCCAGAATCTTCGTTGCATCGGCAACTGTCGTGACCGCCAAGTTTACACGCGCTGATTGCGCAGGTGCATCGTTAATTGCCATCGCAATACGTGACGCCTTCTCCCAGCCCAACTCTTCTGTCAATTGGTTAATCAACCAAGTTGGCAATGACGCTTCAACAGACAAACGTTCAACCTTGTCGGTAATTTCGTCAAATGAGCACACACCTTCACGGTCAATCGCGTGAAGCACACCTGTGACAAACTTACGCACCCCATCGTGGCCACGACGCTTCGCAATATTAATTGCTTCATCAAAGATGGCGTGATTTGGCACCTTGTCCAAGAACTTCATTTGGAACAAAGACACGTACAACAACTCGCGAACCCATGGGTCCAACTTTTCTGGCTTCTTCACGAATGGCTTCAACCAGTACTCCAAAGTCATGCGACGTTGAATAACACCGTAAACCATCGTTGTCATCAAGTGAACATCACGTTCATCCAATTCAGCTTGCTTAACCGTATTGTTCAACTGCAAATTTGAATAGGCACCATTACGAATCTTCTCAAGTGTTCGAATGGCCATGGCACGTGCATTGTGCAGCTCCCATTCGGCAACTTTATTACTACTTCCCTTGCTCATCGGTAATCACCATGTCTCCTTCTTCGAACTTAGCGTGTCCATTTAAGTACGCCGTTACGTCCATCTTTGGCTTACCAGCTGGTTGCAATTCATCGATTGCAATGATGTTGCCATCGCCAGCAGCTAGCCACAAATCGTGCTTGCCCTTCTTAACAACCGTTCCGGCTGGTGCCGTTGTTGTTTCGTCAACCAAGTGGGTACGCTGAATCTTCGTGCGTACGCCGTTAATCGTGGTGTGGGCGATTGGGAATGGGTACAAGCCACGCACATGGTTGTGAATCTCACGTGCTGAGCGGCTGAAATCCAAAATTTCTTGTTCTGGTGAAATGTTTGGTGAGAACGTCACGTCTTCTTCAGCTTGAGGCTCAGGTTGTACATCGCCGGCAATCAACTTAGGTAACGTTTCCAGCAACAAGTCACGTCCCAATAGGCTCAACTTATCAAACAATGTTCCTGTGTTATCGTCATCCAAGATAGGCAACGTCGCACGTGAAATCACATCACCGGCGTCCATCTTCTTCACCATGTACATGATTGAGACACCTGTCTCAGCATCGCCGTTAAGTACAGCATAGTGAATTGGTGCACCACCACGATACTTCGGTAGCAATGATGCGTGAACGTTAATCGCAGCAATTTGTGCTGCTTCCAACAACTTGGTTGGCAAGAATTGACCATAAGCTGCCGTAATCAACAAATCTGGTTGCATCGCAATGACTTCTGCCATTTCCTCCGAACCAGAAAGCTTTTCAGGTTGCAAGACCTTAATGCCTGCGGCAACGGCGGCTTCCTTTACTGGCGTTGGCGTCATTACACGCTTACGACCAACTGGACGATCTGGTTGCGTCATTACGGCCGCAACCTCGTAGTCATCATTTGCAATCAATGCATTCAAAATTGGCACAGAAAAGTTTGGGGTTCCCATAAATACAATCTTAGTTGTCATGTTGCCAGTCTCCTTTTTATATGTATGAGGCGCATAAAAGCGCCTCTTTTATGTTCTAAATGAAGTTCACAGGGTCACGGTCAATCGTTAAGGTGACACCTTGTTTTTGTAGTCGTTGTCCGGCCGAAACAAGTTCCGTTAACGCCTCTTCTAACCCATCATCATGCTTAAACTTAATCACCATACGGTAGTAGTACTTATTCTTCAAACGTGCGATTGCACCGGTCGAAGGCCCAAGTAAAACTGAGTCAGACGCCAAATGGCGCTTGAGCCAGTTCGCTGTCTGATAGGCAACCTTGGCCGCCTCATCTTGACGTTCATGGGCAATCTTAATTTGCACCGTGTAGAAGTACGGTGCGTACTGCCAAGTATGACGTAGATTCATTTCTTGTTTGTAGAATGACTCATAGTCCTGCGTCTTGGCCAACTGAATGGCATAGTGATCAGGGTTAAAGGTTTGGATCACCACTTCACCTTCCTTATCAGCACGTCCTGCACGACCAGCCACTTGAGTAAGTAGTTGGAAAGTACGTTCAGAAGCGCGATAATCCGGCAGACCAAGTGTGGTGTCAGCATTTAGCACACCAACTAACGTGACATCTGGAAAATCCAGACCTTTGGCGATCATTTGGGTACCCAATAGGATATCCGCCTTCTTCTCACCAAAATCATTCAACATCTTGTCAGTGGCACCCTTACGACGCGTAGTATCGACGTCCATACGGATAATGCGTGCATCAGGCATAATGCGTTGCAACTCTTCTTCAACCTTTTGCGTACCCGTACCATAAGGACGGATACGGTCAGAACCACAGTTGGCGCAGGTTGTTGGAATTGGTTCGCTATAGCCGCAGTAGTGGCATTCCAAACGGCCTGTGTCCTTGTGCACCGTCAAAGCCAAATCACAGTTCACACAACGTGGCGTAAAACCACAGTTACGACACATCATGAAGTTAGCATAGCCACGTCGATTCAACATCAGGACACTTTGTTCCTGCTTGTCCATACGGTCGCGGAGTTGCGTCAATAATTGTGGTGAGAAAATATCATCCCCACCCGCCTTCATTGCTTCACGCATGTCCACAACTTCCGCCTTTGGCAACGGATTGTGCAACGCACGCTCCGTCAACGTTAGCAATGTGTAGACACTGCGTTGCGCACGGGCGCGACTTTCCAATGACGGTGTCGCTGACCCCAATACAACCGTTGCATTGTGATACTCGGCGCGCCAAAGCGCAACATCACGGGCATGATAACGTGGATTCTCTTCTTGCTTATAAGTTGCTTCGTGCTCTTCATCGATGACGATAAGACCAATATTTTCCAACGGTGCAAAAATCGCTGAACGTGCTCCCACAACCACTTGCACTTCATGGCGTTCAACGCGACGCCACTCATCATAACGTTCGCCATCTGACAAACCTGAGTGCATCACCGCCACATTGTCGCCAAAACGTCCCTTCACACGGCGCACCATTTGTGGCGTCAACGTAATTTCTGGCACCAACATCAAGGCTGTTTTACCATTGGCCAACGTATGGGCAATGCTTTGCAAGTACACCTCGGTTTTTCCTGAACCGGTAATACCTTCTAGCAAAAAGGTGTGATTCTCAGCTTTATTCAAGCTAGCCGTAATGGCATCATAAGCAACTTCTTGCTCTGGGTTTAACGTCAAAGCTTCCGTTGCAGCTACCGGGCTGCTCAAACGTGGCAATCGATATTCTTCAATTTCGGCACGCGTAATCCAGCCCTGTTCCTCAGCTTTTTTAATCGTTGGATAATCAAGATGTTGTTCATCAATAACAGTCTTAATTGGCATAAAGTCACGTGGCGCCGTCATCAAAAAGGTCAACAAGCGTGCTTGCTTAACCGCCGTCTTACGTAACTGACGACGTTCATTATCGTAAAAATCAGCGTCTTGGGTTGGCTTCATCGCCAACACGGTTTTAGCAGTGGCACGGTTGTCCACGACGTACCCAACTTGCAAAACACCTTGTCGTTGTAAACGCTGCAATTTAGGCAATAGCGCTGGTTCAATTTCATGTTCGTAAAACGGAATTTCAGAACGATCCGCAAATAGCAACGCAACGGCTGCATCATCCGTAATCGCATCCGGGTCAACCAGTTGCAACGTCTTCGAATACTTGGCGCGCATCACGTTAGGTAACATCGTTTGCAAAACACTAATGCGGAATGAAAAATTCGTTTCCGCTAGCCAGCCGCCAAGTTGCAAGAGCTCATCATTCAGCACCGGCGTTAGTTCCACAACGCTATCAATGTCTTTCAACTTGTCAGAGTCTTCAGCCTCGTTGAGGATGCCGACGACGAATCCCTGAATCAAGCGATTCCCACGGCCAAATGGTACGACAACGCGCATACCATCAACGACAATATCTGCCAACTCAGCCGGAATCCGATAGGTATAGGGCTGATTAGTCTGCATTGCCGGTACATCGACAATCACTTGTGCATACATGTAATATTTTCCTTTCATCTGGTCTCTATATTCAATAAGTCTAAAATTTGCTCACTCTATTTTACCAAACTTAGGCAAATCCCCCTAATGACGCCCGATACGCTTTATATTTCCTTTGGTTTTACACCAATTAATAAGGCCAAGACATCGCTGTCTTGGCCAATTTTTATTCTGAGTCACGTTGATTTTTAAATCTTGTCATGGTTAGGTTCACGGCTTCATGCATGAAAACATCTAATTCAGCAAATGACGGTGGCATTTGCCAAATAAATAAACGCTTGTTCGGTGCCAGTGGCATCAAATGGTCGGCCAACACAGCGTCTGCAATCGTTGGATCCTCAATATAATCAATGTTCAACTCATATCGACGGCGTAGCAATGACTCAATTTCTTGTTGTAATCCCGGATTATCAAATTCAAGCATAATCGTCATTTTTGGAATCATCACATCACGGCTGATTGCATGCAAAAACACATTATAAAACATCGCGAATAACCGTGAGCGAATCTCATGACTCTCAACCCCAAAATGTTCCCGTATCCCATCAAACACTTGTTCAGTAAAAAGCTCATACTCTGGTAGCAAGGAATGTCGTGGCATCTGATCGTCATGCCCACGATAATCAATTTTGTATAAGAAATAAAACGCAATCATTGCTCGGTCAAGATTAGTCTTAATATCATCTTCTGTGTCCGCCGGCATCAGCGTTCTAAACTGACGCAAGTATTGTTGCTTAATGATGTCGATAATGCCGTTGTAGAAACGGAAATAGTGACGGTCCGCATTTGCTACCAAGCTTGCCTGCAAAAAGCCATTACTAATCAACGCCGTCATGCCGTAGCGGATTTCACGGTTTAAATGTCCTGGCGTAATGTTGGTAAATCCTTCCGCCATTTGCTTAACTTTGTCATACACCGCTGCCATTTGCGGATTAAAATCAGGCGTATCCACTAGGACGTCAAAGTCATTGTCGCGGGGGATGAAACAGGCAACATCCATTCGGGCCACCCAAACAGCAATCGTAATTGCCATGATGTATCTGCGTCGAACGGTCAGCCTTTTATTTTGTGAAAACTCGTAATAGCCAATAATTCGTTGGACGCATTGCATGGTTTCTTCGTCGAAATAATTTCCCAAATCATCGACTGTATCCGTCGCACCGAAAATTAACCGTTCATACATGATGCGCAACACGGTTTCATTTCCTTCAAGCCGATTCGCTGAATTTAGACGAACCCCACTCGCACCCAGACGTTTATTTAATTCGTGCTTGTCTTCGTTCAAATGATTTAAATTCACGCCCGATTTTTTGGCAATCTCATTTAACGAAAACGGACGATCCTTTAACGTCGCAATCAATAGTTGGAAAGCATGCGACTCTAGCGTGTACTTACGCTCCATTCTGACTAAACTCACGCTGTAGCCAGGCAACCAATGAATGATGCGTGTATCGGCATCGTACACCAGTTGGATGTGACGAGGAATATGGTTTTCTTTTTCATCCGCAATCAGTTCCGTTACTAACGTTTCGGTCATGTACTTTGACCACCCAAAATGGGTCTCAATTTCTGCTAACGTCATAAAACTGCCACTGCTTTGGTATAAAAAGCGGAACAGTTGCAACTTCTTATATTCGCGTTTTCCCAATAACCATTCCATCACGAAACTCCCCTACTTGCGCTAATTTACTTGAAATAGTAGCACAAGGCGTCATATAACCTCGTGAAGAAAGATTGAAAAAAGACCTGATTCAGTAATATCAGGTCTTTTTGTACTATTCATATTTGTGCTTAAGCTTCAGGTGCGTTGCTCAACGTCCAAGTCAAAGTTGTTGTGTACGTGTCAGCCAAAGCAGCGTTTGCTGGGACCGTCAAGGATACACCATCATCAGTGTGATTCGTTGTGTTAGCCGTTCCTTGGAATGATGCGAAGTAGTTACCAGGCATCGTGCCTTGCTTAGCATCCATAACCGTGCTGTTTTGATCAGACAATGTGTTGCCTTGGTGGGTAATCGTTGAAACATCACCGTTTGCCAATTCAGACACAGCTGGATCAGCAAGCTTCAGTTGGGCTCCCTTCAAAGTTGAACCCTTAGTTCCGATGAAATCGCTGTCTTGCTTAACTGACAAGTTCCAACCAGTTTGGACGGCACGCTTGTCTGAAACTTCAGTATAAGCTGGAATGAACTTGCCGTTCTTAGTTGCCAATTGCTTAGCAGCGTATGATTCTTGCTTTGAGCTGATCGTGTGTGAATCAAAGTCAAAGTCCGTTGCCCAAACCAACTTCAACAAGGCCTTTGAATCGTTTCCGTTGTTACCTGGTTGGTCAGGTGTGTCTGGGTTTTCTGGATCCGTACCAGGCGTTACTGGCTTGTCTGGGTTTTCCTTGGGTGCTTGGAAGGCAACCTTGGCATCAGTCTTTGCCGTGTTGTCCGTGTAAGTTGCTGCAAATGCAGTTGATGATGCCATCAACGTTCCCAAAATCGCCGTCGTTGCCAAAAATACAGTCTTCTTCATGATAGTTTCCCTCTTTCCTTAAATATCAAAAATCCCAAAATTTTTCTCATTACCATGTCTTGCTTGGTGGGGCATGGTAACCCGCTTTCAGCCAAATTGTCATTTATTCCGGTACCGTTCCTAATGTCCAAGTAATTGTGCCGTGATAATCTTTTCCCGCTTGAGCTTGCTGCGCTGGCTTTTCAAATCGCAGTCCAACCATGCCCGAGTTAGCATCATTAATCGTTGTTTCAGTAATGCCATCGGTCGATTCGTTTGACTGATTGGCAATTTCTGTTTCGCCATCACTATTAATCGTGAATTGTCCGCCGGCGAGCTCCAACGTTGGCTTGCCGACCATGAAATCTTGATCCAACTTGGCAGTTAGTCGCCAGTTGCGGTTGGCCATGGTTGCATCTGTGTGGGCAACATATAGGCTGCCGTGCACGCTCTTGGCATGCTTCGTGGCGTTTCCTTGGTAATACTTATCGCCAACTGTAATCGTGCCAAAATCTATCTCGTCTGGCGCAAATACTTTGAACACGCCCTTGTAAGTGACTGTTTTGTCCAACGTTTCAGCAGCGTTTTGATCAATGCTGTCCCAATGAACCGTTGTCATATCTGGTGTATATCCTTTAACTTCTGGCGTCTTCACGTCTTGCCAAGCAGCCGGCGTTTCCAACTTCACCTGACCTGTGTATTTATCAGTTGTTCGTGTGAGTTGAATGCTTTGCACGTTATCCTTTGGTAACTGTGCAGCTGGCAATCCTTGATAGTGAACCGTGCGATTGTACGTTACTTGTTCGTCACTTGTATCATGGGCCACGTGAATGATGACCGGTTGGTTCGTCACATTATTTTGATCGTCTGCCGTAACGGTCCCAACGTTATTTTCCAAGTGGACGATGTGCGTGTTTGCCAGCACTAGGTTCTTTAAATCTGTGATTGCGTAGTTGAAGTCTTGCCCAATCACTACCGGCATCGTCGCATCGGCCAACTTGTTGTTAGGGTCGGTATCATCGACCAGTTGGACGGGTAACTTACCAGATACCGCATCATAACGAACTGTGATGACATTTTTTGAGGTGTCTTCAGTTGTTGTGATGGTGCGATCGGCAGCTGTGCCAGCTAGGGTGGCGTGGGGGATGCTTGGTGCAACCCAATTTTCTTCACCATTTCCAGAGACCGAAATCTTTGCACCGATGATACTGTCAATTTGCGCATCATCAGCAAGTTGATTACCATCTTTGTCGACAAAATGTACTGTCGTCGTTGTTGTATCGTACGTTCCTGAAATTTCAGAGAGCGTAACCGAAACGCGATCACCGAATGCATTGCCGTTAATCGTCGCGATTTGACCAACGTAAAGACGATTAATGTCATTGGGAATCGCAACGGTTTTTGATAACCCTTTATCTGTCGTAACACTTAGTCGTCTTAACTGTGCATCATAATGTGCCGTATACGTACTATTTACCGCGCCATTTTCACGTCGTACATCGCCCAACGGGTTTGTCGCACCTGACACGCTTTGTCGCAAAATGTCTTGCGTACCACGATTATCAGCTCGAGCTTGCGTTCCTAGCGCTAACTGCCAAGCAACATTTTCTAGGGCGTAACCAGCACGACTCCCCATGCCCCACATGTCACCCATTTTGTAATCACCGATTTTTTGTGATTGTGAGAACTCGCTGGCCTTCGCAGTCGATAGCACAAGGCCGACGAATCCCGTTGAGAACTTTTCATTTGGCCAAGTTGTGGTCATCCCCCACCAATTCTTTTCACCATCTGACGTCATTTTTGCGGTTGTCTCAATGTCAAAGTTGCTCTTTAAACTTAGAGGTCGCTCGAACGCCGCTGATCCGGCACCACTAATTGATGATTCGGCATTGATGAACGTCCAACGCTTATCTTTTGCACTGTAGTATGGCTTAGGAAACGGATTAATACCGAAGTTGGTTCCCTTAGCGGTGTTGGTGATTGAGTGGCCACCGTCAAACTGCGAGGCATCAGGTGTCGTATTGTCGGCAGTGATATGTGAGCCAGGCTGTAGCGTTTTGTCATCCGCGAATGCCATCTCAACTGACATGCTTAGCGTTGCGGCTACACCAATCAACACAATCAGTGGTTTTATTAAGTTATTAGTTTTGATTACCCTCATTGTTGGTTACCTCACTAACGCTCATTTGCAATCGGCGCAACTCAGCTGTGCGCTTGCGATCGCGTCGTACTAAGAAGATGATTAGCAAAATCAAGAGAATGACTGCCAAAATCATCAAAGCGATTTGCCACCATGCCCAGTGGCTGATTGTGACATTACGTTGGTTCATAGCGCGGGCTTGATCAGCTGCCACAACAAACGTTTGTTTGAAATGCCAGTGACCTTGCTTAGCCGTTAAGTCGATATCGGCCATATACTTACCTGGCTGCAATTTTTGTCCGTCCGCCATCATCATCGTGTAGTCGAAGTGACTATTAGGTGCGACCTTTTGATTCTTTTTATCCTCAGATAGCACTTGCTTGTGATCCTTAGCCGTGTAAACCACCGCGTGCGACTTCATGTCAGTGATGAATGCCGGTTGATCGTTTTGCAGGCGGGCCAAGATAGCAGTGTGATAGTTCACCGTTGCTGGCCGAACCTGATGCATACGCAAGTTTGGTGTGACCGCTTCATCTGATTCGTGTAGCACAACCCCCATGTCATAGGCATAACGGTTGCGAATTTGGACCCCACTATTTTGTGTCTTACCAGCTTCAGGGTCAGTCACAAATGAGATACCCCCCACTGCGATACCGTTAAATCGTTGACTTTGTACCAACAACTTGGCGCTAACTTTGATGGTACCGTGCGCTGGAATGGTGACACTCTTTGGTACGGTAATCATGCTGCCGACGTTGGCCGTCATTGATTCGTCTACTTTAATCTTGTTCTTACCATATTCGATGACCCCATTATCATTGGTGGATGCCGGATTAGCACTCATGTGAACAAGCATTGGCTTATCACCGTCATTCATCAATGTCATCTCTAGGTTTTGTTCTTGTCCTGGTTCGACCTTCAAGTCGTAATAACCAGTCTTTGTATCAATTTGTGATGCTGGGAAAATTGGATCAACGCCGAGGGCACTATTATCAGCAAAGGCAGTTGTTGCAACTTGACTCATGCCGAATGTCAACGCAGTCGCTAATGCAATTTGTAGCTTTCTCTTCATGTCTCTTTCCTCCTCTTCCTTACACATAGAAGTTTAGCAAAGCCAGCATCGTTCGGAATAACTGCCTTAGAATGGAGTAGATGCGGCGTGATACAAAGATTATTTTTTTGAGTATTTAAAAAACATTTACGAAAGTCGTTGTGCGTTTTTCCGATTTATCGGATTTTAAGTATAAAAAAACGACTAACCTCGCGAATTGCGAGATTAGTCGTTTCTTGTGTTAGGTGTGAAATATCGGTTTCACTTATATTAGCGTTAAATTACTTAGCAGCTGGCGTTGCTGGTGTTGCTGGTGTTTGTGAACCATCAGGAGCTGCAGTCAACGTCCAAGTCATAGTTGTTGAGTACTTATCCATCAAAGCAGCATTACCAGGAACCGTCAACGTAACACCATCGTCAAGTGGTGTAGCGTCATTCGTTGCCTTGCCATGGAAAAGTCCAAAGTACGTACCAGGCATCGTTCCTTGCTTAGCATTCATAACATCGATTGTCTTGCCCTTATTAAGGGTACCATCAGACTTAATTGCACTCGTGTCAATTGTTGACGTAGAACCATTGCGGAACTCTGAAAGTGTTGGTGCAACCAATGACATTTGAGCTCCGGCTAGAACAGCACCAGTCTTTTCTCCCTTAAAGTCACCATTTTGCGTAACGGTCAAATCCCATCCAGTGTTAACACCACGTTGGTCATAAACCTCTACGTAATTTGGCGTGTAGTTCCCCTGCTTAGACTTTGTTTGAGCTGCTGAGTACACTTCAGTCTTTGGGCTAATTGTGTGGTCATCACCGAAGTGGAAATCTGATACCCACTTAAGCACCAAGTTACCCTTATTTTCATTACCACCATTACCAGGCTGGTCTGGGTGATCTGGGTTGTCTGGATCAGTTCCTGGAGTTACAGGCTTATCAGGCGTATTGTTTGGATCTGGTGCCTTAAATGAAACGTCTCCCGTAGTGTTGGCCGTCGTTGCAGTTGGGTAAGTTGCGGCTGATACCGCTGATGCTGCCATCAATCCACCAAGAATTGTAGCAGTAGCTAGAAATACTGTCTTCTTCATGAACTTTATTCTCCTAAAATATTAGTAATGCACTTTAAAATACTTGTTTATCCAGGCGTGTTAGCCAGCGTCCACGTCAAGTGAGTTGTGTAGTTGCCTGCTAATGCTGAATTACCCGGAATCATCAATTGGACACCATTCGTAGTGTCACCAGCCTCAGAATTGTCACCAAACATTGCTGAGTAAGCTCCAACGTGTTGCCCGTCCGGAGCGTTCATAATAGTGTGGGCTTGTCCACCAGCCGTAAGTGTAACTGGTGTTCCAGTTACTACAGTTCCAGTTGGATTACCAGCACCATCCACTGGTTTTACTGTTGAAATTTGAATCTCAGCACCCTTAATCGTAGCTTTTGCCCCCTTCGCATCAGTTGCATCAGAAGCGGTAAATTCATCATCTTGTGCTACTGTTAGATGCCAACCGGCCGCAGTTCCACGCATGTCTGAAACCTTTGCATAAGGAACTGTCTTCATGGCATTTGTACCATCGCTCGCTGAAATTTTATTTACTGGCAACAATAATTGCTTGTCAGAAATTGTTCCATGTCCAAAGTCAAAGTGTGACACATAATTCAACATCAAATCAGCATTATTGGTGTTGCCGTTGCCACCATCTCCTGGCTTAGTTCCTGGCTTTCCAGGTACGTCAGGCGTTGTGTTATTGCTATCAGGCTTTGCCAATGAAACCTTCGCAACTGACTTTCCTGTCGTTGCGTTAATAAATTGCGTTGTATCATCTGAAGCTGCTGGAGTATCAGCAAAAGCAACTGATGACGCCAACAATCCACCCAAAACGGCGGTTGTTGCCAAAATTACCGTTTTCTTCATACAAGTAACCTTCTTTCTGTTTCCTTAAAAATTTACGCCATATACCATTGTTGTTATGGCGGTGCATGGCGCCCCATATCAGTCTTTTTTCTCATTATTGTCGTGCCACTTCCAAATTCCAGGTTATATCACCTTGATAACTAGCTGATCCTGACGGTATATTCAGGTTTTCATTCTGCAAATTCTTGAACTGAAGTGCGACATACTTGTCATACATATGTTGTTGATTAAGTACGTCAGACATAATGTTCCAGACCGGTCCCTTCTCACCAGCAATATCTTTTGTTATAACTAATGACTTTTTCTGCGTTATCGTGGCCTCATTGTGCGGATCACCTTTAAATAAGATAATACTTGGGTCACCTGGCATATTCTTATTATCAAGTTGTGCCCACAATTTCCAGTCCGCACTCGGTCGCACACCATTGACCACTTTCAGACCGCCAGATATATTGGTAGCTAATTGGGGCGCAGTTCCATAAAATTGCTTGCTTCCAACATCTATTGTTCCAAAATCAAAGGTTGGGGCTTCTACTTTCATTTCTGGTGCATAAGTTATTGTAACTTCAGCATCTGGTCGACTGTCTTTAACCACGTTGTCCCACGTAAACTGTTTGTTTGACAAATGATCACTTAAATCGTTACCTGCTGAATCTTTAACGCTAATAATTCCAAAACCTGAATTTTCCATGTCAGGAACGTCAACAGGTTTAAAATTATCCTCCGCGTCAATGATGTGACCATCGAATCCATCCTTAGTCACTTTAATGTTCGGACTTTGACTATCATCATTAGGAAGTCCTTGCATACCATCCGGTCCAACAAATTTAACACGTCGATTAAAGGTTGCTGAAGTAGATACAGGAGTGTGCTTCACGTGAATCTCAACTGGATTGTTAGTAACTTGATTATTCTCATCTGCGGTTACCTTACCTGATGCGTGACTCAACGAAACAACATGTGTACCGTCAGGAATAGCGACAGCATCCCCAATATTTGACAGCGTATAACTATATGAACTACCTATACTCAATGGAATCTTACCGTCTAAATTAGCTTTGGAATGAGGATCATCGTCATCAAATATTCTGTATGGTAGAGTACCTTTAGGCGCGTCATACCTAACATTGATTACATTAGTCGTGTTATCATCATCATCTGCTGCCTCGGTCAATATAGTTCGTTCTGCACGATCACTTGCTTCATCTTTTAGCTTAGCCGCTCCAATTTTAGGAGCCGTCCAATAATAGTCAGTTTTGTCGTCTACGTTTCCTGAAACCGACAATCTCTGACCAACAATACCGTCAATTCTTGTAGAAGTTGCTAAAGGATGGGATGGATCGTCTTCATTTATATAATTAACCATCGTATGTGTGGGAACATACGATGCATTCATTTTTGTTAAAGTCATGCTGGTGCTATCGTTTGTCGTACCATTACCTAGAATATGAACTAAGAAGCCAATATATAGTTCCTTAACGTAACCTGGTAAAACATCAGATGCAGTTATCCCTGAAGACGTTGTATATGTTAGTTGTCTAGTCGTGGCATTGAATGTTATTTTATAGTCCGTCGAAAGTGGTTTTGCCTTCAAGGAATTTGATTCGTAGTCCTTCACCGCAACTTGTCTCTGTACGCCACTAATAGTACGCCTTACAAAATCATGGTGGGGCTGAGTACCTGGAGTAACAGTAACCCCCAAAAACTTGATTGGATCAGTCCACGAATCAAAAGCCTGTGTCCCTAATACGGTTTGCCACTGAACTTTATCATTTGCATATCCAGCTTTACTTTTTTGCCCATCCGTCTGTTCATTTGCTAAATTATCTGAGTTTGCTGTAGACAATACAATTCCTATCGAATCAGTACCAAACCTCCAGTTATCCGCCGATGAAATATTTGACGTAGCTTCAATAGTAAAGTCCTTGTCTATATTAACTGCTCGCTTAAATGCTGCAGCCGCTGAACCATAAATAGCACCTTCACCATTGTAAAAATGCCACGTTCTATCTGCTGCCTTATAAGTTGGCGTAGGCCACGCCTTGTTTCCCATCGTATCGTTGACAGTCACATTTGTATTCTCGTTATCGAAATCAGTCTCATTTGGCGTTGGTACATCTAACGGTATTTCTCCCCCAGTCTTCATTTGTCCCATATCAGCCGCATTCACGGTGGACATCGGCATTAACAAAGGCATACTTAAGCCAACTAAAGTTGTAAACAAACTAATCGCACTTAATGTTTTAATTCTTTTCATTATCACTCACCTCACGTACACCACCCTTTAGACGGCGTAGTTCAGCGGCTTGCTTTCGATTACGTCGTACTAAGTAGGTAATCAACAATACTAATAACAAGAATGCCAACAAGAGTAGAAGAGTTTGCCACCAAGCAAAATGACTAACCGTTACATTTTGCTTATTAATGGCGTGTGCCTTTTGTCCTGAGACATCAAAGCTTTGCTTAAAGTGCCAGTGCCCTTCCTTGGCCGTTAAATTAATATCAGCTACATATTTGCCTGGCGCTAACTTTTGACCATCTGCGAACATCATCGTGTAGTCAAAGTGTGAATTTGGTGCTACCTTTTGATCCTTTTTATCTTCAGTCAAGATTCGCTTATGCGTTTTTGCGTTGTATACAATTGCATGTGAATTCATGCCTGTTATGAATGAAGGTTTATCGTTTTGCAAACGTGCCAAGACAGCCGTGTGGTAGTTAACCAATGCCGCTCGAACTTGATGAATGTGTAAGTTCGGTTTTACTAAATCATTTGACTCATGCAAAACAACCGCAACATCATATGCATATCAATTTCGGATTTGTACCCCACTAGCTTTTTGTTGTCCTTTTTCTGGATCTGTGACAAATGATAATCCACCCACGGCTATACCGTTAAACTGTTCCGGTTGTACGGCTAACTTCGCTGTAATAGTTGTCATTGAATTGGCCGGAATAGTAACATTTTTAGGAGCGGTAATCATATTGCCAACATTGACTTTCAACGAAGAATCAACCTTAATCTTATTCTTGCCGTATTCAATAACCCCGTTATCATTAGTCGAAGCAGGATTAGCACTAATGTGAACGCGTAGTGGCTTTGAACCACCGTTCATCAAAGTCATTTGCAAATCTTGTTGTTGACCAGGCTGCACGTTTAAATCATAGTAACCTGTCTTAGGGTCAATTTGACTCTCTGGAAAAATTAGATCGACTCCAAGGGCACTATTGTCTGCAAAAGCCGTCGTACCGACTTGGCTGACACCAATGGCAAGTGCGACTGCCAATGCAAGTTGTAGTTTTCTTTTCATTCTGACATCCTCCTGTTTCCTTCTTCATACAATAACAAGTGGATTGTATTCTCTGTTCATAACCGCTTTAAAGGGCGTTGTGAATAACGCCTTTTAACTCTTTTTAATTTATCTAAAAATACAATCACCAATATCTTCAGTGTCCTTTTCAAAGGCTAAATTAAAACCGGCATCACTTACTCAAAGCAAGTGATGCCGGTTGATTTTTTACACATACGAAAAGGTGAGCCCGACATGAATGTCGAACTCACCTTTTAAATTTTATTATTGTTCGTTCTTCAACGTTTCAACGTCGCGAGCAATCATGATTTCTTCGTCGGTTGCGACCTTCAAAACCTTAACTGAAGAGTCGTCCGTTGAGATAATCATCTCGTCATCACGTTGCTTGTTTTGCTCTTCGTTCATCTTGATACCCATGAAGTTCAAGCGCTTGATGATTTCTGAACGCAAGTCATCGGCATTTTCACCGATACCAGCCGTAAAGACGATAGCATCAAGTCCTTCAAGCTCCATGTAGTATTGACCGATGTAGCGAACAACACGGTCAACGAACATTTGGATAGCCAATTCAGCGTGCTCGTTAGTATCACGAACAGCCTTCAAGTCACGCATGTCAGCTGACAACGTTGACACACCCAACAAACCTGACTTCTTGTTCAAGATGTTAAGCATTTCGTCGTTAGTCAAACCTTCGCGCTCTTGGATGTAGTAAACCAATGAAGGATCAACATCACCTGAACGCGTAGCCATCATAACACCAGCCAATGGCGTGAATCCCATTGACGTATCCAATGACTTACCATCCTTGATAGCCGTAATTGAGGCACCAGCACCCAAGTGCAATGTCACAATCTTCAAGTCTTCCAATGGCTTACCCAAGATTTCGGCAGTGCGAGCTGCAACGTAACGGTGTGATGTTCCGTGAGCACCATACTTACGTGCACCATACTTCGTGTAGTACTCGTATGGCAAGGCGTACAAGTAGTTCTTACGTGGCATCGTTTGGTGGAATGCAGTGTCAAATACAGCTACTGACGTGGCGTTTGGCAACAACTTTTGGAATACACGGATTCCCATAGCGTTGGCTGGGTTGTGCAATGGTGCATAAGCAGCCAAACGGTCAATCTTGTTCAACACTTCGTCATCAACGATAACTGAGTGGTTAAACCACTCACCACCGGCAACGACACGGTGTCCAACACCTGTGATTTCGTTCAAGTCAGCAATGACTTCGTGTTCCTTAAGTTGTTCCAATAGCAAGTTAATGGCAGCCTCGTGGTTGTCGATGTCTTGAATGAACTCAAACTTCTCACCGTTGAACTTCAACGTGAAAATTGAATCGCTCAAACCGATTCGTTCAACTTGTCCCTTTGCAATTACCTTTTCTGCTGGCATCTCAATCAATTGAAACTTCAATGATGATGAACCGGCATTAATCGCCATAGTCTTAGCCATGTGTACTTGTCTCCTCTTTTCCAAACGGAATTGTTCAATATCTGCAGATTAGTATATCACAATTTCTTATGAATATCTTGTCAACTATTTCGGACGTGTGTCAGTCGTACGACTAAGCATGTAGCATGTGGTTCGCAGTCATCCACGCAGTCATCTCTGTCACGAAATCTTTATTCTCTGCAACGTTGGCCAATTCAGGTGTCTTTGCCAACATAACTGGCGTTGCTTGGATAGCATCCCCACCCGCACGTTGCAAAACAAGGATTGCCTTTGCAGCCGCCTTGTTCGCAAACAACTTGTCTGGGAATTGCAACAAAGCTTGGAAGTACACGTTTTCTGATTGCAAATACTTCAACAATGATTGTGCTTGTTCGGTCTCAAATAGATTTGCTGGCACAATGATGGCTGCCAATCCACCGGGGCGCAAAGCATTAACGGCTTGTTCAATCAACAAATGGTGAACATAAGTCAAGCCATCCTCAGCCGTCGTCGCAAAGTGACTTGGCACTTCAGCTGGATAGTAACCGACCGGTAAGTCGGCCACAACAACATCTTGATTAGTTGGTAGCTCACTTGCCACCGCGTCAGCCAATGTTAGTTGCCAGTCAAAGCCAAGCAAAGCTGCCATGCCACTGGCAACGGTCAACATCGTGTCGTCATTTTCGACACCATTAATTGTCAACGCATTCCCTTGTTGGGCAAGGACTTGTTGCACTGTTGCCAACAAGTTTCCAGTTCCAACCGTCAAATCAAGTAGCTTTGTTGCCGCGTTCTTCGCCGTAATTTGCTCAGCCAAGAAACCAACCCACATACCGATCGCATCTGGTGTCACTTGATAGTTCGCTTGCAAACCATCTTCACGCATCGTCGCAACCAAAAGCAATTGCAACACTTGGCGCTTCAATTCTACTGTCATGCTATCAAATGCTGCATCATCAATCATCGCCACAATCGCTGTGCGTTGTTCTTCTGACAACGTTGCCCACTCTTCATCCTCTTGGTTCAACATCACTTCAATCATCACAACCAAAGCTTCAATTGATGCCATATCCAAGGCATCAGCAATTTCCTTTTGTGCTGCCTGTAAATGCTTTACTGCGTTTTCGATTGTCTCAAACATGCGCTCACCTCTTTTTTATACTAAATAACAGTGTAGCAGGTTTTAGCTGTTTCTCAACAATTCTAGGGCTTTACAGGACGATATCTTGGCATCACAATCCGATGATTTTCGGCCACCAGCACCACTTCTTTGCAATCATCTCGTTCAATCACCGCCGGATAGTTTGTCGTATTTTGTGGCTCTACAGGGGCTTCCGGGTTTTCCATCAGGAAACGCAACGCTTCTTGTCGCCTCGTCCAATTCATAATCACCAAATGACGTGCTTGCTGTTGCCGGCTTTGTCCCATCACCCAAACCGTAAACCCACTCAAGAAAAGTAGCATCATCATTAACGTGTGGGCTAACAAACTACCCCGCCGCTCCTTCATAAAACGTTATCTCCTGTGTCACGGTAGTTCCTTCTTCAAATTCAATCATCGCTTGCACACGTTGCCTGGACAGTTGCACAAAATTAACCCGTTTGACCTGATTGATGTACTTCATGTTGCCACCTTGACGCGTATACAAGCCAAGCGCCTTATGCCTGACGTCCAAATAATATTTGGTATCCCTCGTTTTACTGTACAGAACCAATTGACGTTTGAAACATTCTGTTAGCGTCAGCCTCGTGTCTGGCACTTCCAACGACATAATCGCCCGGGCGACTTGCGCTTCACGTTGCTGATTTTGACTACTCTGATAGTAGCGCGTTAAATTTGTCGCCACTAAGCTTAATATACTTAATACCAAACTGAACACCAGTAACGCCACAAGCGTTTCAGCTATGGTGAATCCGTGTCGTCGAGCCATCGTCGTTGTTCCTCATAGTATTGTCGTCGTGCCGCTTTCATTTGGGCTTCTTCCTTAGTCTGTAGGCTGTTGAAGTACTGCATAGTCGTCACGATTAACCAAGTTGTCATCGTCGCCAGCAGTAACGATACGAGCGCTTCTGACAGTAACGTTCCCTTACGTCTGAACATGAAAAGTGCCACCTCCTAGTTGAAATACCACGTTCCGTCGACGCATCGTTTCTTTGTTATAAAACGAAAAGCTCCCCGGTGCCATCGTGAAAACTTGGCAGCGAACCGTCTTTCTACCACCAATCCAATTTGTTGGTGTCCGGACAACTTGGCCATCAACATCTATATAGTTCTCTCGCACTTTGATGTAGAACGTCTCATTTAAGCCAACCTGCTTTTGCCGAGCAAGCATGAATGCTTCGCTGAATTCACGTTCGAATTTTGACCAGGTCTGTGTTTCAGGCCTTTTCAATACTGAAAAGCCGGTTACTAATGCACTGATAATCCCCAACACAACAATACTTTCGATTAAAGTAAATGCGGGTCTACTTCTTACCAGCAACAACTCGATCTCCCTTCAATGTAATCGCGGCCTTATCGACTTGTGCCAATTGACCCTCAGATAAATATTCCTTATCCGCTAAATCTTTCAAACTTGCTGGCGCACTGCCGTTTTCATTACGATATAAGTCAACTTGTGTTTGGACAGTTTGTACCAACGCTGTTTGTTGCTTACGTTCCGCGAATGCACGCACATGGTTAACATTTGGTAAGACTAGCAATACCAACAGACCAATGATAAAAACAGTCGTGACAACTTCGATCAATGTAAAACCTTTACGCTTGCTTTGCTTTACCATGTCATTAATTCCCCCATATTTTGATACATCGGCATTAACATCAATAAATATAAGCCGACGACAACTAAGCCGATTACGCCAAAACATAATGGCTGAATAATCAATAAATAACGACTAATTTGCCGTTCTAATAATTCAAATTTCCGCTCAGCCAGTAGTTGAAACTCTTGGCCAATTTCATGCTGTTGCTTGCCTTTTGAAAATAGCAGTTCGCTCTCACGAGGCAACAGTGGTACTTTCCTGACAAATTCAGAAATGCTTTCTCCAGCCGTGAGTGACTTTTCGGCCAGCCGACTGACATCTTTCAGAACGCCACCTTCATCTAAACTTGCGAAGCGCTTTACGATTACCGAAAAGCTCACACCACTCATCAACAGCAATCCCAACTGTAATGAAATTTGGTAATCCAAACTCAACCGCATGACCGGACCAATTAAGGGCAAACGCCTAATCGCAACTAATCTCTGCAGCCAAGAATGGCGCCGCCACCAGGATAATCCCGCAACACCTACGACAATTAGCACAAACGTCATTGCAAATATCACAACTGGCAGTCCAGAAAACGTCGGCAACGCCATCCCCATATTCGTAAACTCCGGCAAAAGGAACTGCATAAAAACTGCAAATATCACAGCCAACAAACCGAATAGCATAATCGGATACAACAATAGTTGGCGTAACTTTTGAATTTGTTGCATCCGGCGGCGTTCGCGGTTGCCGATTTCAGCTAATATGTCCATCAAATTACCGTGTACTACCGCAAAAGCTAGTTCACGACGAATTTCCGCCCGAACGTAGGGGGTAATTAACCGATAAAAATGGCGGCCTTCTCGCAAACCGCCGACGATAACTTGCAAATCCTGACGCAACTTAGGCAACAAGGATTGCAGTGATACCAGTGCCTTTTCCAAGTCATACCCAACAGCAATCAATTGTGCCAGCGTCTCAAAAAAATCAACCTGGGCTGATTTAGGCCACCGCTTATTCTGCATGCCACTCAGCCACCCTTTCTTGCAATACATCACCAGTTAATACTGCTAAGTCGGCGGCAACTCCTTCGTCAGTCAAAATCAACTTTTGATAAACCAGCCCGGCTAACACTTGGCGCAACGTCCCGGTTGGTACACCAAAATCACGTAATCGATGCCAAATGCCCAGATGCGACATCGCATGAATCGTACTGATAACTAAATGGCCACTCAGAGCTGCTTCAACCACAATTTGCGCCGTTTGTGCGTCTCGGATTTCACCAATAATCATCACATCCGGATGATGGCGTAAGGCCAGCTTCAACAAATCCGGATAATCCATCTGAGCTGCCTTGTTCACCTGCAATTGCAAAAAGTTTGGTTGCACCACTTCAACTGGATCCTCAATCGTCAGCACCATTTTCTCAGTCAAATATCGATAGGCTAAATAATGGAGCGTCGTTGTTTTTCCCGACCCCATCTGGCCGGCCAACAAAATCAGACCAGCACCACTCGTCATTGCCTCACCCACGGCGACTACATCGCTTTGGGACGTTAACTGAATATGCTGGTTATCAACAGCAAAAATCAATCGCACAACAATAGATTCCCGATTCAAAAAATCGCCCACACTAGATATTCGTAAATACAATTGTTCTTGGTCCAGCAAATAACGCCATCGACCAAGCTGCGGACGTCGTGTTTCACTAATATCCATCCGGGCTTCGAATTTAATGTGGCGAATCAAGGCTTCACCATTAGCCAAGGTTAGAGATGCTAATGGTTGAATACCGGTTGCCGTGTAACAAAACACTCGATAGCCATCTTCACCCGGCATAACATATAAGTCACTAGCGCGTACCTGAGCAGCAGTTTGTACCAACGAAGCAAATTGTTTTTGAACGCTCATGTCTCATTCACCTCCTTCGAAAAGAAAGAGTGAAAAACGACCCATTTTTCCAATTATTTTTCGACTTGTTTTATTTCATAAATTCGATGAAAACAAAAAACGCGTGATACACAAGGCATCACGCGTTAAATATTGTTTATTAATTAATTGCCAACGAAATGAAGTTAAGCAAGAACAGAATAGTGACAACCCACAAAATTGGGCTGATTTGGTTGAACTTACGCTTCACACTCTTGATCAAAACGTAGAAAATAAATCCGGCAGCAATACCGTATGAGATTGAGTATGAGAAGGCCATGAAGGCTGATGTGAAGAATGCCGGAATGGCAATTTCAATATCATCCCATGTAATCAACTTAAACTCATTCATCATCATAATACCAACCACAACCAAAATTGGTGCCGTTGCAGCAGATGGAATCACATTAACTAATGGCGCTGCAATAATCGCAAGCAAGAAACCAATTGAAATGACGACTGATGTCAAACCAGTACGTCCACCAGCCTTGATTCCGGCTGACGCTTCAATAAATGTCGTCGTGTTTGATGTTCCAAAGATACCCGCAAACATCGTTGCAAACGTATCAGCAACCAAACCACGATCCATCTTTGACTTGAAGCCCTTACCTTCGTAGAACTCCTTTTGGTCAGCTTCAGAGAAGATACCAGTCGTCATACCAGTTCCAATAAATGTTCCGATGGCATCAAACAAACCTGACAATCCCATTGAGAAGACCGTCAAAACGACAATCAGAACGTGCTTTGGTGACGTGAACATTGACCACAATCCATCAGGTCCAAGAGCTTGGCCGAAGATTGAACCAAAGTCGTGGAACGTTGATGAGAATGACGCCATAGCATCAATGTGCGTGTTTGTGACCCCCATTGGGATACCAATAACGGTCGTAATCAAAACAGAAAGCAAGAAGGCACCTGGTACGTTAGCGACAACCAACAATACCAAAATAATCAAACCAATCAAGCCCAACAATACTGCTGGCTCTGAGAACGTTGAGATTGATGGCGTCGTCCCACCATTCGCTGTAATGCTCTCAATAACCTTAGCACCACCACCTTCAGTAAATGGCTTATTGTTCAATGTCATAATGTTTTGTGGATCGACCAAGAAGTTCAAGAATCCTGCGTTCTTCAACCCAATGTAGGCGATAAACAAACCGATACCAGCCGCAATAGCGTGCTTCAACTGATCAGGAATAGCCTTAACAATCATTGATCGAACCTTCGTCAACGTGATAATCACGTCAACCAAGCCGACCAAGAACACCATTCCCAACGCTTGCTTCCACGTGTACCCGAGGCCGAAAACAATCGTGTACGTGAACATGGCTTGCATACCAATTGATGGTGCCAAGGCATATGGCAAGTTAGCAAAAAGTCCCGTGATAAGGGTTCCCACAACGGCCGTCAAAATAGTTGCCAAGAAAACTCCTTGACTTGGCATTCCCGTCATAGACAATACTGACGGATTCAAGAAAATGATGTACGCCATCGCAACGAATGTTGTAATACCGGCAATCACTTCTGTTCGAACTGTCGTATTGTTCTCTGACAGCTTAAAAAAGCGTTCTAACATGCTTATCTCTCCTAAAAAAAATCCCGTATCATTACGGTTCGCCAAATGATACAGGAAAAGAAAACGACGCCAAAAGTAACTACTCTCGGCGTCGTTAACGGTGTCAGGCATATAGCTATACCAGGCACGTTTTGTTCCGAGTCTGTGGCGAAACACGTTAACGACTCAAGTTATTAATAATTGTTTACTACTTTATCGCTTTTTGTTCACATCGTCAACTTTTGCGCCTACAAAAAAACGACCAATAATTGGTCGTTTTTTCATGAGATGATTACTCAGCAGTCGTGAAGACAGCTTGTACGTCATCGTTTTCTTCAAGTTCATCAACCAAGCTAGCCAATGATGCTTGCTTATCCTCAGGCACTGCCATTGGGTTTTGTGCAACCATCGTAACTTCGTCGTTGACCAAAGTGTAACCCTTTGCTTCCAAAGCATCACGTACTTCTGGGAATGACTTAGGGTCCGTGTAGATTTCGAATTGGTCATCGTAAGTCTTCATATCTTCGGCACCAGCCTCCAACATGTCCTCAAACAATTGATCTTCATCGATATCGTTGTCTTCAGTACGCTCGATTTCAATGTAACCCTTACGGTCGAATTGGAATGAAACTGATCCAGTCGTTCCCAATTCACCACCGAAGTGCTTAAACGTTGAACGAACTGAAGCAGCCGTACGGTTGATGTTATCAGTCAAAGCTTGAACCAAAACGGCTACACCAGCTGGTCCGTAACCTTCGTACGTCAACTCTTGGTAGTTAGCGCCACCGGCACCAGAAGCCTTATCCAAGGCACGTTGGATGTTATCCTTAGGCATGTTAGCTGCCTTAGCCTTGTCGATAACCAAACGCAATGAAGCGTTTGAGTCTGGATCTACACCGCCAGCCTTAGCTGCCGTGTACAAATCGCGGGCAAGCTTTTGGAAGATCTTACCACGCTTTGCGTCTTGGGCGTTCTTACGTCCTTGAATGTTATGCCACTTACTGTGTCCTGACATTTCAGAAACCCCTTTTCATTCGAAAATTTATCGCTTAATTTTAGCACAATTCACTAGTGCTTGACTAGTAGATTATAGCACAATGTTAGTGACGCGCTACCGTTACATCCTTATTAAGGCATGAAGTCGTATGGCGTCATGTCTGCCATCCCCACATTTGGGTCGATGGATTCGTCCATAATCTTCGCAATCGTTAGCAAATCGTCATCATCTTCTGCGACTGCTTGCACGATTTCATCAACCACTGGTGTGTCATCGATGGTCGCATTTTCTTCATCTACCGGTACAACTGCTACTGGTTTTTGATTAATCGCATTTACGGCTGCCAATGATTTGTCATCGTCCGGCACATCTGGCAACTGTCCATCTTGTGCTTGTTGTAGTCGTTCTTGCAACGTCGTGTGTCGATTAACACCCTCAGTTTCGGCTGCGCGTTGATAAGCACTCACATCGCCAATCAGGACCAATGATTCACTTGCACGTGTTAACCCGGTATATAGCAAATTACGTTGTAGCATACGACTAAACGCATTCACGAGTGGCATGATAACCAACTTATACTCAGCACCTTGCGCCTTGTGAATCGTCGTTGCGTACGCTAACGTCAACTGATTCCAATTCTGGCGGGTGTATTCAACCTCGCCGGTATCAAACGCCACTGTGATGTTGTCCGTGTTATCTTCGTTGCTTTTGTCCTTCGCCAGCATAATTGCCGTGATGTAACCAATGTCCCCATTAAACACATTATGCTCCGGATCATTAGCCGTCTGCATAACCTTGTCACCAACGCGGAAGTTAAATTCCAACTCGCCCAGCTTCATATGAATTTCGCGCTTCTTGGCCGTCATTGGATTGAAGATTTCTTGTGCCACGGCATTTAGATTGTGTACACCAGCTGGCGTGCGATACATTGGCGCTAGAATTTGCATATCAGCAACCGAATTCCCGCGTTCCTTCCAACTCGTGGCAATCTGTTCAACCATTCGTGGCACTTGATTTGTTTGCGCTGGGAAAAATGATCGGTCAGGCTGGCGCTCGGTAAAGTTCGCTGGCAATACACCACTCTTCACTGAGCTCGCCAGCTCAATAATTGTTGATCCCTTACCTTGACGGTGAATCGTTTCCAACTCACGATAATTCAACAGTCCACTAGCCAACAAGTCGTAGAAAACACGACCAGGACCGACAGAAGGCAACTGATCCTTATCGCCAACCAAAATAACTTGCATGCCATTTGGAATCGCACGTAACAATAAATCGAATAGTTGCGTATCCACCATCGACATCTCATCAATCACCAGCAGACGACCGCTTAGTTCCTCAATATCAATGTCGTCCGTGTTCTCACGACCAGTGATGCCTAGCAAACGGTGAATTGTCGAAGCCGGCATACCGGTAGATTCAGAAAGTCGCTTGGCTGCACGACCAGTTGGCGCCGCTAAACGAATACTCTCGCTAATTTCATCCCACTTCATTCCTTCATCTTGCAACAACTTTTTCAAAGTCGCCACAACACCATTAATAATGGTCGTCTTTCCTGTACCGGGTCCACCCGTCAGGATAAAGAGATTACTCATCAAAGCCGCAATCATCGCATCACGCTGCACATCGTCATACGGAAATGGATTCTCTTCCTCAACTTCAGCCAGTTGTTTAACAACATCAGCGCGCTTGTATTCACTATTCTTCGTTTTGCTTAAGCGCACCATGCGTTGCGCGATTTCACGTTCAGCCTCAAACAACGCCTTAATGTACAAGTTCTGCCCGTCAGCAATCACGATACCATCTGACGTCAAAGTTAATAGCGCTCGCTTAATCAGCGCTGGATCAATGCGTGCATTTTGAGAACGTTCAAGAATTTGTTGCGTGGTTTGTAGCAACGCTTCAACTTGCATAAAGGTATCACCAGACTCAAACGTTGCCTGGTTGATTGCGGAAATAACACCTGCTTGGATACGACGCGCGTCCAACGCATCAATTCCCTGCTGAGCTGCTAAACGATCGATACGAGCAAATGAAACACCCTCAATATCGATAACCATTTGATAAGGGTTAGTTTTTAAAATCTGTAAGGTTTGCTGCTGATACTTTTGGTAAATCACAGTGGCGAGGGCAGAACCGAAACCGTAATCGTTAAGCGCGATGATTGCGCGTTCCATACCGTCCGATTGTTGCAACTGCTTCACGATGACTTCTTGCAATTTGGTTGAAATACCGGTTTCAATCAAGATATCTGGCGATTCCAAGATCTTATCAATCGCTTCAATCCCAAGGTCGTCAACAATTTTCGTGGCTGTCGCCTTTCCAACCCCTGGAAATTGGTCACCTGATAAATAAGCAACCAAACCAGACGTTGTACTTGCCGCCTGACGTTGATAGTTCTGAGCCGCAAACTGGACCCCATAACGTGCGTGCGTCGTTAACCGACCCTTAAACTCATAACTAGCCCCAATTTGTATATCACCAAAACTACCAGTCACCGTTAATTCAGTATCATCATAATCGAAGTTTTGTTCGGCTACTTCGATTATCATGACTTTATAAAAAGAATCTTGGGCAGCAAACAGAATATTCTTCACTTGCCCAGTGACAGTCGGCGTTTCATCCGATGCCGCTGGGCCATCGAACAAACTAGTTTGACTCTGACTCATCTACACGACTCCCTGATAGTAGTTGTACGATTTCATCCAATCGTTGGGCTTGGGCGCGGTATCGTTCCATATCAATCATTTCAGCCGTGGCTGACCATTGATTTTCACGGTCACCATCAACGATTGCGATAATACCACGACCGAAATTAGCATCAAAATTCATTGGGTCCACATGGATAGCGTCATTAAATGCAGCCATTGCCTTATCCATGTTTTGCAAACCAAGCCAAATGTTACCCAGTAGCACTTGGGCGGCAACGTCTTCTGGTTGTTGCTCTACTGCCGTCAACGCAAATACCAATGCCTTTTGGAATTGATTTTGTGCATACCATGCTTGGGCTTGCATAACCGTTGCATCGTGCAAAATATCTAAATCAGTAATCTTAGCGAAAAACTCATTCGCACGCGCGTAGTCACCGGCAACGTAGTAAACATTTCCAGCCGCGTAAAGTAAGTTTTGCAAGGCTTCATCGTTAGCTTGGAACAATCCCAAACTCTTCAAAGCCAATTCTTCAGCTTCCACAAGATTTTCCGTGGCAACCAAAACAGCCACCAAGTCTGCATAGGCTTGCCAGTTGTCTGGGTTAGCGTTAATCTCACTTACCAAGCGAGCGATATCTGCTTGTGCTGCATTTTCTGGTTGCGTCATCTTAAAAATCCTTCTTCTCTTTAAATTGTATTTGAGGCATCACTTGCGACGCCCAAATAACTTGTATCATTTCGTGAAATTTCCGTAAACGTGTGACCATCATGTGTTTCTAGGATTGATGTACTTGTGTTCCCCAAGCCACCTCGTGCACGTAAATCAGCCAATGGAATGCCAGTTAGACCACCCATTCCCGTCGTCAACGCAGCGCCGTGGCTAAAGAAGACCAAATTCACATCTTCACCGCCATATGTCGCGACAGCTTCTTCAACCGCCTCACGGAAACGCTTTTGAACACTTTCGAATGACTCAGCTCCTTCAACTTGACTTGCATCGAACTTCTCTGGGTGGTTACGAGAAGCATCGTACATGTCATACCAACCCTCTTGCACTTCACCGAAGCTCATGCCTTCCCAAACACCGAATGAAAACTCCTTCAAGCCGTCCATAAACGTCAATTCAGGGCGCTTGTTAAGCATTGCCAACGTTTCTTCGGCTGTGATGCGGGCACGCTTGATTGGACTTGAAAAGGCGTGTGCAAATTCAATATCTTTCAAGTGATTACCAAGCATTTTGATTTGGTCGTATGATTCAGGCAACAATGGTGAGTCACCACCTGCCCCTTGAAAACGGCCCTCTGCGTTCCATTCTGTTTTACCGTGGCGGATGAAGTATAGCTTCGTCATGCGTTGGTCTCCTTCTCTTTAATTGGTTATGTATTTAAGGTGTGTGGTTTGTGTCGACGCGTTGCGTCGAGTGGCTGTGGGCTTCTTTAGGCCCGCTAAACGAGGAGTGTCAAAATAGTGGCGGGCGGAGTCCACGGCTTTGCCGCGTACACCTTTACCCCTTGTAGCACTAAGCGGTAAAACCGCTAAGTGCTACTGCCACATATTTAGCCACTTCTCGTTCTATACGCGGGGCGCCCCCAGCCACAGCAGCCAAGTTGTTCTGGTCTGTTAGGGATTTACATCTACCGGAAAACAAATAGGTGAACAGTTCACCTTGTAGTATTTTGGTAGATGTAAATCGCACAATTAGAGTATTACTTGGCTGCTGTGACCTGCCCCGCCGAGCGTATAGACCCAAGTGGACCTTGACCCGTGGGTGCGGGTTCTTAGCGGGTTTCCCGCTTAGAGCCACGAGGAGGTAAAGGTGTACGCGCCATCGGCGTGGACTCCGCTCCCCACAGGTCATGGCCCACTTGGGTTAGCGAGCCAAAAGAAGGGGCAGGTCACTCCGGCCGTCAGGACGGACACAAACCACAAAAACTTATATCCTCCATTATAGACGTAAAAACGCCGAGAGACAAAAATCTCCCGGCGTTTTCCTGTTATCGATATTATATTTTTAGTGTGTAACCGTGATTACTCCAAACCTTCAGTCAAAGCCTCAGGGAAGTTCTCGCGGACGATTTGTGCTTCGTGTGCTGACAACATTGGGAAGTCAGGATCTGCGCCCAAATCAGTGTGGTACATACGATCACGTGGTGACTCTTCACCTTCTGCGTGAGCAACCGCAATCTTGTAACCATCAAAGTCCGTTGCATCACCAGCTTCATCAGCTGATGCCACGTGCAATTGAGAAACAAGCAACAAGACGCGAACATCTTGTCCCAATGAATCCAACCAAGCCTTTTGGTCGTCAGTCAAGAACAACGTTACCGCAGCTTCGGCTGGCTTACCAATCAACTTGGCATCACGGGCAACTTCAAGCGCCTTGTTTACGGCATCACGCAACGTCATGAATTGTGACCACTTAGCCATCAATTCGTCAGCGTTAGTAATGTCTTCAACAGCTGGCATCTCAGTCAAGTAAGCAAAGTCGCCTTCTTCGTGCTCAAGGTATTCGAAGATTTCTTCAGCCGTGTGTGGCAAGATTGGCAACAACAACTTGTCCAAGTCTACCAAGACCTTGTACAAGACTGTTTGCAATGACAAACGGGCGTGTCCCTTAGGTGCTTCAACATACAAGATGTCCTTAGCGAAGTCCAAGTAGAACGCTGACAAGTCAACGTTAATAAAGTTGATAACCAACTTGTTCACTGCTTGGAAGTCATATGCGTCGTAGGCAGCCTTAATGTCGGCAACCAACTTGTTAAAGCGGGCATAGAAGTATTGATCAGCTGCAACCAAGTCAGCGAAAGCAACCGTGTCAGCCTTTGGATCAAAGTCTGACGTGTTAGCCAACAAGAAACGCATCGTGTTACGGATCTTACGGTATGTCTCAGACGTTTGTGACAACAAGTCCATTGATACACGAACATCGGCTGATGAATCAACTGACGTTACCCACAAACGGATAATTTCAGCACCCATCTCCTTCACCACTTCGTTAGGTGAAATGATGTTACCCAATGACTTAGACATCTTCTCACCGTTTCCATCCAAGACGAATCCTTGTGACAAGACTGACTTGTAAGGGGCCTTACCAGTTACGGCAACACCAGTGATCAATGATGAGTTGAACCAACCACGGTATTGGTCAGAACCTTCCAAAACCAAATCTTCTGGGAAGCTTAGGTTTGGACGCGTTGCCATAACACCTTGGTGTGAAGTTCCTGAATCGAACCAAACGTCCATGATGTCCGTTTCCTTGGTAAATTCGCCATTTGGTGAGTGCTCGTTTGAGTAACCTTCTGGCAACAAGTCCTTGGCCTCACGTTCGAACCAAACGTTTGAACCATGCTCGGCTACCAAGTCAGCGATGTGGTCGATGATTTCAGGATCAACAATTGCCGTACCATCTTCAGCATAGAAGATTGGCAATGGCACACCCCAAACACGTTGACGTGAGATAACCCAGTCGCCACGGTCGCGGATCATGTTGTACAAACGCTTCTTACCCCATTCTGGTTGGAACGTCACATCGTCCAATGCGTCCAAAATGTCTTGACGGAAGCTATCGATTGAAGCGAACCATTGTGGCACAGCACGGAAGATAACTGGCTTCTTAGTACGCCAGTCAAATGGGTAGCTGTGAACAACTGGTTCGTGCAAGATCAACGCATCAGCTTCTTCAAGCTTTTGCAAGGCAACCTTATCAGCATCTTGATAGAAGACACCTTCAAAGTCAGGACCAGCTTCGGCCGTCATCTTACCTTGGTCATCAACGTTCATGATAACTGGCATGTTGTAACGTTGACCGGTAGCAAAGTCATCTTCACCAAATCCTGGGGCCGTGTGAACCGCACCAGTACCGGCATCTGCCGTAACGTAATCAGCGTTAACAACCAAAATCTCACGGTCCATGAATGGGTGCTCAGTCGTCACCATTTCAAGTTTCTTACCGGTAAAGGTTGCAACAACTTCGTACTCGTCCCAGCCGAACTTAGGCGCAACGGCACCCAACAAAGCTGAAGCGACAATGTACTTCTTGTCTGAACCCTTTGGTTGGATTTGTGAGTATTCAAAATCAGCATTCAAAGCCAAAGCTTGTGAAGCTGGTACCGTCCAAGGTGTCGTCGTCCAGGCGATGAAGTACGTGTCGTTATCCAACAAGCCCTTACCGTCCTTAACGCGCTCTGAGAAGAACGCCGTGTCTGACTCGATGTCGTGGTATTCGATTTCAGCCATTGCCAAAGCAGATTCTGATGACCATGACCAGAAGACAGGCTTCTTACCACGGTAAATCAAGTTCTTCTTGGCCATCTCACCGAAGACGCGCAATTGTGCAGCTTCGAATTCAGGCAACAACGTCAAGTATGGGTTATCCCAGTCAGCTGAAATTCCCAAACGCTTAAAGTCAGCCATTTGCGTCTTAACTTGCTTACGTGCAAATTCTTCAGCCATCTTACGCCAGATAACTGGGCCAACTGCCTTACGATCCTTACCAGCCTTCGTCAATTGTTGTTCAATTGGCAAACCGTGCGTATCCCAACCAGGGACAAATGGTGCGTAGAAACCATTCATTGACTTGTAACGAACGATGATATCCTTAGAAATCTTGTTCATCGCGTGTCCGATGTGAATGTTTCCGTTAGCATATGGAGGGCCATCGTGAAGCATAAATGATGGCTTACCTTCGTTCATCTTTTGACGTTGCTCATAGACCTTGTTCTCGAACCAGATGTTTTCACGTTGTAGCTCAGTTTGTGGTAGGTTACCACGCATTGGGAACTTCGTCTTTCCTAGGTTCAAGGTTTGCTTCATCTTCATAAAAGCGCAATCCTTTCTGTTCAATCCAAGTGCTACCGCGTTGACATGCGGCTTACCCTGAAACTAAAAAATCCCGCATCGGCCAAATAGCCAATGCGGGACGTCATGTCAACGTGGTACCACCCGAATTCACGGCAAAAAGCCGCCTCTTCTGTGTATTTAAAAAATCATTCTTGCTGATAAACAAGCTGCGTAACCATCCTAGGCTCTCACCGGGTAAATCCTAGGTCGCTGTTTGGAATACATCTTGCCGTTTGGTCAAGAAACCATGATTACATGATAACGAAAAATTAGTCCTTATTCAAGAAGTTTTCTTCGTTTTCGTTTGATTCAGGGAAGATAACAACCGTTTCTACCTCTGAACTAGCTTGTGCCGCAGCTGACTCTGGAGCAGCTGGTGCAGCTGATTGTGGTTGTTGGAATGCAGCAGGTTGTTGGAATGCAGCCCAATCGTCAGTCTTTACCAAGTCCAATTGTGCATTCAACATGCCTTCAATCTTAGCCTTAAATGCACCCATTTCCTTGTTCAAAGCATCGTGCTCAGCAACCAATGCTTCGTTCTTTGATTGAGATTCAGTCAACAATGAGTTGGCCTTAGCGTTAGCTTCCATAACAATCTTTTGTGCTTCAGCTTGCGCTTGTTGCAACGTTGCCTCAGCTTCTGCTTCAGTTTGCTTCTTCAAACGGTCAGCTGCTTCTTGCGCAATCAAAATTGATGAGTTAACAGATTGCTTCATCTCTTCAACTTGCTTAGCATTAGCGTCTGCTTCAGCCAATTGCGTCTTCAAAGTTTGGTTCTCTTGTAGCAAACCATCGTAGTCCGTTACGATTTGGTCCAAGAAAGCCGTTACTTCAGCCTTGTCATACCACTTGTTACTCTTTGTGTTAAATTCCTTAGCGTGAATCTCTTGTGGGGTCAATGCCATGATCGTTCTCCAATCTATTTCTTAATGACGGCCAATGTGACACGCCATTTATCTTTTTTTGTTATACCATTTTCAGCTAGCAATTTCATGCGACCGAACCGGCGCACTGAAATTAAATCGTTAACCGCCAACATAAAGTCTGGTCGGTCAATTTCGGTCCAGTTAACTCGGACCATGCCACGCTCAACTAATTCTTTAGCATGCGTTCTAGATACATTATACCCATTAGCCACTATAGTATCTAGTCGAAGCGATGACACAGTTGTATTGATTTCATCCCATTCCTCTTGCGGTGTGACGATATCAGCTAGCATCATTGGTTCAAAACGAACCTTTGTTTTACCGACGTGATCCAGTGATGACGTAATAAACCGCGCCATCTGTTCCGTTGCAACAATTTGCCAATCACCATCTTCACTACTAATAATGTCCCCGAAACTGTCTCGAGATAACCCGTTATTAATCAGTGTACCAAGTACAGTACTGTGATGTAGTTCAGCAAACTTGGTTGGATAGTTGATGCGGATTGCAGCAATTTCAAAATCGTCCTGTTGTACATCGTAATAATCCGGTGCAATCAAAGATCGTGCACTTTCGGCGTCGGTGTAGCCACCAGAGTGAGCAATCTTTAACTCATCATGCTGGTTAACCAACGTCTCCAAAATATATCTCTGCCGCGGGTTCAAAAAATTCGTCAGTACTGGACGATACTCATCCAATGCCTGACGAATTAAGCCTTGTGCCACATCAATAAATGCAGCTTCGCTCGGGCGGAAATGTTGTGATACATTATCTGCCATATTTTTATTTCTCTAGAATGCTTGTGCAATTGCGCGTAGGCCTACTTGAGCAGCTTGCAAAAGTAGCAAACCAATCAAAGGCGTAAAGTCGATAATTCCCGTACGAGGCATCACACGACGAATCGGATCAACAACGATTCCGGCAATACGACCTAGCAATTGTCCCAAGGCTGATTGTTGTGCCCCGGGTAACCATGACATCAGCACCCAAATCAAGATTACGAACTCCATGGCACGCAAGACCAACATCAATAACGATAAAATGAGTGTTAACATTTGGTCACCTATTAATTAAATTGTTGTCCCAAATTTTGAGAAATCGTTCCTGAAATCTCAAAATTATGAGGCGTAGCAAGGAAGATACGCTCACCAACACGTTCGATGATACCGTCAACAGCAAAGGCAGTTCCACCTAAGTAGTCAAGCACACGCTTACCTGTGTTTTCATCAATTGAACCTAGGTTTACGATAACCGCTTCACCAGCCAACAATTGCGTCGCAATTGTTTGGGCATCAGCGTACGTACGTGGCTCATACAATGCAATTTTTGATGTCTCACCTGGACGTGAACCATCCATTGGCAATACATTCGGACGACGCGCGGCCGTTGGACGTGTTGCATTTGCATTGTTAGCCTTAGTCTTTGACGTTGTTTGTTGTGCAGGTTCTTGCACGTATTGCTCTTCCGGTGCCTCTTCTTCTTCATAGTAATAATCACTATCTGATCCCATGAAGAAGTTCCTAAAATTCTCAAAAGCCATCGGTAGTCTCCTTACTTTTCGCCGCGCTTCATCCAGTTAAAGTAAGCTGGACGCTCAATTTCTTCGTCAGCAGCCGTGTTTTCTGATGAAAGCGGTTGAACTGGTTCAACCGGTGCAGCTTGTGCAGGGGTTGCTTGTTGTGTAGGCTCAGCCGTCACGTTCCAGTCAGCAAAAGGATCAGTATTCACTGGTTGTTGTGGTTGAACCGGTGCGGTTTGTTGTTGCACAGGTGCTACCGGCTCAGACACTGCTTCAAATGGGCTAGCCGTGTTGGCTGCTCCCAAGTTGATTTCTGGACGTGGTGTTGCTGGACGATCAATACCAGTTGCAATAACCGTCACAACCAACTCGCCTTCCATTTCCATATCAATCGTTGTACCAAAGATAATGTCAATGTCTGTTCCAGCAGCTTGTGCAATCGTCTCTGAAGCTTCTTGCGCTTCGAACAATGACATGTCTGCGCCACCCTTAACTGAAAGCAAAACGTTTGTTGCGCCTTCAATCTTAGCTTCCAACAATGGTGAGGCAATTGCCTTGCGTGTTGCTTCAGCAGCGCGGTTTTCACCAGATGCTGAACCAATACCCATCAAAGCAGTACCTTGACCAGACATGGCCGTCTTAACATCTGCGAAGTCCAAGTTGATGATACCAGGCTTAGTAATCAAGTCTGAAATACCTGAGACACCTTGCAACAAGACATCGTCAACCATCTTGAAGGCTTCCATAATAGGTGCCTTCTTATCAACGATTTGTAGCAAGTTGTTGTTCGCGATAACGATCAACGTATCAACGTTTTCCTTCAACTTAGCCAAACCTTCGGCAGCTGACTTACCACGCTTTGGACCTTCAAATGAGAATGGACGTGTTACAACACCAATCGTCAAAGCTCCTGAGTCCTTGGCAATCTTAGCAATAACTGGCGCGGCACCAGTACCAGTACCACCACCCATTCCGGCAGTAACGAAGACCATGTCTGCACCAGTCAAAGCCTCAGCGATTTCTTGCTCGCTTTCCTTAGCAGCGGCTTCACCAACCTCTGGACGAGCGCCCGCACCCAAACCACGAGTTGCCTTAGCACCAATTTGAATCTTGTTTTCTGCAGATGAACGCTCCAACGCTTGGGCATCAGTGTTGGCTACGATAAACTCAACACCTTCAACACCGTCATTCACCATTTGATTAACGGCGTTTCCACCACCACCACCGACACCAATTACTTTAATCGTTGCGCCGTACTCTTGGTTCATATCCATTTGGAAATCCATAACGAGCTCCTTTTTTTCTCACTTATCTTTACTTTATGTTTAGTCGAAGAATTCCTTGAAGAAGTTAAGCATTGCACCCTTCTTCTTAGGCTTCTCTTCTTCATCATGATCGACATCATCCGTGTCATTAACTGATGGTTCTACAATTGCTTGACTTTCAGGTCGCGCAGGCCGTCGATTTGTGGTTGGTTTTTGCACTGGTGCTGCGACCGCAATCGTTGGTTGGCCAACAACGGTCAATGGCAAACCGTACAAGGCTTCCTTAACAATCAATTGAATTGGTGATTGTTGTGCAGCATAATGAACCAATGCCCAAGCTCCGGCATAACCGGGGTGACGTAGCCCAATATCAGTTGGTGAAAATGGCTTAGCTTGCACATTATAGACACTACGAATTGCTTCAGGCGTACCACGCAATGCGGCCCCACCACCAGTAACAACAATGCCGCCTGGCAATTCAAATGCACCAACAAGTTGTAGCTTCTCGCCAAGCTTGTCCAAAATTTGCATGAGACGCGCTTCAATAATTTGTGCCAACAATACCTCAGAGATTTGTTCGGTTTCTTCTGAACTAACCTTCTTGATAACGAGCTTATTGTCTTCGCGAGCCATACTTGCAAGCGCTAAACCAGAATCGAGCTTCAACATGTCCGCATCGTGCAACCCAACTTCCAAAACAGCACTAATATCTCGTGAGATATTATCACTTCCAGCTGGGAAGGTTGATAAGAACTTTAATTGATGATCATGGACAACGGTTGCCGTTGTATGTCCCGCACCCATATCCAAAATGATTGTGCCAAATTCTTGTTGTCCGTCATCCAGAATCGTCTTGCTGTAAGCAAGTGGTGTTAACACGAAGTCGCGTAATTGTAATCCAGCTTTAGCAATTGCCAGTCGCAAGTTTCCCATCACATTGCGAGGCGCTGTGTAGGCAACTGCCTTCATTTCTAGTCGCATACCCACCATATCGTTGGGATCTTGAATACCATCAAAATCATCTACGATAAATTCGGTTGGCAATAGTTCAACAATTTCACGATCGTTTGGTACGTTAACTTTAACAGCTTCTTTTACAGCTGCTGAAACGTCTTCATAAGAAATATGTTGACTATCCTTTACCGTTATCGTGCCACTAACATTTTGAATTTGAATATTACTTGCAGGCAAGCTAGCCACAACTTCTGTGACTGGCGTGCTGGTTTGCTCATTAACTTGTGCAACTGCTTGTCGAATATCATTGGCTGTTGCTTCAATATCCACAACAACGCCGCGCTTAACGCCGTGGGCAATCGAACGACCAACCGCCACAATGTTAGCTTGCTGATCTCGAACATCCGCCGCTAGCACTTTTATCGTGTTTGTCCCGACATCGAGACCAACTATTAACCCGTGGTTGGCCATTTGAGTACCTCCTTAACTGCCAATCAGTTGATGTTTAAATAAATAAACAATTCTTTAAGATAATACCATACTTTATAAGGGTTCTTCCAGACCTCTTGCGGGATTATCGCATTTTTGTTTGAAAAGAAATCTTAGTTTTACTATTGTCCGTATGGTGTGAAATATGCACCGACTTGTAAGTCAGCAATTCCGGTTTTATTATCCAGCGATGCAGCCATGGCTGGATAATATTTTAGCTTACTTGCGAGGTCATTCGCACTAATCAAAACTTGATTGCCATCATTCATGTACAGCTCAAGACGTTGATTGTTTTGCTTAGTTGGTGACCAAACAATTTCAGAAACCGACCGTCGCAAAGCCAAAGGTAGCTTACCAAACTCAGCTAAAACTAACTTTAAATCAGCGACCGAAGTGAAATTGTCGTAAAGCGGCAAGCCACCAACTGGTTGATCCGCCTCGCCACCCGTTAACATCTTACCGTTTTCCAAAATTGGATAGTAATGTGTACCTGCCTTCACATACCCAACTTTCACAATTTCGTTAACCTTAATTTCAATGGTGTTGTCAGAAACCAACTCGAACTTGAGGCCTGAAATTTGTGGATTGCGTTGAGCAGCCATTTTACTGAAGTAATCAGCTTGATGGAGAGTCGTCAAAAGCGGTTGCCCGGTTTTCAACTGGGCCGCATCTAATACCACTTTTTTACTAAGGATCTCTGAACCCACCACCTTATAGTGATTCACTTGACTTAGTGGTGACATCAAGTAAATTAAGACACCCGCTAACACCGTTAGTGCCGTCGCTGATAGAAGAGCACCTCGCTCGTAAGGAAAGAGAATCGGATCGGATTCTTCAGCTGGTTCAAACCTTTCCGCCACCGAATCCTCGGGTTCTTCAGCAAATGTTGCACGTAAGCGACGCGGTAGTTTTAACTCACGACGAGCCTTTTTCTCTTGCGATTGGCGCGTAGGCAATGATGACCAGTCATCTTCCGACAACAATGCATCTAAATGCGCTTGAATATCACTAGACTTTGCCCCTTTAGGCTTTGATTCATTTTCATCGGCCATCATATGCCTCCTTTCCAATCGTTAGGTCATTATTTAATAACTGTCTTAATCAACTTGATGAATTGATCCGCTGCGTCAGGCACACCTAATTCCTTAGCTGCCTTAGCCATGGCTGCACGTTGATCGTCGTGCGTCATCAAGTGGTCGATTGTGCCAAACAACGTTGTACCTGACAATGATTCTTCCGTAATCATTTCTGCTGCACCAGCTTCAACTAAGCTACGGGCATTCTTTGTTTGGTGATCATTCGTCACATATGGGCTTGGGATCAAAACCATTGGCTTTCCCAATGCCGTTTGTTCAGCCAAACTCGTGGCACCGGCACGCCCAACGACCAAATCCACAACTGGCATCAATTGTGGCATGTTACCGATGTACGGTACAACAGCAACATTTTCAGCTGGTACGACGCCACCTGCACGTAGATCTGCTTGTACGTCGTCATAGCGCTTGCCACCAGTAACGAAGATAACTTGATATGGACGGTTAGCAAACTTTGACATCCCCGCAACCATGGCCTTGTTCAACTTCAGCGCCCCTTGTGAACCACCAAAGATTAATACCGTTGGCTTGTCTGCAGACAAATGCAACGTGTCCCAATCAAATGAACCTTCGCCATCAACGACTTCTTGGGCACGTGGATTACCAACAACTGTTGCTAAACCATCCTTAAAGGCTGATAGCGCCGCCGGAAAGGCAACCCCGACCTTCGTCACATGACGCGCCAAAAACTTGTTTGTGACACCCACAACAGAGTTTTGCTCGTGAATAACCGTTGGAATCTTAAGTTGTTGCGCTGCGTATAGCACTGGACCAGAAACATAACCACCAGTTCCAACCACAACATCCGGCTTAAATTCTTCCAGCATCTTCTTAGCCTTGCGAGTAGCCGTCAAGAAAAGATAGACCGTCTTCACATTATCAAGTGACAATGAGCGACTGAATCCTTGCACGGCCAAAGCTTTAAAGTCGAACCCAGCGTCTGGCACGATTGACTTTTCCAAGCCACGTTCGCCACCGATGTACAGCACTTCGGTGTCTGGTTCCAATTGCTTCAATTGCTTAACTGTTGCTAGCGCTGGGTAAATGTGTCCCCCAGTTCCACCACCTGAAACAACAATACGCATATCTATCTCCTCTACTTTCCTTCGCTGTGAGCCTTAACAGCTGCCACAAACAAATCACCACGTGTTTCAAAATTAGGGAATTGATCCCATGATGCTGCAGCTGGTGAAAGCAAAATAATGTCACCTGGCTCACTCAATTCGAAAGCCGGTTCAACCGCATGAGGTGCATCCTCTGCATGAACCACTTCAATACCGAGCGCTTCACCGACTGCTGCAACCTTATCTGCCGTTTGACCAAAGACTACCAAAGCCTTTACGTGTGGCTTCATCGCTTCAAGCAAACGCATTTGGTCGTCACCACGATCTAGACCACCAGCTAGCAAAACAACTGGCGCCTTAAATCCTGATAGCGCCATTTCCGTTGCCTCAATATCAGTTGCCTTTGAATCGTTATAGACTTGACGTCCTTCAAACGTGCCAACATATTGCAAACGATGCTCAACACCACCAAATTGACGCAATGTCATCGCAATTTGATTGCTTGGCACATTCATCAACTTACCAACAGCAATCGCAACCAACGCGTTTTCGACGTTGTGATCGCCTGGAACGCCGAGTTGGTTAGCTTGCATGATAGCTTCACCACGGAAGTACAACGTACCATCTAGTTCGTAAGCACCTTCTTGACTCACGTTTTGACGTGAAACTGGGACAACCGTCGCTGCAGTTTGCTTTGACAATTCAACCCATTCTTCGCGGTCAACATTGATAACCAAGAAATCGTCGGCTGTTTGATTCTTTGTGATACCCATCTTAGCGGCGACATAGTTTTCGCGTGTGCCGTGGTAATCCAAGTGAGATGCGAAAATGTTTGTGATAATCGCAATATTTGGCTTAGCCGTTGGCATCCCCATCAATTGGAATGATGAGAGCTCCGTGACAAGTGTATCGGTCGCACGCAACGTTGGGGCAACCTCACTCACTGGCGTCCCAATATTTCCGGCAACAACAACTGCATGCTCATCATCTGCTTGCGAACGTAGCACAGCTGCAATCATCTCAGTCGTGGTTGTCTTACCATTTGAACCCGTTAATGCGATCCAAGTTCCCTTGATGTAACGTTGAGCCATTGCAACTTCAACGAAAATCGGAATACCAGCTTCCTCTGCTGCGACCAAAACTGGAATACGGTATGGAATTCCAGGATTCTTAACAATTAGGTCGACGTCAGCTAGCAACTCATCAGTTTGTTCCGTTGTAAATACAACACCTTGTGCTTGCAAAGCAACCACGCGTTCATCTGTCAAATCCAATTTTGGGTCTGAAACTGTCACTTGCGCACCTTCGTTTAACAACAAAGACGCAACGGCTGCCCCAGAACGTGCAAAGCCAATTACCAAAACATGCTTACTCATGATCAGATCCCCTTTAAAAAGTTATGTATGCGGGGCGTTCCCCGCGCGTTTGCGTAATGCAAAAAGTCTTATAACGACTTTATATGTGTTTTAGTGAATGATGATTTACTTAAAAATCACAAGATACAAAACCGCCGCAATCAGTCCAACTGCCCAGAAGAATGTATCAACTTGCCACTCGTTCCATGGCTTATCTGTGTTACCAGTTAAGCCACCCTTTTCGAAACTGTGGTGAATTGGTGTCATCAAGAAAATACGCTTCTTAAAGAAGTGATAGCTTGTGACTTGAATCATAACGGTCAACGTTTCGACCATGAAGACGAAACCAATCAACAACAATGACCATTCGTGGTGCAAGACAAGTGAGTTCATCGCCAAACCGGCGCCCAATGCCAATGACCCAGTATCACCCATGAAGATTGATGCTGGATAGTGGTTAAAGACCAAGAAGCCAAGCAATGCCCCAATCATCAACGCATCCAACAACACCATTGTCATGTCACCTTGTACGAACGCGATAATCAAGTATGCAACGTATGCAATAATCGCCGTACCAGATGCTAAGCCGTCCAACCCATCTGTCAAGTTGGTGGCATTTGACCAACCAACAAGCCAAAAAATTGTGAACAACGTATAAACAATAATGCTGTTGATGCTACCCAAGTTAAATGGCAAATCCAACGTGAAGTCAAAGTGGCCTAAGAATAGCACTGCAACCGCTAGTAACGCAGCAGCGATTTGTGAGAATAGCTTTGGCAAGAAGCGAAGTCCTTCATCGCGGTGATTAAAGACCTTGATACTATCATCAAAGGCACCAACCAAGGCAAACACAATAATGGCGATTAATGTTGCCCAACCTGTTGATGCATTCGCACCTGTCGCAAACGCTAAGATAATGAAACCGATAATCACAACCGGAATAAATCCAGCCCCACCCATCGTAGGTGTTCCAGCCTTAGCTGCGTGATCTGGTCCATTTTCACCAGTACGCATCACTAATTGTTGCACCTTAATTTTCTTAAACCAATTCCTCAAACGCGGTACTACGATGATTGTTGCGATCAACCCCACCAATAGTCCGAGTAACAAAGTCGACATTTGACTTCTCCTCTCTTATAAACCCTTATTTATTCCGCTTTCGCGTTTTTAAATTCAACCGTTATTTCATGATAGCCATCTGCTAACTGAGTACCTGGTGTAATTGATTGTGTCGCCACAAAACCATCACCCTTAATAATCGGCTTGATATCAGCTAGCTTTGCCCAAGCTAACACATCAGACTTTGACCAGCCATGCATATTTGGCACTGCAATATTTTTACCAGTGTTCAAGAACACACGCTGATTCGTCAATGACTTTTGACCACCAGCCGGCGTCTGCTTTTTGACAGTCGCACCGTCACCCATCACAATTGGCGTCAAATTAGCTGCTTCAACTTCTTTTTCTGCTTCATTGGTTGATCCACCAACAACCGTTGGGACCGTCACTTGCTGGTCTTCACTGACAACAACCTTGTTATCAGAATCAGACATTGTCAGTGCTTGTTGCATCACCGTCACGAACATATTAGACATATCCGTCGCAATGTTTTGTGTGTTCTGCTGTGGTTCCTTGGTCACAATGTACATCAAATAGCGTGGATCATCTGATGGTGCCATTCCCATCCATGAATGGATTTCGTGCGTATTATCCCCAGGTGATGAATAACCGGTCGACGTCGCAATTTGCGCCGTTCCAGACTTACCCGTCGTTCGAACATCTGGGATTGCGTAAGCTTGACCCAAACCATACTCAGAGTAAATAACATCTTCCAATTGCTTACGCGTTGCCTCAGCTGTTGATTTCTTAATTGGCTTTGCAACAACCTTGCGCTTAGCCTGGTAAATCACCTTTTTGGTGTTGGGATCAACAACCTTTTCAACAAGGTTCGGCTTGATTTCTTCACCATTACCAGCAATCGCTGTATAGGCCTGTACCATTTGCAAAGGTGTTACCGAAATAGCTTGACCGTAAGAGGTGTTCGCTTGTTCGATTGGATACTTAAACTGCATCAAACCAGTTTCTTCGCTTGGTAAATCAGAATCCGTAGACTGTAGGAAGCGGAACTTATTAATGTACTTGTGCCATGTTTCAGCACCCATCTTTTGCTCGGTCAACGCCATCGCGACGTTTGAAGATTCCGCAATTCCACGTGCATACGTAATCGTGCCCCAACCTTGACCGTTATTCCAGTCAGTAACGCTCTTATCACCAATCTTCAAGGTTCCAGATTGATAATACGCATCACCATCCCAATTGTTAGTGTCGATTGCTGCTGCCAAGGTGATTCCCTTCATAACAGATCCCGGTTCATAAACAGAACCTGAAATCTCATTTGTCCAGTAATCGCCGATACCCTCACCGGTAGTCGCGTTGAATGAAGGTCGTTGCGTGGTCGCAACAATATTACCCGTCTTCGTATCAAGCACAATCGCCAACGCTGACTTAGGCTTCATATCATCATACAAATTTTGCATCTTCTCTTCGAGCGTCGTCTGCAACTTTGTATTTATGGTTGTATAAATATCATACCCGTTTTTTACGGATTGGTCTTTCTTTGAGACACTCGAATCTGTATCATCAGCCGAAGTTGTCTTAACACCTTTCTTACCAGAGAGTTGTTTGTTGTACTTTTGTTCGATTCCCATCAAGCCAACAATGCTTTGTGCACCAGTCTTATCATCCGTTTTTTCGCTCGTATAACCGATGACATTTGACGCAAAAACCCCGTTTGGATAGAAACGTGACGCACTGTTCGTAAAGGTGATACCCGGTATCTTCAATTTGTTGATTTTCTTATACGTTTGAGAATCTAACTTTAGTCCACGTGAGCCAAATTGAACCTGCTTCAACTTATTTTTGCGTCCCTTTTCTAAGGTCGTCACATAAGTTTTTGGATCACCACCCAAGATGCCCGCTAGCTGCTTAGCTACCTTTTCATCTTGGCTTGGGGCAACATAGGCTGGCTTTCCTTTGCTTGTTTTTTGCGTGTCATCAATGACTGCAGCTAAAGTATAGGTCGTTGCGTTTTCAGCTAGCACATTCCCAACTGAGTCAAATATCTCACCACGCTTAGGCTGAACTGAATTCTGACTTCGGTAAACTTGTTGAGCGGCTTCGTTTAACTTATGCCCCTTCACGTCTTTTGTGATGGCAACATAAGAAAAACGGACCCCCAACACAACCAAAATCAGCAACATGGTACTTACTAGCACAAAGCCTGTAATACGACTGTTTTTATCCGATTGGTTACGTTTTGGCATCCGCTGTTTCTTCACCATGCTACTTCACGTTCCTTATGTTTTGGTTTTGAAGCGTCAATCCGTTCTTAGCCGCAATATCGTTCAAACGACTTGGGCTCGTCAAATCACTCACTTCTTGCTTCAAATCATTGTTTTGATTACGTACCTTTTCAAGGGAAGCTGACGTTGTTGCCAGTTGTGAGTTTGCTGTTGCTGCACGGTTTGACGTGTGTACGACAACCATCGCCATAAAGACAACAACAAATGCAGTTGCCACGCAAAAGGCGATGTCAATGGCGTTAAAGCCTGGCTTTTCCAACTTACGCTTAACGACACGAACGTGTGGGCGTTGTTGTGGTTGATCAACTTTGCGAGGCGACGTTGTGTGCGTGTAGTTTGGCATTGCATCCATGATGTTCAGATCCTTTCTTCACCGTCCATCATGGGCGGCATATGCTATCGTAGTCGTTCGATGACGCGCAACTTTGCTGAATGAGCGCGGTGATTGTTAGCCATTTCTTCTTCTGAAGGTAAGATTGGCTTACGCGTCACGAGTTTATAATCAGGTTGCATCTCATCCGGAATGATTGGCAAGCCAGCTGGCAATTCAGGAACTGCCGTCTTTTCCTTAAACATCGTCTTAACGAGGCGATCTTCAAGCGAATGGAAAGTAATGACCGAAATACGACCACCAACCTTCAACATATCCAAAGCTTGTGCGAGTGATTCTTCGACCACTCCCAATTCATCATTCACGGCAATTCGAATGGCTTGGAATGAACGCTTGGCCGGATGACCTCCTGTTCGACGAGCCGCTGCAGGAATTGCTGACTTGATGACCTCAACCAATTCAAATGTGGTTTCAATTGGTTTAACTTCACGTTGGCGCTCAATTGCACGTGCAATTTGCTTAGCGAATTTTTCTTCACCGTAACGTGACAAGATGCGTAGCAAGTCGTGGAAATCCCACTCGTTAACTACCGTACGCGCTGTCAATTCTTGTGATTGATTCATGCGCATATCAAGTGGTGCATCATAGTTATATGAAAAACCACGTTGTCCGTCGTCGAATTGTGGTGATGACACACCCAAATCGTAGACGATACCATCAATTTCAGTGACCCCAACTTCAGCAAGTGCGTCACGCAAGTTACGGAAGTTATTTTGAATGAAGGCAACTTTACCTTCAGACAACTCAGTGGCCAAATGTTCTTTGTTGTAGTTAATTGCCGTAATGTCTTGATCAAATGACCAAAGCTTTCCGGTAGTCAAACGACTTGCCAACAACTGTGAATGACCACCGCCACCCAACGTCGCATCAACATATGTTCCGTCTGGCTTAACATTTAAATTATCAATTGCTTCGTTAAGCAATACGGTTACGTGATTGAACTCCGTCATATGTAATTGCCTGTTCGACCTTTCTAGTTCGTATCAATTTGCTGTTAGAAGCCCAGGTCTTCCAATCCATCAGCAATATCATCAAAATTCTCTGCAGTTTCTTCTTCGTAAACTTGCCACTTCTCGGCACTCCAAAGTTCGAACGTATCATCACCCAAACCGAAGACCGTGACATCCTTATCGATATTTGCGTATTCGCGCAAGGTTGGTGATAGATTCACACGACCTTGCTTGTCGAATTCAACTTCTGTTGCCCCACCGAAGACGAAACGCTTAAATTGGCGCGCCTTGGCATTTGTTTCTGGCAATGCGTTAATCTTAGTTGAAAAATCTTCCCAGCCTTGCATCGTGTAGGCACGCAATGAGTGATCCATCCAACGTGTAATCACAAAGGATTCACCCAACTGATTGCGGAATTTTGCGGGGATAATCAACCGGTTCTTAGTATCCAACGTGTGTTGGTAAGTTCCCATGAACATCGGCGATACCCCCTTTCAAATTATTCAGCAATTTCAGATGCTGTGGCGTATTGAGAATAGTCGACATTTCAATACATTTAATTTACCACAATCTCCCACCTTCCACCACCTGCCCCCACGTTCTACCACTGGGATATATGGTGTATTTTAGGGTTCAAAAGCCTATTACACCGGCCCTGACGCTCCTTTTTAACAGTCACTTTACAAGTTTTCGAATAACTTTAGAAAATGAAGAATTTTTTAAGGTTATAAGGTCAAATCCTTGATATACCAACGGTTAACAACTTAGTTATGGAGATGGTGGGAGGTGGGGAACAGTGGGAGGGAAGATTAGGTGGTGGAAAGTGGTGGGGATTTGAACAAAAAGTGGGTGGCATCCCAACTGACGCCATCAGACCATTGTTTCGTTCATTACACCCCATGACATCATAGGGTGTAATCCCCACTTAGCACCCAAACCACACAAAAAGCGCGACCTTAAAACCAAGGTCGCGCTTTTAAAATCTGGTTCTAAAATATTTGGTACTGATGACCACTCGCTCACGCGATTGGTTGTTGGTACCTTTTTTTTGTTTTTGGGTGTAAAAATAAAAAAGGACAGACCAGCTGCAACCAG
>JAAOED010000013.1 GCA_016466735.1 Weissella confusa | reverse complement strand
CTATCGGAGCGTTCAAATTGGGGCAACATGCCGCATGGCCGGCGCTATTCAGATAAGCCCACACAGGACTAAAAGGATTAGGGGGAATTATTTGCCCCGCTGAATGGCGTCCGCGCCATTCGGTTGCCCCAATTTGAACTTTGCCGGAGATAGTCCCGCGCACCCATGCCTCGACGCAACGCGTCGAAACTCACCACCAACAAAAAAGCCCAACAACCAAAAACTGATTGTTGAGCTAAATTAATGTTTAATTTTACAACGTGTCTTCTGGCACGATCTTGTCGGCACCGAAGTATGGACGCAAAACTTCAGGAATCGTAACCGTTCCGTCTTCGTTTTGGTAGTTCTCCAAAATAGCAGCAACTGTACGTCCAACAGCCAAACCTGAACCGTTCAACGTGTGTACAAATTGCAACTTACCCTCTTCGTCACGGTATTGGATACGTGCGCGACGTGCTTGGAAGGCTTCCGTGTTTGAAACTGATGAAATCTCACGGTAGATGTCTTGCTCAGGCATCCAAACTTCCAAGTCATAAGTCTTGGCAGCTGAGAATCCCATGTCTCCCGTTGACAACGTGATAACGTGGTATGGCAAGTTCAACTTTTGCAAGATGTTTTCAGCGTTAGCCGTCATGTCTTCCAAAGCTTGGTATGATTGCTCAGGCTTCGTAAACTTAACCATTTCAACCTTGTTGAATTGGTGCATACGAATCAAACCACGTGTGTCGCGTCCAGCTGAACCAGCTTCTTGACGGAATGATGGTGAAACAGCCGTTACTGAGTATGGCAACTTGTCAGCATCGATTACTTCTTCGCGGAAGTAGTTAGTCAAAGGCACTTCGGCCGTTGGAATCAACGTCATATCGTCGTTAGTTCCAACACGGTAAGCGTCTTCCATGAACTTAGGGTATTGTCCCGTACCAAACATAGCAGCATCCTTAACCATGTATGGCGTGATCATTTCCTTGTAACCTTCCTTTTGGTGCTCGTCCAACATGAAGTTGTAAACGGCACGCTCTAGGCGGGCACCTTGACCAACGTAGTAGACAAAGCGAGCACCGGCAACCTTAGCACCGCGCTCCCAGTCCAAGATACCAAGGTCTTCACCAATTTCGTAGTGGGCCTTTGGCTTGAAGTCGAATGAAGGAATTTCTCCCCAAGTACGCTCTTCGCGGTTAGCTTCTTCGTCAGCACCAACTGGAATCGTTGGGTTTGGCAAGTTAGGGAAGTGCAACATGCGGTCTTGGATAGCCTCGTCAACCTTGGCAACTTCTTCGTCCAATTCCTTGATCTTAGCAGATACTGCTTGCATCTCGGCAATCGTCTCTGAAGCATCTTCCTTGTTGCGCTTCTTCAAACCAATTTCGTCTGAAACCGTGTTACGACGAGCCTTCAACTCTTCAGTTTGTACCAACAATTCACGGCGCTTAGCATCGTCAGCAATCAATGCATCAATTTCTGATGGATCAACACCACGCGTTGCCAAACGTTCCTTGACGCTTTCCGTTTCGTTACGGATCAACTTCATATCTAACATATTCTTATTCTCCTAATTAATCACGCAAACCCAATTCATCAATCTTTTCGTCAATCAATGCCAAAACTGCCTTAGCGGCTTCTGGGTCATTCACAAAGTCGTGCTTGTCACCATCGATACTTAGCTTTGGTGAACGATCATAACTTTCGAACCAAGCAATGTAGCGTTCGTTCAACTTCTTGTAGTAATCGTACAATGATGGATCGTGGTCGATTTGCTCGAAGTCACGACCACGCTTTTGAATGCGGGCCAACATCGTATCGAAGCTAACGTGGATGTAAATCAACAAATCTGGCGTCTTCACGATGGCATCGTCAGAAAAATCAACTTGCTCCATCATGTTGTTCAACAAATCACCGTAGATAGCAACTTCAGTTTGCGTTGCACGTTCCAAGTCAGCGTTCAATTGGAACAACAACAAGTCCTCAAAGATTGAACGGTCGATAACGTTCAACTTGCTTCCTTGTGCGTCCTTGATGTTATCCATACGCTTGTTCAAGAAATAATTTTGTAGCAAGAACGCGTACTTCTTTGGATTCTCGTAGAACAAAGGCAAAATTGGGTTGTCATCTACGGACTCATAAAATGCTTCACTTCCCAAGTGCTCAGCGAGCATCGTCGTCAAACTGGTCTTCCCAGCTCCAATAGTTCCCGATAATACAATCATCGTGTCGTCCTGCTTTCTCAAATCATAATTAATTCTATTTTAGCAAATTTTGCGCGTGCTTAAAACTCCCTTATTTAGTTAAGCGGTCGCTGTATTTTGCCGTGTACTCTTCAAGCGCTGGAATATCCTCGCTCTTGGTCTTGTTGTAATCGCCACCGGCATTACCAGTGTATTGCTCAAGAGAAATATTTTGTTCCTTGATCACCTTGGCAGCGGTCATGCCAACATAGCGCATGTGCCATTCCTCGTGAGAATAGCCGGTCGAACTCGTTAAGTCAGCTGGGTAACGGACAATCAAGCCATACTTGTAGGCATTGTCACGTAACCACTTTGCAGCAGCTGGATCAGAACCACCTTCCGCAAACAAACCACCGCTACCGTTACGCAAATCGAACGCCAAACCTGATTGGTGTTCTGAGTAGCCAGGACGCGCTGACACTGCATCGGCTTCAGCTTGACCTTCAGACGCAACATAACCATCGTACAACGTCTTTTGATAATCGTAGCCACGGTAGCCAGACACTGTATCACCAACGTCAAAGCCGGCTTGCTTCATCGCCGCAATCAGTTGGTTCTTAGCCGTTTCGGTACGTGGACTCAAGCCACCATTGTACGGGTTGTAATCAGCAGGCAATGGGTGCTTCTTATTCACAACCATTAATAGCGTTGCTTCTTCGCTGCCTGGCTTAATCGTCACCGGATAAGCCTTCTTTTCACTGCTTGATTGTTGCTTCGCTGGTTGCTTGGTTGTTGTTTGTGTCTTCTCGGCTGGTTGGTCTTGGTGCAATAACCAATAACCACCACCAGCCAACGCAACGACGACCAGACCGGCACCAACAAGTTTTCCAAATTTCATTCTCGCATTCCCCTCACAATATCATTGCTTCTAGTGTACCATTTTGTACACAAAAAGGGCCTTGAACAAAATGTTCAAGACCCTTAAATTCGCAATCTATTACTTCTTTCCAGAAGCAACGTGGATACGGTTTACGGCACGCAACAAAGCGACCTGTGCACGTTCCACATCACGAGTTGAGTTATCATCAGCCAAACGGCGCTCAGCGCGTTCCTTGGCTGACTCCGCACGAGTAATGTCGATATCAGCAGCACGCTCTGCAGCGTCAGCGACAACCGTCAACTCGTTTGAAGAAAACTCGGCAAAACCGCCACTAACGGCAAGGCGTTCTTCAACACCGTTGACGTCATCGACAATCTTAACTTCGCTAACCTTCAAAGCAGCGATAATTGGTGCGTGGTTCGCCATGACACCTACTTCACCGCCAGTCGTGCTAAGCACAACCAACGTAGCAGTCTCATAATCGAACACGACACCGTTCGGCGTTACCACCTTAACATGTAGGCTGTGTTCATTCATGGCGCGCCCTCACTATTGAGCCATCGTAGCAGCCTTTTCAGCCACTTGTTCGATGACACCAACGTTACGGAAGGCATCTTCAGGGTATTGGTCGTACTTACCTTCCAAGATTTCCTTGAAGCTACGTACAGTTTCAGCAACTGGTACGTACTCACCCTTCAAACCAGTAAACGTCTCAGCGACTGAGAATGGTTGTGACAAGAAGAATTGAATACGACGAGCGCGGTTAACGATCGTCTTCTCTTCATCTGACAACTCATCCATACCCAAGATTGAGATGATGTCTTGCAACTCACGGTAGCGTTGCAAAGTACGTTGTACTTCCGTAGCCACTTCGTAGTGCTCTTGACCAACAATCTCAGGCGTCAAAGCAGTTGACGTTGATGCCAATGGATCCACGGCTGGGTAGATACCTTGTTGCGTCAAAGCACGCTCCAAGTTAGTCGTGGCATCCAAGTGGGCAAATGTCGTCGCAGGAGCAGGGTCAGTATAGTCATCGGCAGGCACGTAAACGGCTTGGATTGACGTAACTGAACCCTTTTGCGTTGACGTAATACGCTCTTGCAATTGACCCATTTCAGTTGCCAACGTAGGTTGGTAACCAACGGCTGATGGGATACGTCCCAACAAGGCTGAAACCTCTGACCCAGCTTGCGTGAAACGGAAGATGTTGTCGATAAACAACAACACGTCTTGTCCGTTAACATCACGGAAGTGCTCAGCGATTGTCAAACCAGTCAACGCAACACGCATACGTGCTCCAGGAGGCTCGTTCATTTGACCATAAACCATGGCCGTTTGCTTCAAAACGCCTGAATCTTGCATTTCGTGGTACATGTCGTTACCTTCACGGGTACGCTCACCAACACCAGTAAATACAGAGATTCCGTTGTGACCTTGAGCGATATTGTGAATCAACTCTTGAATCAAAACTGTCTTACCAACTCCGGCACCACCAAACAATCCGATCTTTCCACCACGGATGTAAGGTGCCAACAAATCGATAACCTTGATACCAGTTTCAAGGATTTCAGTAGATGTGGCCAATTGGTCGTAAGCTGGGGCCTCACGGTGGATAGGGTCACGAGGAACATCCTCACCCAACTCTTCACCACCATCAACGGGGTTACCCAAAACGTTGAACACACGTCCCAACGTAGCTTCACCGACAGGCACACTAATTGGTGCATTAGTGTCTTCTACGGCCATTCCACGTTGCAAACCATCAGTTGAGTCCATGGCGATCGTACGTACGACACCATCACCCAAAGCCAAAGATACTTCGACCGTCAACGTACCTTGCTCACCCTTATCGATGATCAAAGCGTTGTTGATGTCAGGTACTTGAGTTCCTGATGGAAAGGCAACGTCGACGACTGGACCAATGACTTGAACAACACGTCCGGTACTCATTGTCGTTTCCTTCCTTCATTTCAAAAGGTTGCTATGACGCTTGGATTAATCCAAAGCAGCCATACCACCTGTAATTTCTGTAATTTCCGTCGTAATCGCACTTTGACGCGCACGGTTAAATTGCAATTCCAACGTACGGATGATTTCCTTAGCGTTATCTGTTGCAGATGACATCGCGTTGGCAGAAGCCGCGTGCTCAGCCGTCTTGGCATCCAAGATAGCACCGTAGACCAAACTCTCAGCATATTGTGGCAAAACCACACCAAGAATTTGTTCTGGAGAAGGATCCATTTCGTAATCCGCCTTCACTGAATCTTCAGACGTTGGTTCCATGTCGTCAGTAGAAACTGGCAACATCTTCTCCAAACGCAATTCATTTTGAATACGTGATACGAAGTGTTGGTATGCAACAGTCAACTCATCAAAGACTTCGTTATCGTACATCGTGGTAACGGTCTTAACGATTTCGCGAACCTCGTTAAAGGTAGGCACGTCAGACACACCACGGTACTCGTACGCAACGTTGTAGCCACGCTTCTTGAAGAAGTCTGAGGCATTACCACCAACGGCCAAAATAACCACTTGGTCAGGCGTCAATTGACGCTCTTCGATAATCGCCATCATACCCTTCAATAGCGTTGAGTTATAACCACCAACCAAACCACGATCAGAAGAGATGACCAAGAAGCCAACCTTCTTCACATCACGTTGTTCTAGCAAAGTACCAGAAACATTGTTGATGTGCGCATTAGACAAGTGAGCCACAACGTCGTGCAAGGCGTTAGCATACGTTGTGTATGATCCACCGTGACGTTGAATTTGGCTCAACTTAGCCGTTGAGACCATTTGCATGGCACTCGTGATTTGTCGCGTCTTTTTTGTTGAGGCAATTCGGCGTTGAATATCTTGCAAAGAAGCTGCCATTTATCGCCCCTCCCTAATTATTGGGCACTTGGCGCAAAGGTTGCCTTGAACTCCGTAATAGCGGCGTTCATAGCATCTGCATCAGGCAAGTCCTTTGTGTCAACAATCGTTTGCAACAAGTCGTTGTGTGAAGCACGAACAGCAGCAATCATTTCTGATTCGAAGCGTTGGATATCTTCAACAGCGACATCATCCATAAAGCCACGAGTCAAGGCGTACAATGACAAAACTTGCTCTTCAACTGGCAATGGTTGGTGCAATGGTTGCTTCAACAACTCAACCGTACGACGACCACGGGCCAACTTAGCTTGCGTTGCCGCATCCAAGTCAGAACCGAATTGTGCGAATGACTCCAACTCCTTAAATGAAGCCAAGTCCAAACGCAACGTTCCGGCAACCTTCTTCATCGCCTTAATTTGGGCGTCACCACCAACACGTGAAACAGAAGTTCCGGCATCGATGGCAGGACGAACACCGGCGTAGAATTGGTCGGCATCCAAGAAGATTTGTCCGTCAGTGATTGAGATAACGTTAGTTGGGATGTACGCAGAAACGTCACCCGCTTGCGTTTCGATAACTGGCAAAGCAGTCATTGAACCGCCACCCAATTCGTCTGACAACTTAGCAGCACGTTCTAGCAAACGTGAGTGCAAGTAGAAGACGTCACCAGGGTAGGCTTCACGTCCAGGAGGACGACGAAGAATCAATGACAGCTCACGGTAAGCCGTAGCTTGCTTTGACAAATCATCGTACACAATCAAGACGTGCTTGCCGTTGTACATGAACTCTTCACCCATAGCTGCACCGGCATAAGGAGCCAAGTACAACATAGGAGCTGGTTCTGAAGGACCGGCTGACACAACAATCGTGTAATCCAAAGCGCCCATTTGACGCAAAGTTTCAACTTGCGTACGCACAGTTGAATCCTTTTGACCAATAGCCACGTAGATAACGATCATGTCTTGATCCTTTTGGTTCAAGATTGTATCGATGGCTACAGACGTCTTACCAGTCTTACGGTCACCGATGATCAATTCACGTTGTCCACGTCCAATTGGAACCAAAGCGTCGACGGCCTTCAAACCAGTTTGTAGTGGCTCGAAAACAGACTTACGCTCCATAACACCTGGGGCCTTTACTTCAACAGGACGAGTGCTCGTCGTGTTAATTGGTCCCATTCCGTCGATTGGTTGACCCAATGCGTTAACAACACGTCCGATCAATCCCTCACCAACAGGCACTTCCATGATACGACCAGTGCGCTTAACAGTATCGCCTTCGCGAATCTCGTCGTACTTACCCAAGATAATGATACCAACATCATTAGACTCAAGGTTTTGTGCCATACCAAATACGCCGTTCTCAAACTCGACCAATTCACCGGCAAGAGCGTTCTCCAAACCGGTTACACGGGCAATACCGTCACCAACGTAGGTAACAGTTCCCGTTTCTTGAACAGTCAATTCGTCTTGATAGTTGGCCAATTGGCTCTTGATGAGTGAACTGATTTCTTCAGCTTTGATGCTCATTTCAGCAGTTCCTCTTTCTTTAAAGTGTGTCTATTCATCACACACAACATCAATTTCTACTAGATTTTCAGATTACTAGCGGATGATACTCTGACGAATAGCAGCTAACTTAGTTGCTAATGACCCATCCAAAATCTGGTTGTTCGCTTGTACAACAACACCACCAAGCAAGGCTTCGTCGACAACTTGTGTCAACTTAATCTCCTTAGCTTCAAAGCGCTTTGCAAGTTGTTCCGTCATACGGGCAGCTTGTTCGTCGCTCAAAGCAACAGCAGTCTTAACCTCGGCATATACCACACCTTCAGACTCGTTAACCAAGTCTTCGTAAGCCGTGATAATAGCAGGTAGGTCGTTGAAACGGCGATAATCATACGCCATTTGCAACAAGTTCTTAACCACTTGGCTAGCTCCATCAGATAGCGTTGCTACCATTTGTTGCTTAGCTGACTCAGGCACACGCATTGATTCGATAGCCTTCGTCAATTCTGGGTTTTCCACCAATACTGTACGTACTTCAACCAATTCGGCCAAAGTAGCAGCATCCGTGTTTTGGTCATGGGTTAATTCGAACAAAGCAACGGCATATCGCTTAGCAATCGTTGCTTGATCCAATGCCATTACTTGTTACCTAACCCTTCGATGTAGGCGTCAATCAACGCCTTTTGATCATCTAACTTTAGTTCCTTTTGGATAATCTTTTGTGCGATCGTCACTGACAATTCAGCAACATCGTTCTTAACGCCAGCCATTGCTTCGGCACGCTCTTGCTCGATTTGAGCTGAAGCTTGATCCTTAGTAGCTTGGGCAGCTGCGTGCGCGTCCGCAACGATTTGATCACGTTGGTTTCCTGCAGCAGTCTTAGCGTCAGCGATGATGCCGTTTGCTTCAGTGCGAGCTGATTGCAATTGAGCTGAACGCTCAGCTGCATCAGCTTCGGCTTGCTTACGGGCCTCTTCAGCAGAGTCCAAATCGTTAGAAACCTTTTCCGCACGCTTTTCCATCATCTTTACTACTGGACCCCAAGCGAAGTGCTTCAAAAGAAGCATCAACACAAGGAATGCCACTAGTACAAACAACATGTTACCCAAAGCCAACCCTTCGCTAGCACCTGCTAGAACAATTTGATTAATCATAATTAGTTGGCCTCCGCGTTACTATTACTTGCTCAACAACATGAAGGCAATGGCGATGGCAATGATAGGCACGGCCTCGACCAATCCAACACCGATGAACATGTTAGAACGCAACTTACCTTCCAATTCAGGTTGGCGAGCCATACCTGAGATCATGCTTGAAATAACAATACCGTTACCAATTCCGGCACCAATTGCGGCACCCGCTGCGGCAACACCAACACCAATGGTTGCAACGTCCATTTTTTTAATCCTCCGATTAATTAAGAAAAAAATTACTCTTCAATCTCAGTCTTTTCTGAAACGTAAACAGTCGTCAACGTAACAAAGACATAAGCTTGAATACTTCCGACAAACAAAGAGAATGCTTGCCAAATCATCGTTAGCAAGAATGCTGGAACGAATGATACGACACCGGCTGATTTTGCCAATTCCCAAAGAAGAGACAAGACCATTTCACCGGCAAAAATATTACCGAACAAACGAAGTCCCAATGTCAAGAAACTCGTGAATTGTTCAATAATGTTAATTGGCAGCAATGCGCTGAATGGACTCAAGTAAACTGACTTGAAGTAGTTTTTGAATCCGAGCTTTTGAACACCCAAGTAGTGGGACATTCCGATTGCAATCAATGCCAAGGTCATCGTGACCAACGGATTAGCCGTTGGAGAACGCAAGAACGTTACGTCATTGAAGTCAACCACGAAGGCAACACCTAATTGGTTGGCAACAAAGATGAACATGAACATTGAGAATGCGAAGAACTTCAAATTAGTTCCAGTTCGATTTGGAAGCGATCCATCAACGATGCCGTTGGTAAAATCGATAATCCACTCAAGGAAGTTTTGCTTTGACGCACCAGCTGGCTTCATAACCAGCTTGCGAGACATCCAAAACGCCAAGAAGAAAACAATAGCGAATGTAACAGTCGTTGAAATAATGATGCTCCAGTCGAACGTTAGCCCCGCAATGCTAAAGGTTGCGGTCTTCTCACCCACAGAAATCCACCTCTTTCCTTTCTAAATAATCGCGGTGATGCGCAGAACACAGACCGTTTAAAACTTTTACCCCCTAATATTACGCCTTTTAATTGCGAATTCAACGTTTTAAGCTTCAACACTTTTGTCCCAAATGTGCAATCCGTTTTACAAATGCCGTAAAACCGCGGTTTTAAACATTCCACTTCGGAATAGTTTTATATTTATATCCATAATTTGATATTTTAAATATTCTAAAAAATAGCATAATCCTAGTCATACCAACGCCTATTCCCACTTTTTACAAGAAAAAACCGCGGTATTCCATATCGGAAACCGCGGTTCAAGTTTGTATAATTATTAACTATTTCTCTGAAGCAGCCTTTTCTGGCAAGACCAAATTCAAGAAAATTCCCAAAACAGTGGCGATGGCAACACCAGAGAATTGGATGATGTCGTTACCCTCACCCACTTGTAGGTAAGCGTTACCGATACCGATAACCAAAACTGATGAGGCAATCATCAAGTTACGCTTCAAGTTGAAGTCAATCTTGTTTTCAACGATGATACGCAAACCTGAAGCTGCGATAACACCGAATAGCAAGAATGATACACCACCCGTAACGGCGCCAGGAATTGATTGAATCAAAGCTGACAACTTCCCAACGAATGAGAACAAGATGGCGAATACAGCGGCACCAATCAAAACGTAAACTGAGTGTACCTTCGTAATGGCCATAACACCGATATTCTCACCGTATGACGTAACTGAAGGTCCACCAACCAATCCGGCAAAGATTGAGGCAGTACCATCACCAGCCAACGTACGGTGCAAACCTGGGTTACGCATGAAGTCACGTCCCGTCAAGTCATCCAAGACCATCAAGTGACCCAAGTGCTCCGTAATCGTTACCAAAGCCAATGGCGCCATAACAATGATTGCGCCCCAGTGCATGACTGGCTTGTAATCAAGGAATGGAATGTCGAAGTCTGGCAAGGCGAACCAGGCAGCGTTCGCAACTGGCGTCAAATCAACCAAACCAAACAAAATAGCGAAAATATATCCACCAACGATTCCCAACAAGATTGGAATCAAACCAAGGAACCCCTTCAAGAACATGTTGAAGACAATCGTCAATCCCAACGTGATCATCGCAACCGCGAAGACACGAATATCGTACTTACCATCCAACAACGTTGCTGATTGCGCAGCTGATGATGACAATGACAAACCGATAACCATGATGATTGGACCGACCACGATTGGTGGCAACAACTTTTCAATCCAGTTCGTACCGATTACGGCAACGATGGCCGCCACAATCAAGTAGACAATACCAACTGAGATAACACCAGTGGCAACACCAGGGTATCCTGTGGTCTTCATCAAGGCCACCATCGGAATGATGAAGGCAAAACTAGAACCCATGTACGCTGGAATTTGCTTCTTCGTAATCAAGATGTGGAGCAAAGTTCCCACACCAGAACTGAACAAGGCAATTCCAGGATTCAAACCAACCAACAACGGTACCAAAACCGTTGACCCAAACATTGAGAACATGTGTTGCAATGACAATCCAATCCATTGCAAGAACCCAGGCTTCTCATTAACGTCAAGTACGACGTCACGCTTCATATCCATGAGCAAACTCCTCTATAATTCCCGTCTTTATACAAAAAACAGCCAGGACGACCATGTCATCCCAGCTGTAAAAAATCTTCTAACGTACGGTTGCACGTTGACCCGAACTTGTCAGTCTCGCTGGGCTGACTTAAAGACGTCTTTTAATAACTTCACTAAGTATAAACCAGTTAACAAAGTTAGTAAACAAGCCCGCTTCGCGTTAAACGTTTTACCATCCGATTAAATTGACTTAAGCGTATCCAAGGCCAACTTAATATCAATTTCACCTTGGCGCATTGAAATGACGCGGTGGAATGTGTTCTCACACTTAAGCATTTCTGACAACACCTTAGCCACATCGGCAATCGCATTCTTGCCCGTACCGGCGTTCTTTGGATTCAAGTCAACCTTACCTGTAGCAGGTTCTTCCGTCAATCCAACCGGTTGCAAAATCGTGTAGTTCAATTCCGTGTGGTGCATCAACCAGTGATCACCAAAGAACTTCGCGATGTTGTAGTTCATCATACTCTCGTCTTGCCACTCAGCAGGTGATAGTGAGTGCCATGAAGACAACATGATAAAGCGCTTGATGCCCAACTTGTCCGCAGCGTTTTCAAGCTTTACGGCACCGAAAGCATCGATTTGCAACAAGTTCTTACCACGTGATCCGGCCACGAAGTAAATGGCATCCAATTCCAATGGACGCAACTCACCAACCAGCGTTGCTTCGTCTGCCAACAAATCAATATTCTTTACTTCAACACCCTCACCAAAATCTTGGTCCGTGTGACGCGTTCCCGCAATCACTTGGCGGCCATCCGCCACAAGATTCTTAACCAACTCTTCGCCGACGCGCCCACTAGCGCCTACTACTAATACCTTCATCACGTATCTCCTCAATTTCTATTTTCATCTTTACTACTATTATCAAAGACAAAAATGGAGACCGCATGAATTAATTCTTGCAGTCTCCAAATTTTCTTTAACTAATTAGTGAGTACCGAACAAACGGTCACCCGCGTCACCCAAACCTGGGATGATGTATCCGTGCTCGTTCAAACCTTCGTCCAAACCAGCCGTGTAGATATCAACATCAGGGTGGGCCTTTTGTACAGTCTCAACACCGATTGGTGCAGAAACCAACGTGATCAACTTAATCTTAGTTGCACCGCGCTTCTTCAAAGCGTCAATGGCCATAACAGCTGAACCACCAGTAGCCAACATTGGATCAACAACCAAAACTTCACGTTGGTCGATGTCTTCTGGCAACTTAACGAAGTATTCAACTGGCTCCAATGACTCTTCATCACGGTACATACCGATGTGACCGATACGTGCAGCTGGGATCAACTTCATGATTCCGTCGACCATCCCCAAACCAGCACGCAAGATTGGCACGATGGCCAACTTCTTACCAGCCAATTGCTTTTGCGTCGTCTTGGCAACTGGTGTCTCGATGACAACATCTTCAACTGGCAAATCACGCGTGACTTCATAGGCCATCAATGAAGCAATTTCATCAACGATCTCACGGAATTCCTTCGTTCCAACATTCTTATCACGGATAATCGTCAACTTGTGTTGGATTAGTGGGTGATCAAAAACAGTTAGCTTGCTCATGTCATGTACTCCAATTCATTTTCTACTATTATACAGGTAATTGTTATTCAGCGTGTTCAATTCCACTCAATGGGAACTTATCCGTCAATGTAATAACTTCCTTGGCAATCATATCAAGAACTTCTTGGTTATCGTGGTTCTCAAAGGCACGCAAAATCATGTGTGCGACTTCGCGAGCTTCATGCTCCTTGAATCCACGCGTCGTAATTGCTGGCGTTCCAATACGGATACCTGATGTGATGAATGGGCTACGAGGCTCATTTGGAATGGCTTCCTTGTTGGTCGTAATGTGAATGCTGTCCAACAAGTTTTGGGCTTCCTTACCCGTCAAACCAGTGGCCGTCAAATCAAGGTTGAACAAGTGGTTGTCCGTACCACCAGAAATGACGCGAACCAAATCTGATTGGCTAAATACTTCAGCCATGGCCTTAGCGTTCGCCACGATTTGCTTACCGTATTCCTTGAAGCTTGGTTGCATCGCTTCGTAGAACGCAACAGCCTTACCAGCAATCACGTGTTCCAAAGGTCCGCCTTGCGTACCAGGGAAGATGGCTGAGTTCAACTTCTTGCCCAACTCTTCCTTGGCCAAAATCATACCACCACGAGGTCCGCGCAATGTCTTGTGCGTCGTCGTTGTGACCACATCAGCAATACCAACTGGTGATGGGTGAACCCCGGCAGCAATCAAACCGGCGATGTGTGCCATATCAACCATCAAGTATGCGCCAACAGAATCAGCGATTTGACGGAAACGGTCAAAGTCAATGAAACGTGAGTAGGCTGATGCACCCGTCACAATCAACTTAGGCTTAAATTCTTCAGCCAAAGCTTGAACTTGGTCATAATCAATCAACTCGTTCTCATCCAAACCATAGGCGTGGAATTGGTACGTCTTACCTGAGAAGTTAACAGGAGAACCGTGCGTCAAGTGACCACCAGCGTCGAGGTCCATCCCCAACACGTGGTCACCATGTTCAAGCAAAGCTGCATAAACAGCCGCGTTGGCTTGTGAACCTGAGTGTGGTTGCACGTTGGCGTAGTCCGCACCGAACAATTCCTTGGCACGATCGATAGCCAATTGTTCGATTTGGTCGATAAACTCAGTTCCACCGTAGTAACGCTTGCCAGGATAACCTTCAGCGTACTTGTTCGTCAAAATGCTACCTTGCGCAGCACGCACCCCTGCTGATGCAATGTTTTCAGATGCAATCAACTCGATGTTGTGCTCTTGACGGTCAGCCTCGCGGTCAACGGCAGTCCACAACTCTGGATCAAACTCACGATAATTTGTCATTCACATGACCTCCTATTAAATCCCCAAATATAAACGATATCCCCAAAATTAATCAGCTAACAGTTCCGTTACCCAATGTCCGCCGGAAGACTTTCCAAGACGGTTATTGTAGGCACTGTTTTCTGGTGTCGATGGCATGGCAGCGACCAAAACCGTCCGCACATCCTTGCGATCATCAAAGTAACGCAAACCGGCGAACAATTTAGCTGCTGCGGTATCTCCATTATCCCCGAGAGACCACACAAAGTCCATGCCAGCCAACTGGTGTTGAATAATTAAATCATTCGTCAACATCAAACCAACTGGCTCCAATTGTCCTTGGGCCCAAATGATGGCTTGCGTCCAGTCTTCTGGTGCCACCATGTACACATCCTTGTCAGGTGCGTAGTGGCGGTACTTCATACCTGGTGCCTTGGGCGCTTCATCAGCATCCACGTGACGAATTTCAGAATCAACCGCCACACCTAGCACATCTTCAATTTGTCCAGGCGTAATCTTACCTGGACGCAAAACGGCTGGCTGATCAGTTGATAGGTCAATGACTGTCGATTCAACCCCAATCTTCGTTGCCCCATCATCCAAGATGCCGGCAATCTTACCATGCAAATCATGGTAAACGTGTTGCGCCGTGGTTGGTGATGGCTTACCTGATGTGTTAGCAGATGGCCCAACCAATGGCGCATCAGCCTCACGAATCAACGCACGCGTCAAATCGTTATCTGGCATACGGGCCGCCACTGTATCCAAGCCACCTGTCACCGTTGTTGAAACCGTACCGGGCTTAACTGGCAAAATCATCGTCAATGGACCAGGCCAAAAGGCGTCCATCAACTTCTTCGCCCAGTCGTTCACCTCAGCAAAGCGGTCAACTTGTTCTGGGTCAGCAACGTGCACAATCAACGGGTTGTCAGATGGACGACCCTTTGCAGCGTACACCTTACCAACAGCCGTATCGTTAAACGCATCCGCGCCCAAACCATAGACTGTTTCAGTTGGGAATGCAACGAGTGACCCACGCTTAATTGCGCGAACCGCTGCGGGCAATTCATCAGCTGACCAAATTTTTGTCTCTGCCATGTTATGCCTCCCGTGACACTTTAATCATGCGATCATGTCCACTCATGTCTTGGCGCAATGATACTGAGACACCTGGCAACTCACCAAAGACTGCTAGCAAAGCCGGCCCTTGTTGATACCCGATTTCAAAGTATGCTGCCCCTTGTGGACTTAGATAATCTAATAGTTCAGCAGCCATCTTCTTGTACAAAGCCAATCCTTCGTCGTCCGCAAACAACGCCAAATCCGGTTCGTACATAATGACTGATTCATCCATCACGTCGCGCTCTTGCTCACTGATGTAAGGCGGGTTTGAAATGATGATGTCGTATTGACCTGAAGCCGCACTAAACAAGTCACTCTCAATTAATTGCACTTGCTTGGCAAATTGTTCAGCGTTTGACTTGGCAACTTCAAGGGCGTCAACTGAAATATCAGCACCCGTCACATCCCAAGTTGGGCGTTCGGCCCCGATGGTTACCGCAATGGCACCTGAACCCGTCCCAATATCAAGGACGCGCTTAGGTTCACCACTGGCTTTGTAATCATTAAGGACCCATTCCACCAACTCTTCAGTTTCTTGACGGGGAATCAATACACGTCGATCAACGTTGAACTCGCGCCCGTAGAAAGCAGCGTGGCCCAATGCGTATTGCACCGGTTGACCACCCTTGATGGCACGCACGGCCACCATGAAACGCAAGCGCTTCTCATCTTCCAAGACGGTATTCAAGTTATTCGCCAATTGCGCATAATTCCAATCCATCATCCCTGTTAGTAGATAATCGATTTGTGCTAGTCGCTCTTCTTCATCGTGAATGTATGGCTCAAGTTGCCAATCACCCCAATCGCGAACTGCTTGAATTGTCCATTGTTCATCAAACATTGTGTCTTATCCTTGCTTCAATTCTTCCAACTTGGCCGTTTGATCAGCGATAATCAAGGCGTCGATAATGTCGCCCAATTCACCGTTCATGATACGGTCCAACTTGTTCAATGACAAACCAATACGGTGGTCCGTCACACGGTTTTGTGGGTAGTTGTACGTACGGATACGCTCTGAACGATCACCAGTACCAACGGCCGTCTTACGTTGCTCAGCATACTCAGCTTCGTTTTGTGAAGCGTAGTAGTCGTAGACACGGGCCTTCAAAATTTCCATGGCCTTCGCACGGTTTTGTTGCTGTGAACGTTGGTCTTGCATGGCAACCACGATACCCGTAGGCAAGTGGGTCATACGAACGGCTGATGACGTCTTGTTAACGTGCTGTCCACCGGCACCTGATGAACGGTAAACATCGACACGCAAATCCTTGTCTTCGATTTCAATGTCGACATCTTCGTATTCAGGCATGACACCGACCGTCGCCGTTGACGTGTGAACACGACCGGCTGATTCAGTATCAGGCACACGTTGCACACGGTGCGCACCGTTTTCGAACTTCAACTTTGAGTAAACGTTGTCACCAGTAATCATCAAAACGATTTCCTTGTAACCACCGATTTCAGTCTTGTTCTCGTCGATAACTTCAACGTTCCAGCCTTGCTTTTCAGCGTAGCGTGAGTACATGTCGTACAAGTCACCGGCGAACAAAGCAGCTTCGTCACCACCAGCAGCACCGTGGATTTCCATGATGATGTTCTTGTCGTCGTTAGGGTCCTTAGGCAAAAGCAAGATCTTCAACTTCTCTTCGATCTCTTCCTTCTCGCCCTTCAACTCCTTCAACTCTTCCTTGGCCATTTCTTCCAATTCAGCGTCGCCAAGACCTTCGTTCAACATCTCTTCGTTACCTTCGATGCCTTCAACGACTTCCTTGTAACGCTTGAACGTCTCAACCGTTTCACGCAAGCTACCTTCTTCCTTAGAAAGCGCCATGAAACGTTGTGTATCTGAAATGACATCAGGGTCAGAAATCAATTCGCTGATTTCATCATAACGGTCAACAACCGCTTGGACCTTCTCAAAAATCTCATCCATTTTGATTCAAATTCCTTTTCTTAAATATGTATTAGTTCTTTGCCATACGACGTGCAATAGCAGCCATATCAGGGTGGTTGTAGTGGTAACGGCATACAGGCATGTAAGCTTCATCCCCACCAATTTGGACTTGAGCACCTTCATAAACAGGTTGCCCATCAGAAATGCGCAAATTCATCGTTGCCTTGCGACCGCAGAATGAACAAAGCGTCTTCATTTCCTCAATCTTGTCAGCATAAATCAATAGCGCTTCTGAACCCGGGAACAAGTTATTGAAGGCATCGTTCTTCAACCCAAACGCTAGTACTGGAATGTTCAAGTCATCAACAACTTGCGTCAATTCAAGCACTTGCTCCTTGGTCATAAATTGCGCCTCGTCAATCAAGACCGCCGCGACATCATCTTGTTGATCTTGAATCAACTTGAACAAGTCATCCGCATCGCTAATCGCCAACGCTGAACGTTGCATCCCGATACGTGACGCAATTTCACCAACCCCTGAACGGTTGTCTAAGGCACTTGTTAGTAGCAACACGTGACGTTGTTGCGTTTCATAGTTGTGAGCGACCTTCAAAATCTCAATACTTTTTCCGCTCGCCATTGCACCATATCTAAAAAACAGTTGTGCCATGTGTTGCCACCTTCCTTCTGCCAAAATTCAAATTAGTTAGTTTGACACTCATTTAACAGTATAACGAAATTTCGCCTATAAAAAAAGAAGAGAACTCGCAACAGTTCTCTTCTTGGTTTTTACTCAGCTAGATTCTTATAATTCGTAATTTTCTTGTACATCGTCTTATACTCAGCATCTGTCATTGTAGCCTTGTATGGTGGAATGTAGAAAATCTTGGCGTGCTTATCAAGGTAGTCCATTGGGTTCGTCTTAGCAGAATCCATCGCCTTCTTCCATGTATCGCGTGACACACCTTGCTTGTCAGCTTGCCAGTCGATCACAAATGACGCCAATGCTCCGACATTGTATGTCTCGGCATATGCACCACTATCTAGGTAAGCCAAACGGTTTTGCTTAAACAGCGTGCGCACAGCGGCATCGTTTTGCTTCATTGTCTTCACCTTATCTGGATAACCCGCAAATAGTGATGAACGAATCTCATAGTAGTAGGCCGTTCCTTCCATACGATCATCCTCAAAGGTTGCCTTGTAGTCCTTCTCGTAGTTTTCCTTGTAGTAACGGTACGTTGCCAACGCTTGCGCCAATGACTTTTCAGACTTATTCGTATAAGCCGCCATCAATTGTTCTTGCAATTGCAAACGAATACGACGCGCATCAGTGTGCTTCATGAATTCATTTTGCTCTGCATTATAGTGCTTCTTTGGTGAAGCCCAACCTTCTTGTTCCGTTGCGTGGAACATTTCGTGCGCGTATGTGATAAACAAATCGTACGTTCCCAAGTGTGGGTAACGCACCAAACGCTTCGTGTCGTGCAACTCCTCATTCGTTACGGCCATGAATGCACCTGACTTACCGTGTGCATTAAATGCCATGAACCAACCTGATATTGGTTGTGGGTCAATGTCATAGCTAAGTGCTTCCTTCTTAGTCATGTCTGACACCTTACCAGTCGGCGTGACCATCCAAAACTTCTTATCGTCCACACCATTAACGATGGCGTATTGATTAACATTCTTGTTCTTTGGCCAAAGTGATGGCGCAACCTTGTGGTATGCCTTCACTTGATTAGCAAACGTCTTGTGCACATATGTGTCGACGTCCTTATTGGCACGCGCATTCGTAATCCCAAACTCAGTGCCAGCTGCATGCGCATGTGAGGCCATCAGCCCCAATCCAGCAACCGCTGCAATCGCTCCCAAAACGATTGCTGATTTCTTGAACTCCATCGTACAGTCCCACCTTAAACTTTTTGTTTTTAATTAATACAGTTAGTTTACAAAAAGTTTGCAGAATTGTCTTTTAATAAGTCTGCTTCTTCTCTAATACGGAACAATTCTATTCAGTGTGGGTGGTTTGTGTCGCCACTGGCGTGACGAGGCATGGTGGGTGGCCATGATATTCTCTGTTAGTTCACAGAATTATTTATTTTTAACTCATGATGCGGTTTATATAGTCTGTGTCTCCTCTTACGACCCAAACAATATAAACCGCATCATCATCGAACTGATAAATCACAATGTGCTTTCCACTAATCAATCGATAATAAGGCGTCATTTCGACGCCCTCAAAAACATTCGTTAAATTCCGACCAATCTTGGGATTAAAAGATAGCCTTTCGATATCCAAAACTATCTTTCTGACGATATTAGTAGCTATCTTTTCGCTAGATGATATATCAAGAACACTCTCATAGATTTTATCCAAATCCCCAATCGCAGTATTTCGATACTCTAACCGCCTTACGTTATTCACTTTTAAATTCCAAACCTTTCTTTAATCTGTTCAGATGAAAGTGTTGGTTTACCTTCATTCAACTCTTCGCGGAGTTTCAGCTCGGCCATAAAGCGTTCAATGTCCAACTCTCTTTGAGAACGCTTTGCTGGTTGGAATGGCAATGCCTGTTCCGCAACTGATTGCTTTAAAAACATGTTGATAGCTGCCGACAAGTCAATTCCTAAATCATTAAACAAGTCCGACGCCTGCTGCTTCAGCTCTGGATCAACGCGCATTGAAATCGTACCTACTGCTTGTGCCATTTTTCATTGTCCTTTCAATGTAATTCCTTTGTAATTACATTATCCTTTTTAAATAACTAAAAGTAAAGAAAAAGCATTCGCCAATGGCGAATGCTTTTTAGAATGACTATTTAGAATGATTCTGGCTCGATGTTGGCCATCTTTTCTGCCCAGTTCACTTCAGGGTACTTACGCTCCAATGCCGTTTGCAAAACGTGCAAAGCCAAGTTTCCGTTACGCGTGAAGATAGGTCCGTGGAAGTACGTACCGTAAACATTGCGGTAAACCAAACCTTCACCACCGTCTTCACCGTTGTTTCCCTTACCTTGAAGAACCATACCCAAAGGACGCTCTCCTTCACCTAAGAACGTACGTCCTTGGTGGTTTTCGAAACCGCGGTATTCGTTACCGTTAACTTCGTCCTTGATCAACACGTTACCGATGAAACGGCTGTGTTGTTGGTTCAACGTGTAGTGATCCATAACTGAGATACCCTCAACACGCGTACCATCAGCCATCAAGAAGTAGTGACCCAACAATTGGAAGCCACCGCAAACGCCCAACAAAGGTCCATCAGATTCGATGTAACGCTTGATGGCATCTGCCTTAAACTTCAAGTCTTCCGCAACGATTTGCTCTTCGTAGTCTTGACCACCACCGAACAAAACGAAGTCGTACTTCTTATCATCAAACTCGTCGCCCAATGAAATCAATTGAACATCTACGTCGACACCGATTTGTGAAGCGTAATAACGCATCGCCACGATGTTCCCGTAGTCACCGTAAGTGTTCATCAAATCACCGTACAAGTGTGCGGTGTGCAAAACGTATTCTGCTGCCATGTTCCTTATTCTCCCATACCAGTCTTGATGAAGCCTTCTTGTGCCAATTGAGCACGCAATTGCAACATCGCCGTGTAGGTTGCCGCAATGTAAACACGCTCAGTAGGCATGCTGTCGATTGCTTTAACAATTTGCTTGAGGTCTTGGTAGACCGGAAGATCACCGTAACCAGCCATCTTCAAACGGACGTACAAGTCCTTATAACGTTCACCACCAGTGACAATCTTTTGCATACCAGAATCTTGCAAAGACTCAAAATCAGTGTCCCAAATCCAGCTTGTGTCGATACCGTCAGCATAGTTGGCGTTCAACAAAGCAATCAATGAGAATGGTTGATCATCCGTCTTCATCATGTCGATAACTTGGTTCGCACCCACCGGATTCTTAATCAAGACAATCGTCACTTCCTTGCCGTTCACCTTAACCGCTTCTTGGCGACCAAAGATTTGGGCATTTGATTCGAATGCGTGGTGAATTTGTTCCGTAGAAACACCTAGGTAACGACCAACGGCATAAGCCGCCAAGGCGTTGTAGATGTTGTACATTCCACCAATTTCGATTTGGTACGTCTCACCATCGATATCAAAGTTTGAGAAACGTGGCGTCATCTCATTAACCTTTGTTACGGCATAATCCAACTCTGGACGCTTGAAATCGTCGGTAACTGAGAAGTAGTCACCTTGGTTTCCGAACGTCATAAAGTGATAGTGTAGCACCGTATCGTCAGTTGGTGACAAAATACCGTCAGTATTGTGTGGTGCCTTCATGTCACCATCAGCTGGCAAGTGATTGAAACCAAAGTAAACCTTTGGATTTGGCAAGTTACCACGCATAAAGATTGGTGAATCTGCGTTTGCGATAACCGTTGCCTCAGGGAACAAACGAATTCCCTTCAAAATCTTGTCGTAGGTCGTGTAAATTTCACCGAATCGGTCCAATTGGTCACGGAAGATGTTTGTCAAAACAAACGCCTTAGGCTTCAATTGACGTGCAACGGCTTCCACGTTGGCTTCATCAACTTCCAAAAGTGCGATTGGGCGTTGTGACTTGTCGGTCACCTTGGCCGTCAACATCGTTCCCGTGATACCTTGCATCATGTTTGAACCTGATGGGTTTGTGATGACGTCAGGATACTTCTCACGCAAAACGCGGGTCGTCAAAGTTGTCGTCAACGTCTTTCCGTTAGTCCCTGTAATCAAAATAACGTCGTAGTGTTCTGCCAACGTCGTCATAACTTCAGGATCAATCTTCGTTGCCAACTTTCCTGGCAATGATGTACCGCCACGACGCAAAATGTCGTGCAATACCACGTATGAACTTTTACCAACAAAAGTTGCCAATGCACTCTTAAAGCTCATGTCGTCCTCCTACTGCATCGTTAAACGATGTTTATCTGTCAAATTAACTAACTTACAGTTTACCATTCTCCCGCATAAAAAGTTAGGGTAATAGGTAAACAAACGAAACTTAATAGTACGCAATTTTGGACTTAGTTTCAATAGTTTATACAGCCGGACGCCCTGCATTAATGACAAACGACTGACCAAGCACCGTTAATATTTTTTGCAATACATCAACATCAATGCCAATGTTTACGTTTTCGATTTCAGCAACCTGACTCTGGGTAAGTCCGACTTGTCCTGCCAATTCCGTTTGTGACATCCCCTTTTCGTGTCGCGCTCGCTTAATCAAAAGTGCCGCTTTTGCGCTCGCGGGAATATCCGCTTCGTCAGCGAGCCGATTGTCATGAGCAGCAACAATTAGTTTCGCTTCATCATCTACCGTAATAGGCCGTTGCATATGCTGGCCGATAAAATAGAACTCTCTGAGCGTCATATCATGAAACAACAACGCATCCCGTGCTTCATCCGCCTCCATGTACACCTCTGAATCCGGCGTATTTTCATCAAGAATGCGATCAAGGTCCAACAATTTCTGCCGTACTACTTCTACTTCCATTCGATTCATACCTCGCTCCCCAACAAAAGCGGAGCGCACAAAGTGCACTCCGCTTTATTGCTATTCTTATTTAGATAGTGGTCCAGGTGTAGATACAATCAGTGTCGCATCCCCCTGCAATGTCCAGGCTTCAATATCGTTCGGCAAGATGAAACTCTTACCCTTTTCAAGGTGATAGGTCACCCCGAAAACAGTCATGTCGAGTTCACCTTCAATAACCGTACCCAACATGTATGGATCACGCGCATCCAACGTTGCGCGTCCGTCCAATGTCCACTTATAAACATTGAAGTATGGTGCTTCGACCAACGTCGTAACATTCAAGCCAGCATATTGGGCTGACTTGCGTTCTGGTTGCTCAGGTACAAACGGTACCGTCGTCACGTTCTTCGCATCTTCCAAATGCAACTCGCGCAATTCGCCCGTCTTGGCATCCACACGGTCAAAGTCGTAAACACGATACGTCACGTCAGATGATTGTTGCGTTTCAAGCGCTAGCACACCAGCACCCAAAGCATGGAGCGTTCCAGCTGGCACGTAGAAGAAGTCGCCAGCCTTTACTGGCACCTTACGCAACAAGTTATCCCAATCACCCGCATCAACAGCGGCATCGAATTCTGCCTTCGTCTGTGCGTTGTGCCCGTAGTAAATCTCAGCACCCGGCTCCGCAGCCACAATGTACCAAGATTCCGTTTTTCCCAATTCACCAGCATGCTCCCCAGCGTAGCTATCATCTGGGTGAACTTGCACTGACAAATCCTGGTGCGCATCCAGCAACTTTACTAGCAGTGGAAACGGCTTGTCAGGATTCGTGTTGCCAAATAATTGTGGTTCCTCACGCCACAATTCAGCCACCGTCTTCCCAGCAAATCGACCATTTTCACAGAACACATTCCCATTTTTGTGTCCCGAAATTAACCAAGCTTCACCCGTGGTCTCTGATGGAATATCAAAGCCAAAAACGTCGCGTAGCGCAGTGCCACCCCACATCTTTTCGTGCAATGCTGGTTGCAAAATCAATGGTTCAGTCATAATAAATCTCCCCCGAAATGTACATGAAACTATCTATTTAATTGTTGAAGTGTAGGTAAATGCCTGACAGCCAACCGTGTTGCGCCACGTGGTACCAAACGACACCAGATGGATCATCCACGCGTTCTGTGACGTCCACCACAGCACCGTGAATGACACGACCAATTTCGCGGCCATATGGTTGTGCATACACTGCCACATCCCCGCCTGGCAAGTAATCAATCGTCGCACGGGCCACAAATGGCTTTGGCGCCCACGTCGTTGGTCGGTTCCATTCAGATACCGGCTTAGCGACGCGACCGTCGTTATCGGTTAGCTTCATCGTTTGCATATCATATGGCACCCAACGTGAATCGGCCAACTGATACCAGAACTTACCATCGCGTGTCGCAACGCGTTCCACAACCTTCATATATGAGTCTACCCAAAGCTTCTGGCCAAGTGGCGTTGTTGACTCAATTTCATCAACTGGTTGCACGCTATCTAGCATGTGCAAGTACTTATCATGGATTTTTTCAGTTTCTGCAATGGCATCACGGCGGTAATAGAACGTCACCGTGTGCATCGTCTTCTCATCAAACGTTCCCGTTAGAGTTCCTTCTGATGAAACAAAGCGATATCCCGCAACATCCGCTGGATCAAGTGAGAAATGCTCCCCAACCGTTCCCTCAATCAAGCGAGATGGCGCAATAGATGCTTTTGAATCAGCATCCTTGCTATATACCCAAACGGGCATGCCTTGTAATTCAAAGTCAGCCATCTTTGCTGCCTCCTAGTTGTAGTTTCTTATGTCTATTTTAACAGGGAAACCATGTAACCGCCTACATGACTGTCTTTGCTTAATGTTTTGTTTAGGTGTCAAAAGTCTTCATAAACGAATATTAAATTATTCTCATTTAACTTGTTGACTTCTCATAAACCATCCAGTATATTATAAACATACCTTAGCCAAAGGAAATAAATGCTCTGTAGTTCAGCGGTAGAATAACTCACTGTTAATGAGGAGGTCGCTGGTTCGATCCCAGCCAGAGCAGTTGCCGATTACTAATTGGCAAACATTTGAACACCATTGCTCTGTAGTTCAGAGGTAGAATAATTCACTGTTAATGAAGAGGTCGCTGGTTCGATCCCAGCCAGAGCAGTCCGTAATTTCGCATGTAGCGCCGGTTCCGTTTGGAGCCGGCGCTATTTGTTTGCGCACGTAAAAAGATGCGTATCACTACGCATCTCAATAGCTATTTCTAGCGTCGACGTTGGCGGTAAGCCATGCCGCCGCTAATGAAGAACAGCACACCTGGCACAATCCAAAAGATTCGTGTTCCCGAACCACCAACACGTGGGAAGATCGACTTCATCTTTTTCGTCGGTAGGTCTACCAACCATTCACCACGTCCGGTGTCGAACTTCAGCTTATCACCCAGTGGCACACAATCCACCGACATTTCTGCCGGCTCACCGTTAATACCACCCGCTGTAACTTCAAAACAGTACACCTTTGGATCAACCTCAAACCCGGCCGGTGCTTCAACTTCTTCTAACGTATAAAGCCCCTGACTCAACCCAGGCAACGTTTGCCCTGATTCACGAGTCGTAAACTCACGGCCGTGACCCGAACTCACACGCGTCAATCGATAAGTTGAACCAGCCAGTGGCTTATCAGGGTCATCCCCCAAAGCAAACTTACGGAACACGACGCCGTTAACTTCATTGGCAAAAAGAACCTCATGCACATCTATCGCGGCACGATGCTTGCTTGTCGGCAAATCTGTCGTCACAACACCATCGACCACATGAACTTTGTACTCGTTCTCATCAATCCAATAACCGTGGGCAACACCAGTTTGGCGTAACGTGTAGGTTTTGCCATCTGCTAAACCTGCCCACAATGTCGTGTGACTACCTGAATTTTGCTTAGTCAATTGCTTGCCAGACTCATCAAACAGTTCGAATTCACCACCCAGCAACGTTAGGTCACCAGCACGGTTCGTATTCTTAACCGCAAAGGAAATATGCTTTTCTTCAGCAGGCGCTTCTTCCTTTCCCTTACGTTGGTGGCTCACCACGTTTGATTGCTGCGTACGATTCCACAACACGTTGTTAAATGTATACGAAACCGCGGCTTGTTGAGCATAGGTGGCATCGGTCAAATATTCCGCAACCGAATGACGTACGTTAACCCCGACTGCCCAGTCTGAACCGTTAAACATCAACTTGCGTACGCCTTCCTTGGTCAATGTCACCTTAACCTTACGATCGTTCACCGTCACCTCATAGTCCGTGCCATATGCCATTTCAGCCCGGCTACCAGTTGTCGTGTCATCACTTGTTCCCGCGGTGTTGTAAACCTTCACGCTATTCTTTAAGGCACCGGCCAAAATCACCGCATCTCCACCGACCTTCGGCAAATTAATTGTTGCCTCAACCGCACTTGGTGATAGCAAGTAATCTTCACCATTCGCATAAGTCGTTGGGTATGTCCAATACCAGAATGCCTTTGTCGCATCTTCCAGCGTTTTACCATTCAAATCATTCGTATCCTTGTGGACGAATTTATTCACCGATGGCTTATCACGCGTCCCGACAGTTGTATCAATGTCGAACGAGAATTCCTCATCATTCGGTACGGAGATACTTGAACTCAAGAATGCACCCCAAACGCCGTTGGTCAATGACCCCATGCGCACCTTTGCCGATGTACCCTCGAGAACAAATGACACGGCCGAACGTTCAAAATTCTCACCGTTCAAATAATCCTGCCAAATGTCATTACCAGTCTCCCATTGACTAGCGGCGTCAGTCGTCCCAATGTACTTGTCTTTGTGGTAAGTGATAGTTGCACCTTCAACGGTCACACCCTTGTTTTCGTTTGCACCGGCCCAGCCGACACCTTCCGCATAGTCATAACGCTTTTCGATAGCCGCATCAGGTCCCCACGGGTTTGTCTTTCGATTAGCATTCAATGACGCAAACGTCAGATATGACATCTTCTTATCTGTCTTTTGCACGTCAATCAAATGCTTATTCTCAAAATCAACATACTGGAATTCAACTTGGAAATCCGAGAGTTTGTTGTACAACAATCCCGAATACAAATTATTCGATAGGTTCAAATACGGATCGGCCGAATCACCCGTTCCGCCAGTATGACCACCAATGACGCCCGGAATGAAGTCTGACAACGTCACGTAGGCACCCATCAAATGTGTCGTCCACTTCACGTCACCATTATCATCCACGTGCTTGGTTTTGTACGTGCCGACATATGGGTAGTAAATCGTAATTTCACCACGTTTTGCACGACTCGCAACCATCTCAATCACGGAAATCATCACTGAGTAATTCTTACCCGGCGACTGCTCATTAAACTTCTCGTAGTAGTACAAACCGTGGTCGTTTTCCTCTGAGTTCCACCACGTTTCACCCCACATGTTCGCCAAGTTACTCCGCTTATCTGAGTTCAAGCGCTCCTCAATGACCAAATAATCATCGTCAATTGCGTCTTGGTTCAGATAAACTTTCATCTTGCTTGGGTCAGAATAGGCATCAGCCTTAATTGTCGAACTGTAACCCTTCAACGTTTCGGTCGGAATCAAATTATCTGGTCGTTTCAACGTTTCGCGTTCATCCTGCTCGTCGTACACCGTCATCTTTTGATCATCGTGCTCCCAATCGCTGGCAAATGGATAAAACAGCACACCCATGTGAATTTCACGTGGGATATACACATTTTCATGGCCATCAGAATACGTTTCCTCACGCACCGGCGAGACAATCATCAACCCATATTTCTTGTTAGCAGGTGGTCGCAGCGTAAACTTGAAGACTTGCTTTTCCGTTCGTGCATCAACCCGATAACGATTCTTATCATCCAACTCAACCGGTTTGTCATTAAGCGTAATGCTTTCAACGCTTCCAACACGATCGCCATCAACGCCAAATTCAACTGGGAATACCCCAGCTTCCTTATCAGTACCAAACTTTTGAAAGTTATCTTCTACTTTGTCGAACGTAATCTCGTAATCCATAAACGCACGACGTTGTGAAACTTTAATCACAAAAGGAACACCTTCGTAGTCGAAATAGTCATAAATCGTTCCGGCAACACTTTTCAGTACAGCCGGTTTCATTGGCGTTGTTGGTTCCAACTCTCCTTCACCCGGCAGCGTCGGATTATCCTCACCGGCACCTACGACATCCGGCAACGACACTTTACCAGTATCTTCAATCGCATCTAGCAGCCCGTTATCAATCTTCGCTGGCAGCTCACTGATCAACGGATCCTTAGCTTCTGCGTATACAGCCTTACTGAAGATTGCGAGATTTAGTAATAACGGCACCAACAAAATCAGCACACTAAATCGGGTATTAAATTTTCGCATGCGTCTTGTCATCACTGCCGTATCCTTCCGTTTTCTACTTATCCCATATTACGGACAAGATACAAAATCTATGTGGCTGTCAATTAAAGACTCTTGGAAATTATCGACGTGTTTATGTCCAAAAATACAACAGAAAAGCCGGCTGCGAACATTTCTGTTCACAACCGGCTTATTCAAGCACGTCTATTTCAAATTATGTGTATCAAAATTATTGGTTTTGACGGCGCTTGATGTACCAAGCTGCCCCACCGGCGATCAACATAACGATCAAACCAGCACCAATGTATGCTTGAATTCCCGTTCCTCCAACACGTGGGAAGATTGACTTTGCATCGTTAGCAACAACGAAATTTCCAACCCAAGTATCTGGGTCTGTTGAATCATCTTCCACTGCTGGCAACCACTTCAAGTATGAACCGCCTTCATTAACTTGCAAGAAGTTAACTGGTGCATTCGTATTTGCAGAAGTACCATTCAAGTTGTTCAAGATATCTGCGTAGTCAAAAGCCGGATCCGTGTACGTATTTTGTGGTACGACAATGAAATAGAAATCGTCCTTCATTGCATATCCATCTGGAGACTTTGTCTCACGAACAACATAAGTCTTATTGAACTCCAACTTTGCATCTGCCGCAATCGTATGAACGCCATTAGCACCCTCAGTCATCTCAACCCAAGGATTTGGCAATGATGGGTTTTCTGCATACGCCACAGCATCTGTTTGCAATGCGTATTCAAACTTAGCACCAGCCAAAGGATCGTTATCGCTATCAACCTTGTTCAACTTGAATTGCGTTGGTACACGCGGATTCTTGATTGACGCAGTCCACTGATCCCCATCTAATTGTTGCAAACCAATCAAAGCAGCCTTGTCGGCATCAGAATCGCCACTCATTGTGTGAATATACGTCTTACCATCGCCTTGCAAGTGCTCCGTCACCGTAAAGTGAATGACACCGTTATCATTCGTATAACCACCTGGAACTCCCGTTTCGGTCAATTCATACTTTCCGATTTGAAGATCATTAAATGTCCAAGTAGAACCATTTGCTGATGACGTCCCTGTTACCTCGACTGGCGTATCAAGCTTTTCAAAGACAGGCTCATCATTAGACCATCCCGTCATCTTGTACGTTTGCTTCAATTCAAAAGTTGCTCGGTTAACTTGGTTACCAAGATCATCAATCTTGTGCAACACCAAGTCATTGTCATGAAGTGGTAGCAAATGTACGTTGACACGGTTAGTATCAATTCCCTCAGGGTCATTGATTCCTGTCATAACGTTCGCAGTGTTGTACCAAATCTTTTCTTGCTTGTTTTCAAGAACTTCAGTAGCTGGTACGTGAACATTCAAATTCCAAGCCAAGTTATTACCGTCGAAATCCATGTGATCTCGCCCAGTTGTTGTAAATTCGACCGTAATCTTTTGATGCTGCTTGTCGTCAGACCCCTTCACAGACTCTAGCTTTACCGTGTAATCCGTTCCATACGTAAACGCCGAACCATTAGTGTTGTACACCACAATATCACTAGGCGTAAACGTCGTCATATTGCTTGCATCGTTATGACGCAATGTAACACCCGCATCCAACGTATCCGTCATTACCAATTCAGTTGGCTTAGCAATCGAATCCGTTCCAATACGGTAAGTTGGCTGCATTACCCAATAATCATAATTGAAGTAAATGACATCACCAATTGTTTGCGTATTCTTCGTTGCCAAGTTGTTTCCGAACATATTACCGTACTGAATATTCTTTTCTTCAGTAACCTTCGTAATTGCAGCGTTCACAGCCGTTTCACGAGCGGCAACATAATCAGCGTATGACTTATACTCACCTGAATTAGGGTCATATGCAGGGAATGATGATCGAGCCTCTGCAATTGCCGCTTGGACATCTGCATTACCATTGGCAGAATTCAATTGACCAACCGCATTATTGTAATTCATGGCGTTCGGATCAGTTGTCTCCAATTGATCGTCTGTAACCATCTTACGAGGTGCATCCAATTGCAATGGATTAATGGATGCCAACGTCATCGTTTGCCAAGTGTTACCCGTTCCTGTGTAAAAACGGAACGTGAATTGCTTTCCAGCAATAGGATAGCTCAAGGCTCCAAGAGGGAATGTTGTGTCACCAATCTTGTCTCGCCAGTTAGGATAACTGTAATTATCATTCGTGTAATTACCGTGACCTTGTGAGAACCACTTACCATTGCTATCTTGCTTCATAACCGTGCGGCCTTGTGAGTCTTTACCGGCTACGGCAGTATTACGATCTGCCAAAGTTGGTTCTGCACCAAATGTCGCAACCTTATCGACAGACTCAGCATACGTTGATGAGTTGATTTGAGTGCTTCCAGTCTCGGTCCAGAGGAATCCTCCCGATCCATTTCCAAAGTTGTTCAATGAGGCAAACGTCATTGATGCACCTACTGCACTAGACACGTTAATTAAACGAGTAAACGTGCTACCAGATGCAGATGGTGTAACTTCGTAAAATTGTAATTGGATATCAAGCGAGTCGATACCTTGATACAACAAACCAGAATACAAATTATTCGGAATATCAATGAACATTTGCTGTCCAATTTGATTGTGCTGTTGTGTTACAGGCTTGATGTTTCCGATAGACATCGTTGCACCCATTGTCACACGATCACCATTTGCATTAATGTACTCACCCACATTGTCGTAAACGATGGTGAATACCTTACCCGCCATTTTTGTTGAGTCATGGAATTCCATCATGTACGCTGATTCATTTGCGCTACCACCGCCAGCGACAGCTTCATATTGTGAGTGGTAGTGCGAACGAACATAAGTTGGATCCGGGTTAGGATTACCCGCGTCAATCTTTCCAGCCGTTTCGTCGAACTTTCGGTAGATATTCACGTCTTGTGAGTAATTTACAGAAGTGTCCCCATTAACGTGATATGCAACGCTATTAGTATTTGCCCAAATTTGGAAGTTATTTGGGTTTGTGTTTCCATTTGCTTGCGCTGTAGTACGAGCGTCCGTGTCAATATACACTGATTGGATATCAGTCAACGGCACTGTTTGTGTAAGCTGCGTGTTCAAAATTTGAACAGGGTTACTTGCCGTACCTGTATATGGTAGCAAGCCATCTGAATCACTAGGAATTGGTGCAACCTTAACTTCCTTGCCGGCTTGCTTCTCTTCCTTAACTTCAGATACCTTTTCAGACTTCTTTTCTTCCTTAGCAACCGCTTCAGTTACTGTCTCAGATGAAGATTCCTTTGTAATTTCAGCAACTTGCTCAAACGCCATCGTCAAATCGACTGAGCGATTATCGGCTGGCAACAAGTTCTCACCGTTTTCTTCGTTATACAATCCTAACTCAGTAATCGGCAACGCAATGTCGTGCTTATCTTCATTAGAACTGATAGCTGTCAAAATCAAATGCGTTGATTGTGTCTTCAGAACGGCATCCACGATTCCCTCGCGCATGTCTAGCGGCTCGCCCAGCTTGTCGCCATCCTTAATCGCAATCTCGGCATCGGTTAACCCCGCCTTTTCCAAATCGAGTTTGAACTTAACTGTCTGCTCACTGACAGACATATCTGATCGATCAAACTCCAAATCCCACGTGGTCTTTGCTTTGTCCTGTGATGTCTCTAGTTTGACATTCAGCAACTTGCTCTCATACACGTTCTGCGGTCCAGCAACCGCATGAATCGCGTCTCCCAAGGTACCCAGATTGGCGGCAAATGGCACAGCCAGAGCTGCCAAACCAATCAAAGCGCCTAACTTGCGGTGACGCTTCTTAATTGAAAAGCCTCCACTTTTTGTCATAGACGTACTCCCTAAATCTGTATTTTTTCTCTCATAAACAGTGTGGTCCATCCCACCTTCTGTTGGACTCTCTTAGAATACCGGCAAAATGGTGCAACAGTTTGTAGGAGCCGTAACGACTTTTAGAAACGTTATGAAGAAACTTTGCCACTTGCCTTGAATTTTGAATTTTCCATTACAGAATGACGTCAATTCACAAATTATTCATTTTTCTTGCACGTTTTGACCCTCATTTACTTTTTATAATGAATAAATGTAAGAGGGGCTAACGCAACTTCTCACCTAGAGAATACACAAAAGACGTCGACCGGCATAATTGCTAGTCGACGTCTTTTGTTTTATTGCTTATTCAAATACCATTTGGTTGTTGTACAACTCAGCGTAGAAGCCACCTTGTGCCAACAATTCTGCGTGGCTACCGTGTTCGATAACGTTTCCGTCACGTAGCACGACAATCTTATCAGCGTTCAAAATCGTCTTCAAACGGTGGGCAATCACGAAACTCGTACGTCCCGCAATCACATTATCCATCGCCTTTTGAATCTTAGCTTCCGTCACCGTATCAACGTTTGACGTTGCCTCGTCCAAGATCAACAAATCAGGCGCCGTCAAAATTGTACGCGCGATTGACAACAATTGCTTTTGACCCGTTGAGAAGACTGAATTTTCATCAGACACTTGGGTATCATAGCCATCTTCCAACGTCATGATAAAGTCGTGAATGTTAGCTTGCTTAGCCGCATCAATCATTTCTTCATCCGTTGCATCAGGCTTACCGAACGTGATGTTGTCACGAATCGTACCCGTGAACAAAACAGAATCTTGCAACACGATACCAACATTATCACGCAAAGACTTCAAGTCCATATCGCGTACGTCAACACCGTCAAACTTAACCGCACCGTCCGTCACGTCATAGAAACGGTTCAACAAGTTCATAACCGTCGTCTTACCTGAACCAGTAGGCCCAACCAAAGCCACCATTTGACCCTTGTCTACTTCAATGTTGATACCATGCAAAATCTCACGATCAGGGTTGTAACCAAAGTGTACATCGTCCAACAAAATCTTGTCCTTAACGCCGGTAAACTTTACGCCGTCCTTAGGATTGATTTCGTCGTCTTGCGCAAACACTTCGTTCAAACGGTGTGCACCTGTCATGGCCAACTGCAACATGTTGTACGTTGACGTGATTTGCGTGATTGGTTGGTAGTATTGTTGTGAGAACGAAACGAACGTCACAATCAATCCCAAACCAGCCGCACGTGAGGCCAAATCACCGTTCAAGGCTTGCGTGGCACCGTAGAAAATCACGATAGCCAAGTTGAACAAGCCCATTCCTTGCATCAATGGGAACAACACACCTGACCAGGCTTGACCAAGCGTCGTTGCCTTACGTACCTTGTTGTTGTGCTCGATAAAACCACGAATTGACTCTCCTTGCAAACCGTTGGTGATAATCACCTTTTCACCATTGATTTGCTCGTTGATGTATCCGTTCAAGTGACCAACTTCAGCTTGTTGGGCGTCCACGTACTTCTTTGCTTGCACAATGATCAACGCAGCCAAGATAACGGCAACGGGTGTTGAAGCAATCGTCACCCAAGCCATCTTAGGACTCTCGTTAAACATCATCCAAACCACACCAATCAACATCGCAATTTGTGAGAACAATTGGAAAATCGCTTGGTTCATCGCGTTGAAGATGTTATCCAAGTCAGACGTGAAACGTGACAAGATTTCACCGTCTTGGTGAGAATCAAAGTAACGGACCGTCATACGTTGCATCTTGCCAAACAAGCCCTTACGCATGTCATTAACTGAGTTAGATGACACGATAGCTTGAATGAAAGCGTTGATGAACAAACCAGTTAGCATCAACAACACAAAACCGAAGAACAGTAGCAAGGCATGGTGGAAATCGTGCAAACTTGCTTGGCTAGCCGTCATTGGGTTCAACTTCACCATCAAGTACTTTGACAATTCCGTAATTGAACGTCCCATGTAAACCGGCGCCTTAACTTGCGCCCACGTTGCGAAAATCGTGAACACGAGGATGGCAATCATCCCCATCCAGTAACGCTTGAAGTAGTGCGCAAAGAAACGAATTGATTCAGTAATATTCTTCATCTTTTATGCCTCCTGCGCCTTTTGTGTCTTGTAAATTTCTTGGTAGATCGGTGATGTCTCAACAAGGTCCTTGTGGGCACCTTCTGCAACCAATTCACCATCTTCCAAAACCAAAATACGGTCCGCGTTAATCACTGAAGAAATCTTTTCCGCAATGATAAATGTCGTCGTATCTTGCAAATCATGATCAAGGGCTTCCTTAACCAACTTTTCTGACTTCGCGTCCAATGCAGACGTTGAATCATCCAAAATCAAAATCTTAGGGTCACCAATGACACCACGGGCAATTGACAAACGTTGCTTTTGACCACCAGAGAAGTTTGATGAACGCTCTTCAACGACGTGTTCGTAAGTGTCTTCATAACGCTCAACGAATTCAGCGGCTTGCGCAATTTGCGCCGCACGCTTCATATCAGCTTCTTCGGCATCCGCCTTACCTTGACGCAAGTTGTCAGAAATCTTTCCTGAGAACAACGTTGCGCGTTGCAAAACGAATGACACCGTCTTACGCAATGATGATTCGTTGGTATCCTTCAAATCAACACCACCGACCTTAACCGTTCCTTCGGTTGGGTCAAACAAACGTGGAATCAATTGGGCCATCGTTGACTTACCTGAACCGGTTGCCCCGACAATTCCAATCATTTCACCAGGTTGAACCGCAAATGAGATGTGCTTCAACGTTGGCCTATCATCCCCAGGGTACGTGAATGACACATCATCAAACTCGACCGCACCAGACAAGTCTTGTTCTGGTACATCCTTGTATTGCAACTCAGGTTCCGTATTCATAATTTCTTGAATACGACCCATCGAAACAAATCCACGGGCTGCAAAGGTCATCATCATTCCACCGATAATGATAGATTGCATGATGATCATCAAGTAGTTCGTAAATCCAGTGATTTGGGCCAACATCTTTGGCTCAGAACCAACCATGTTTCCAACGAAGTAGATGGCCACAACCATCAAACCTTGGCCAATAAACATGAACGCAGGCACGATAATTGAGAACAAGTAACCAATTTGCAAGTTAACGCCATTCAATTCGTCAGAAACTTCATTGAAACGCTTTTGTTCGTTGTCTTCTTGGTTAAATGACTTAACCACACGCACACCTTGCAAGTTTTCCTTAGCCTTGGCATTAACGCGGTCGATCAAGCCTTGAATCATACCGAATCGCTTACCCATGTTTCCCATGACAACCGCTGACACAGCACCGACCAAGATAACCATCACGACGATGATCCACCACAAAGCGGGAATTGAGTGCACGGCCAAAATGAAACCACCGACAAACAAAATTGGCATACGCAACAATGGTTGTAGACCCATCATCAAAATACTTTGAATTTGCGTAATATCGTTCGTCAAACGAACCACCAAGTTACCAACTGAGTATTGCTCGATGTTCCCAAATGAGAACGTTTGAATCTTGCGATAAGCCGCTTCACGAACATCTGAGGCAATCCCTTGTGAGGCACGGGCCGCAAAAATCGTATTAATAATTCCAGCAATCAACCCGATACCAGCAATCACCAATAGCTTCAAGCCAATTTGGTTAACCTTGTCCATGTTATCGTCTGAGATAGCTTGAACGATGTTGGTTAGCAACGTTGGCTGTAGCAACATTGAAATCGCCATGATGGTCACCGTCAAAACGGCAATCGTCAAATCGAGTTTGTAACCCTTAAAGTAGGGCTTCAACAATCGCATAATTTCCCCTCCAAATTTCTTATTTATTTCTATTCGTCAATAGGCTATTTTAGCAGACTTACGACCCCTTTTGTAAATTAAGTTTACAAAGAATTAACAAAAGAACCACACCCGAAAATGCGGATGTGGTTCACAAATTATTTAACGAATAACGTGGCAATTGCCAAAATGATTGACACACCAAGCACAAGTGCTGAAATCGCAATGTGCAAACGACGGTGCATATTCAACACGGCAATGTACTCACGAATAAAAGCTGGAATGCGGTAGTAGAACGGCGTCTTCCCACCACGGCCTTGCGCTTCAATCCCAAACTCACGTGCTTGCAAACCAGCGCGGAAGACGTGGTACTCACTCGTGAAGAACTCAAATGGTGGTTCAACAACGCCCGTTTCCTTACTAATCAAGTCACGTGAGAAACGCATGTTTTCACGCGTCGTGCGACTTTGATCTTCCAAACGGGTTTGTTCAGCTGGATAACCAAACGTTTCAACCGCGTAATCACGCATGGCTTGCGCTTCGGAAACCTTTTCGTCACCACCTTGCCCACCTGAGAACACGATAACGGGGTACTTGCCGTCCTTTTCAAAACGACGCTTACCAGCATCAGTTGCGGCTTGAATACGGTTAGCCAACAACTTCCCAACCTTGTGGCCCTCAATCAAGCCGGCCCCCAAGACAACATAGTAGTCACTCTCACGCTTGCGCATCACCCAACCGTAAACAATTGATGATACTAGGAAAATCACAAACACCAACATGAAGTAAAGTGTCATGACTCGTGCTGCTGTAAAAAGCGTATCCAACCAGGCTGGTGCATTGTCCATAATACCGTCAACTATGTTAAAGACAGCCAACGCCAAGAACAACAATGGCAACAACAAGTTCGCCAAAGTGTGGGATTCCTTACGCCAGATTTGCCATGAGTAATAAACAACTCCTAAGTCAATCAACACAGACATAATCACAAAGATACCAATCACCACCATCATGATTGCCATGATGATAAGTAACCCAGGACCACCAACAAAGCTGGCAGCAAGCATAATCGTGGAAATTAAGAACATCAAGAACACTATTGTCCAAGTTCCCAGCCACATCGAACGCGGCTCACTGTGCACATTACGCCAAAGCATAAAACCTGCCAAGGCTGCAATTAAAAATGAAAGTACTGTAAGTAAAACCATTCGCGGTCTCCTTAATCAACAATATATTTTGCAAAACGCGCAGCTTGCACTGGCGTCAACGTCACATCCATCATCGTTCCAGCTTCAACATAGTCGATGCTGTGCACAGATGCTTCTTCATTCAACTCATTCACCAATTGACCTTGGTCAAATGGAATCAAAACCTTTACTTCTTGGTGATCCGCAAAGATATGCTCACGAATAACGTTTACCAACAAATCCAATGAGGCATCATCTTGGGCTGACAACGTCAACGTATCACCTTCACGGTCAGGGAATGATAGTCCTTCAATCTTGTCGGCCTTGTTATAAATCGTAATCATTGGAATATCACCAACGCCGATTTCCTTCAACGTACGAGCCGTCGTTGACATCATTTCCTTGTAGTTTTCATCCGCATAGTCGACCACTTGTAGCAACAAGTCCGCTTGCGCAGCTTCGGCCAGCGTTGCACGGAAGGCTGCCACCAAACCGTGCGGCAACTTTGAGACGAATCCAACCGTATCAGACAACAAGAAGCTTTGGTTATCAGGCAAGTTCAACTTGCGCACTGACGTCTCCAAAGTCGCAAACAACATGTCGGCTTGGAAGACTGTCTTCTCTTGGTTCTCACCAAATTGACGGACCAAACCGTTCATGAACGTTGACTTACCGGCGTTGGTATAACCAACCAAGGCCACATTCTTGATGCTTTGCTTATCACGACGGGCACGACGCGTTTGATCGTCAGCTTCAACGTCCTTCAATTCAGCACGCAACAATGAAATTTGGTGCTCGATGTGACGACGGTTCATTTCCAGCTTCGTTTCACCAGCACCACGGCTAGTAAAGCTACCACCGCCACCACCGGTTTGCTGGTCAAGACGCACGTTCATTGACGTACGCAAACGTGGTAGTTGGTATTGCAATTGCGCGATGGCAACTTGCAACTTCGCCACACGCGTCTTAGCACGTGATGCGAAAATGTCCAAAATCAACGCCGTTCGATCCATAATGCCGGCACCCGTACCTGATTCCAAGTTACGGATTTGTGATGGTGACAACTCATCGTTCGTCACAACCATGTCAGCTTCGTAGTATTCAACGGCTTCCTTAAGTTCTTCAACCTTACCCTTACCAAAATACGTGGCAGCGTTTGGACGTTCCAACTTTTGGGTCACCGTCCCAACGACTTCCATGTAATTCGCTTCAGCCAAGTTAGCCAACTCGATCATCTCGTAATCGAATTCAGCATTTTGCTTATCTAGTCCCGCAAGCACAACCTTGCGGATTGGATGCAAATCATTTTCTATCATAAATTATCTTTCCTACCAATTAGTTGTCGTATCGTTGTACGCCTTCAACTTCATGTCGTCATCTGAGACTTCCCAAACTGAAATTGAACCATTCAATGGCTTTTCCTTAGCCGTCTCATGTGAGTCGTACTTATAAACCAAGTTTCGAATCATTGTACCGTGGGCCACCACCAAAACGTTTTGCCCATCGCGTGTGTTTTGACGCAAGATGTCCAAACCATTCTCAGCACGAGCCCAGAATGTGGCCGCATCTTCAGCGTCGTGGGTTGGATCGGCTTCCTTGAACGCATCCATCACTTCATCTTGTGTCAATTGTGACATCAAGTCGCCGTATGACGTAATGTTTTCCAAGCCAATGATACCAGCAATCTGCTCGGCACTTGACGCACTAGGGAGTCCTTCGAAGAACCCGAAGAATTGCTCACGGAATTGTTGCAATTGCTCTGGTGTCTTCAAATCACCACTTTGCGTGTTACGCCCCAAAATAAACTCAGCTGTATGAATAGCACGTTGCAAGTCAGATGAGTAAGCCGCATCAAAACGCACATTGCTCAAACGCTCACCGGCCGCAAACCCGTCTGAAATACCTTTATCCGTCAAAGGCGCGTTTCCCCACCCTTGCATACGTTGATATTTATTGAAGTAAGTTTCCCCGTGACGTACTAGATACAAATTAAATGACATTGTTAACCTCTTTCTGGTTGTGTTTGTCCCCGATATTCAGGCATCAACAGCCTTCTAATTGTTACTATTGTACCATTTTTGTTACACTGACCGCAGGCATCAAGGAAATGCTAATTATTTGAAATTAATTTACGAAAAAGTGTTGACTTTAGTGTGGGATATCTGTATAGTTATGTATTGTTGTTAAGACAACAGATGATAATTTTGGCCCAATGGTCAAGTGGTTAAGACGTCGCGTTCTCAGCGCGGAATCCAGGGTTCGATTCCCTGTTGGGCTATTAAGCTCAGGCTTGCTAAATTTGTCATCATGGCCCAATGGTCAAGTGGTTAAGACGTCGCGTTCTCAGCGCGGAATCCAGGGTTCGATTCCCTGTTGGGCTATCACTTAAAACACGGAAGTCGTTTGACTTCCGTGTTTTTTTATTTCCATACAACAAATAAAGCATCGACCAGAAATTTCTGATCGATGCTTTTTCGTTATCTATCTTAAACTTCGCGACGCTTAAACAGCATCAACGCGACGCCATACAGGATACCACTATAAATAATTGTTGCCAGACCAACTAAGAAACCGTTCATCTGATACTCAGCCATCACACTCGGCAACCCCGCCATCGCACTCACGTAAAAAGCACCTAGTGGTGAATAATCAAGCGGCAAAATGCCATGCCCAACAACCACTGCCCCAATCACTTCGAGCATCAAAATCATCAAAATACCAATCACTACCACTAACAAATCATTGCGAATAAGGTTGGCAACCACAAACATCACGCTGACAAACAAAATTGAACTGATGACACTACCGAATAAGTAGCCCGCAAAGATACCTAGGTCAACCAACCAGGCGTGTCCGAACAACAACGATATCAGCACCATCGTGATAAACAGCGCTGCTTGCAATAGCACAAACGCGACCGCGACCGTCACTAACTTCGCCATGAAGATTTGCCGGCGGGTAAAACGTTGGGCAAACAACATTTTCATCGTGCCAAACGTAAACTCAGATGTAATCACGCGTCCTGCGACCCCAAGTAACATCAAATCAGTCACTAACGCCAACGTTCCCGTGAATTCCTGATTAACCAGCGTTTTGATTGTTTCAGACTGATCCAACGCATTCGCCAGCGCCAACAACAAACCAAGCGCAAGGATTACTAGTGGCATCACCCAGGTCGATGTCTTTTTGAAAAACTTCTGCAATTCCAACTTAATCAACATCACCAACTCCTTGTTGCTTACGGCGTGCAATCACATCCGCAAACATCTCTTCTAAGTCTGGATCTACCTTACCGTCAGCGGCCGTCAAAATTTCATCACGCGAAATGATTTCACCACGATCAATAAAGATATAATCGTCAACCAAGCCTTCCAAATCACGGACGGTGTGCGATGAAATCAAAATCGTTTTGCCAGCATCACGCCACTCACGCAAAACCGACTTAACTTCTTCAACGCTAACCGGATCCATCCCATTCAACGGTTCATCAAGCAACAAGAGGTCCGGGTCGTTAACCATCGCTAACGCCACCCCAACGCGTTGCTTCATCCCCCACGAATAGGTCTTCACTTTTTTATTAATAAACTCAGCTAAGCCAAGTTGCGACACAATCGCATTGATTTTGCTATCAGATGTGCCAGCGACATCCGCATACAACTTCAAGTTATCCCAACCTGTCATGTACGAATAAAGACCAGGATTTTCAATCAATGCACCAACCCTAACCAGTGCATGCCGTTGTTGCATCGTCACCGTTTCACCAGCCACCTGAACTTCACCAACATCCGGCGCCGTTACGCCAGTAACCACCTTCATTGTCGTTGACTTACCAGCGCCATTCGGACCAACCAAACCAATGATTGTGCCACGCGTGACAGCAAAAGACACATCACGTAACGCGCGTACACGACCGAATGATTTATTTATATTCGAAACCTGCAAAATCGGCGTTTCCATAGTGCATCTCCTCCTATCCGCAACTATTAATCATACAACTCATCCAGACCTCTTGCAAAGAAATTGTCACATTACGGTCAAGATTGTAATCTGACAGGCACCTCGTTTTTCGATACAATGGAATTAAACAGAAAAGAAGGATAGGTGCCTGAAATGAAGTTCATCTCATGGAATATTGATAGCGTTAACGCGGCCGTTGAACACAAATCAGCGCGTGGCGAAATGACTTGGCAAGTTTTGCAAGATATCGCCGCTGAGCAACCGGACGTACTTGCAATCCAAGAAACAAAATTGAAGCCAACTGGTTTAACAAAGAAGCAGGCGGCTGCGCTGGATAAACTTTTCCCAGGCTACCACCGCTACCTACGTATGAGCACTGGTCGCTCAGGTTATTCTGGGACGATGATGCTCTCAAAGACTGAGCCAATTGCCGTTGAGATGCCTGAAATTGGTGCTCCTGGCGACATGGATATTGAGGGACGTATTATCACCCTCGAATTCCCTAATGTGTATGTATCAACGGTGTATACGCCAAACTCAGGCAGTGAGTTGGCCCGCCTAGACGAACGCCAAGCTTGGGATGATGCCTACCGCGCCTACGTTTCAAGATTGGATGCCAAGAAGCCCGTCATCTTCTCTGGTGACTTCAATGTCGCTCACCAAGAAATCGATTTGAAGAATCCAAAGACCAATCACAAGAGTGCCGGCTTCACCGATGAAGAACGCACGAAGTTCAGTGCCCTGTTGGATGCTGGTTTCACTGATGTCTTCCGTCACTTGAACCCAGACCTAGCTGGTGTTTATACCTGGTGGGCCCAAATTTCTAAGACGTCAAAGATTAACAATTCTGGTTGGCGTATCGATTACTACCTCACTTCAACTCGTTTGAACGAGCAATTGGCTAACTTCAGCGTCATCGACACTGGTGCTCGCCAAGATCACGCACCAATCAAATTGGAAATGACTGACGATTTTGAACTATAAGCAAATACCGCACCTGAAAACTAAGTTTCAGGTGCGGTATTTTTTAATCATTATCAATCAATGTTGGCGTTAGGACTTCTACATATCCACGCAATGTACCATCCGGATTAGCATAAACCGAGAATCCAACTTCAATTGGTCCAGCCGAATCATGTGTTTGCTCCGTCATCAAGCCAATCTTGTGTGAGGCACCCTGTTGCGCAGCCGTCGTATTATCGTACCCCGCCGGCTGACCGTCATCACCAAATTGCTTCACCAAATCGGCCGCCAACAACCGCAACTGCTCTTCACTCGTTAAATCAGCGAGCGTCCACACGTCACTTGATGAACCTGGTACATTCCCAAAGGTCAACGCATCCTTCTGATCAATGACCGCACCGTAATTAACGTCCGTAATGTGCTGAATCGTTGATCCATCACCATTCGTTTCCTCAGACCCTTGGTTGTAGTACTTCAACTTACCGTCGGCCATCTTAAACGTCGGCAACGTCTGAAACAAATTATTGAAATTGCCGTGAGGGTTCGTTGCAAAATCACTCGGATTCTCCAACGCCCAACGACTTTCTTGCTTCGCTAAATTCAAAGCCACTGAAGACGCTGACACCTGGCTCACATCATAATGCGCACGGTAGCTATTCAAGGCATCCAACGCATAATCTTGAAGCGAATCCAACGTACGGTCAGACAACACTTGTCCTGGTTGGTTGTCGGCCAAATTATTCGTCTCTTCATGAACCGAAGATGCCGTCGGTTCATGATCTAACTTGTAGGTAATTGTCTGCGACTTCTTAACGGTCAACGTATCACCCTGCGTCATGCGATAACCGTCTTGTGAAAACGACGGAATAATTAGTTTAGCGCCATAGGTTGCATCATACGTTTTAGTTGCCACGACGTCATTATTATCTGCATCCAAATAACGTAACGTGACTGAATACGTTTCAGGGACATATTTAAATGTAATCAATGTATGATTCTTGATGGTCTGCGTAACTGATGCGGGTGTTTGATAACCCGGAATATCAATCGGCACCATCAACAGCGAGTCCCCCCAACGCCAATGATAGTCCGACCAATCCGGCCACTTGCCACTTTTTCAAATCCGTCACCTATACTCTCTTTGGTTTGGGTTTGCTACTGTTTTTCGTTAACGCAAAGTATACAGATTCGCGCTAAGCCCCTGCAACAAAAATGCCCCGGAATTTTTCGTCCGAGGCATTGTTCACTATCGCCAACCGTAACTACCGAAGTCAGTAATTAAATCAGAATATGGTCCAAAACAAGTTTCTTCATAGCCCTTAAAAGGCTTCTCTGGCACATCTTTCCCCAAAGACTTCTTTGTTTGCGTGACCGCAATTCTTTCTTCATGTTGCATCGCCAAGCCCCTCCTTTTCGACACCTCTATTTTATCAAAATACGTGGTTGATTGTTTGTTGGAACTTTTGTTGGTGGTGAGTGTCGACGCGTTGCGTCGAAGCATGGGATTTGGTTGGGGTGGCGGTGCTCCGTCCTACAATATAAGCTGGTGGCGACGGAGTCCCATTCTCACTAAGTCTCAGCGTGTTTCCGCGCCTATCGGCTTGAAATCCACTGCTACTAAGTGATAATTGGTGCTCCTGTCCTCGCTTTGTCACCGGCTAATATCGCAGGAGCTCCGCACCACCACCCCAACCAAATCCCATGCCAGCAGCCAAGATATTCTAGTCTATTTCAGATTTTCATCTACTGCAAAATAAATAGTTGAACCGTTCATCTTGTAGTATCACGGTGGATGAAAATCAAAATATCAGAGTATTACTCGGCTGCTGTGACCTGCCCCGCCGAGCGTATAGACCCAAGCGGACCTTGACCCGTGGGTGTGGGTTCTTAGCGGGTTTCCCGCTTAGAGCCACGAGGAGGTAAAGGTGTACGCTGCAACGCAGTGGACTCCGCTCCCCACAGGTCATGGTCCACTTGGGTTAGCGAGCCTAAAGAAGGGGCAGGTCACTCCGACCGTTAGGTCGGACACTAACAACTACCTAAACCAAAAGCACCCACAAACCATGGCTGTAGTTTGTGGGTGCTATAGATATTGAGTTGTGAGGCGTTAACCTAGATTAGAATTGGTCTGACAACAAAGTGCGGATCTCTTCCAAACGTGGTTGACGTGGGTTACCTGGCGTCGTTTGGTCGTTGTATACCAAGTCAGGTAAAGTCTCCAAAGCCTTGTCAAAGTCAGCCTTTGATACACCGTTTGCTGACAAAGTTGGAACAACTTCTACACCAGCGAACAATTGGTCAATCTTAGCCAACAATGCTTCAACCAATTCAGCATCGTCCTTTCCTTGCAAACCAAGGTAGCGAGCGATATCAGCGTAATCCTTTTGTGCCGTGTAAGTCTCGTAACGTGGGAATGGCGTACGCTTTACGTTTCCAGTAACCGCGTTGAACTTGATAACGTGCTTCATGGCGATTGAGATAGCCAATCCGTGAGGCAAACCGAAGGCACCACCAGTCTTGTGAGCCAAGGCGTGGTTAATTCCCAAGAAGGCATTGGCAAATGACATACCTGCCAACGTTGAAGCGTAGTGCATCTTTGAACGTGCTTCTTGGCCTTCCTTAGTTGGGTTAGCTGGGTCGTACTTGTATGACGTCTCCAAGTTATCGAAGATCAACTTGATAGCTTGCAAAGCCCATGGACGAGTGAATTCTGAGGCCATAACTGAAACGTATGACTCCAAGGCGTGTGACAAAGCGTCCAAACCTGAGAAGGCAACCGTGCGCTTTGGCACCGTCATAACGAACTCTGGGTCCACGATGGCAACTTGTGGCGTCAACTCATAGTCAGCCAATGGGTACTTAACGTGCGTTTCGTCGTCAGTAATAACGGCAAATGGCGTTACTTCTGAACCAGTTCCTGACGTCGTTGGGATAGCAACCATTTGCGTCAAGTGTTGGTGATCGAACTTCACGATACGCTTACGGATATCCATGAACTTTTGTGCCAACTCGCCGAACAATTCCTTCAAGGCAGCATCGTCGTTCAAGATTCCTTCGTGACCCTCTTCTGCAGAGTACTCGTACAAGAAGCGAGCAATCTTACCAGCGTCAAGAGCTGAACCTCCACCAATCAAGACAACAGTGTCTGGTTGGAATTCTGACATTTGACGGGCAATTTCGATAGCTTGACCGATAGTTGGGTCAGGTTGTACTGAACCGTAGATTGACGTCTTCACTTGGTCTTGGCGCAAAGCAAATTGGTCCAAAATCTTGTCTACGAAGCCGAACTTAACCATTCCTGGGTCGGCAACGATGAAGGCGCGATCAATGTTTGGCAATTCTTGCAAGTACGTGATTGCGTTTGACTCGTAGTAGATGTCCTTTGGCAAACGTACCCATTGTGGGCGGTTACGACGACGGGCAACCGTCTTGATGTTAAGCAAATCGTAAGTTGACAAGTTGTGTGACAATGAATTCTTCCCCCATGATCCAGTTCCAAGCGTCAATGATGGGCGCATTGCGTCAGTGTAGATATCTCCAACACCACCGATTGAGTCTGGTTGGTTAACCAAGATACGTGATGCTTCAATCTTGTCGGCGTATTCCTTAACGAATGGATCGTCTTGGGCACCGATTTGGATAGCAGCGTTGTGTCCTGCACCTTGGTAGTTCAACAAAGCGCGTACGATTTCGATAGCGTCTTCGCGGTCAGCAGCCTTGTAAACTGACAACAATGGGCTCAACTTTTCTGATGACAAAGCTTCACCGATGTTCTTCTTGTCCAATTCGAACAACAAAACATCCTTGTCTTCTGGCAACTTCAAACCTGATTGCTCGGCAATCCACTTACCTGACATTCCGGCAACCGGTCCGTTAACACCGAATCCTTCAGCGTTTGGCTTGAAGACGAAGTTAGCAACCTTCTCGTAGTCCTTCTTTGGCGTCAAGTATGCACCTTGTTCTTGCAACTTGCGCATAACTTCATCGTATACAGGAGCTTCGATAACCAATGAGTTTTCAGTGGCACAAATCATACCGTTGTCAAAACGCTTTGACAATAGCAAGTCTTCAACAGCGCGGTCGATGTTAGCAGTTGCGTCAACGAATACGGCACCGTTACCAGCTCCAACACCCATTGATGGGTTTCCTGACTTCAAAGCGGCGTTAACCATTGAAGGTCCACCAGTAGCCAAGATTGAAGCAATCTTTGGGTTTTGAATCAAAGTCGTCGTTCCATCTAGTGATGGCTTCTCAATCCATTGGATGAAGTTCTTAGGAGCACCAGCGGCAACGGCTGCATCGTAAACGATCTTAGCAGCGTGTGCTGATGACTTTTGAGCTTGTGGGTGGAAGGCGAAGACAATCGTGTTACGCGTCTTAGCAGCCAACATTGACTTGAAAATAGTCGTTGAAGTTGGGTTAGTCGTAGGCACGATACCAGCCAAGATTCCAAGTGGGGCTGCCAATTCAATCTTACCAGTCACGCGATCTTCTGAGATAACGCCAACCGTCTTGTCGTTCTTGATAGCGTTGTAAACAGATTCTGATGCGAAGCGGTTCTTCGTATCCTTATCTTCAACAACACCACGACCAGTTTCATCGTGAGCTTCGTGGGCCAACAACAATGAGTTTTCTGATCCAGCCAATGCCATTGCAGCAACGATCTTATCAACTTGTTCTTGTGTGAACGTTGAGAATTCCTTCAACGCAACTTCAGACTTGTCAACCAATTCTGAAGTCATCTTCTTAGCAGCTTCGAAACGTGCTGCCTTTTCTTCTTCCGTTAGTACCTTCTTCTTAGGTGCATCAGCCATGATTATAACCTCTCAAATATCTTTCAAAAAATTCGTTTGCTCATTTATTAACATACTTAGTATATCATTTCACAAAACGTTGTCAACACCATTTGCCAAAATCGATTATTTTCACCAAACATATGCGTCATACCAACCTTTCGCGTCTCTTTTTTCTACAAGTGAATAATATCACATAAGGTCAATATAGCGCAACTGTTTGTTTTATTTTCATGAAATTTTCATGAAAATAAGTGATTTATAACTGAAAATGTATGCGTTTTTATATTTTTAAGTAAGTTAATAAACGCCTTGTGAACCGCGTAACTAGTGGGTTTGCGTCTTTATATACTAAGAAAGAGAAATTTACCGGAGTAAATTTCTCTTTCTCGATTATTTGTTCTCACCCAACGCTAAAAGTAGATTACCAAGCGTTTATGAACTTAACGATTATACTTTTCGACTAATTATTGTCAGTGTTTGATAAGGTTCTAACCGCTGTACACCAGCAACCGTGACATCATCGTAATTTGAAATTAGGACATCCCCCGTCACAAAACACTCCGGTATTGAAATCTTCGTTGCTGCATTGCTAAAGTTATTCAACACCAGCAGTTGCGTACCGTTCAGACTACGAATGTAGGCATACACCTGATTATGATCCGGCATCCAAGGTTCATAATCACCTTCCGCAATAACCGGTTCCGTCTTACGCAACGTGATGATCTGTTGATAGAAAGAACGAATGCTGCCGTTCAACATTTCGTCAGCAACATTAATATCCTTATAATGCGTGCCAACTTTCAACCACGGCGTCCCTGTCGTAAAGCCGGCATTTTCAGTGGCATCCCATTGCATTGGTGTTCGTGAATTATCACGTGACTTCTTAGCAACAATCGCAAACGCTTCTTCCGCGGACTTGCCTTGCGCTTGTAGCATTTCATAAGCATGCCAACTTTCAACATCGACATAATCCGCTATGTTATCGAAGTCTGGATCCACCATGCCGATTTCTTCACCCATATAGATATAAGGTGTGCCACGATTTAAATGAATGCTAGCTGCCAGCATCTTGGCACCAACTTCGCGATAGTTCTCCCCATCGATGAAGCGATTCAACGCTCGTGGTTGGTCGTGATTATTCCAGAACCATGCATTCCAACCACCGCCTTGCGACATCCCCACATTCCATTCATGTAATAAATCACGCAACTGCTTAAAGTCAGCCGGCGCATCGGTCCACTTTTGGCCAGCTTTGTAATCCACCTTCAGATGATGGAAGTTGAACGTCATTGATAGTTCTTGACGGTCAGGTCGTGTGTACATAATGCAGTTTTCGACAGTGGTTGAACTCATCTCGCCAACTGTCATAATGCCATCCCGTTTTCCAAAGGTCGCAGCATGCAGTTCTTGCAAGTAATCGTGCACAACCGGCGTATCAGTGTACTCGGCTTTACCTTCATTCACCGCGTTATCGCGCAACAACTCATCTTTGCCGATTACATTGATGACATCAAAACGCAGTCCAACTGCACCCTTATCTAGCCAGAAATTCACCACGTCTTGCAACTCACGACGCACGGCCGGGTTGCGCCAATTCAAATCCGCCTGCGTTTCATCATATAAATGCAGATAGTATTTACCTGTATTTCCAAATGGCGCCCAAGCATTGCCACCAAACTTAGATGGCCAATTATTGGGCTCATCACGCAGAATAAAATAATCCTGATATGTTGCATCACCAGCCAACGCCTTTTGGAACCATTCGTGCTCAGTCGAAACGTGATTGAGCACCATATCCAACATCAAGCCCATGTCATACGCTTGGGCAACTGCAACCAATTCTTCAAAATCAGCCATGGTCCCAAACCGTGGATCAACTGCCGTGTAGTCAGAAATGTCATACCCATTATCACGCTGTGGCGATGGATAGAATGGATTCAGCCAAAGAACGTCCACGCCCAAATCAGCTAGATAAGGCACCTTTTCAATAATGCCGGGCAAATCACCAATTCCATCCCCATTCGAATCGTTGAATGATTTGGGATAAATTTGATACACCACTTTATCGTGAAAACTCATCACTAGGCCCCCTGTGCTGTCTTAAACACATTCTTCTTTTCAGCAGTCTTAGCAACCTCGGTGTCACTATCCTTGAATCCCCACAAGTAAACGCACAAGAATGACACCGCAATTGTCGCCGCACTACCTGCCCAAAAGGCCCAGAAACTCATATCAATACCAGTCTTTGGATTGATAAATGATGGGAACCCAATCAGAGAACCGGTGAAGCCCCACATATCAATTTTCATCAAACCAGCAACGAAACCACCCACGGCACCACCGATGTTGGCCATCCAAAAGACGCGGCCGTACTTCAAATTGATTCCGTACACCGCGGGTTCAGTAACACCAGCGAACCCTGACAAGGCGCCGGCCAAGCCAAGGCCCTTAACGTTGGCTTGCTTTGACTTAACAAATACCGCTAAGGCACCGGCTGCTTGCGCAATCATTGAGAAATTAATCAACCCGTTCAATACTGAGTGTCCCGTCGTTGCCAAATCATTTGAAAGTAGCGGAATAACCATCCAGTGCAAACCAAAAATAACCAAGCATTGATACAAGCCGCCAATAATCAACCCCGCAATCGCTTCGTTCGCCGTCACCAACAAGTGAATCAACCACGCCATCCCGGCTGAAATCAATGAAATCACTGGTCCCATCACACACAAGATAACCGCGGTGACGATGAAGACCGTGAATAATGGCTGGAAAATCGAACGCAATGATACGGGCAAAACTTTCTTAAACCAATTTCCTACTGGTCGTGCGAGCCACGCGCCGAAGATAATTGGAAAAATTGAATATGTGTATTGCGGAATGTGAATGGGCAATCCAAAGAAGTCGGCGTTCAACGGCACCCCAAACAATTCGTTCATTCCCTTCGTTGGCGCGCTCCATAATTCAGCAATCGTTGGGTGAACCAACACACCAGCAATTGCAGCTACCGTAATTGGATCAGACTTCAATTGCTTGGCAGCTGAAAAACCGACCAAGATTGGCAAGAAGTAGAACGCCGCATCCCCCATCGCATTGATGATGGTATAAGTCGTTGAATTCGTATCAATCAAATGGAAATTAAACGTGAACAAGGTTAGGAACCCTTTCAGAATTCCAGATGCAGCCAACAAGCCAATCACCGGCATCATTGACCCAGTAATCGTCGCAATCAGTAACTTAAAGCCATGTGATACCCAGCCCAGCGTTGTCGTTGGCTTCGGCGCTTGGGTTGTAGTCGGCTCATCTGCATCCGTTTGACCCAAAACCTTGGTCACTTCATCGTAGACATCAGCAACCTCCTGTCCAATAACCACTTGATACTGACCCAGTTGTTCGTTGTAAACCGCCCCAGCCACACCTGGCATCTCGCGAATCGTTTCCGAATCTGCCTTGGTTTCATCCTTCAAGTAAAAACGCAAACGGGTAATACAATGAATCACTTTGTCGACGTTTTCAGGCCCACCAACGGCCGTCACAATATCCCGTGCTAACGGTTGATAATCTTTCGCCATAACCCTGTCCCCCTACTTAGCCATCGCTGTGCCGACCTCTGCGCCGGTCACCATCTCAACACCGTCTTGCCAGTTGCGTGTCATTGATGCCAACTTATCCGCTGTGTTCGTAATCAAGACCATCGTTGTCTTTGGCAACCCAGCTGCATCAACTTGCGCCCAATCAGCCACCGCAATGACATCGCCGCCTTGCACAACATCACCAACCGACACCGTAATCTTAAACGGCGCCCCATCTAGTGACACCGTATCAATCCCCATGTGCAACAGAATCTCTAAACCGTCGACACGTTTGAACCCCACTGCGTGTCCTTGCACCATTGTCACTTCCCCACTGACCGGTGCAACAACTTCACTTCCAGTCGGTTCAACCGCAAAGCCCTCGCCCATCATGCCTCCAGCAAAAACTGGATCAGAAACATCTTCTAACTCAATTACTTGACCCATAACCGGGTTGTATAGTCGTTGATCCAACACTGCTGTTTTCTTCTTCCCAAATCCAAACATCATTTAATCCCCCGTACTTATAGTTAGTCATCACTCGACAATTTCATTATATTGAAACCGCTTACAAATTACCTAAATCTTTCGACGGATTTTTTGCCGTTTTTAAAATCTCCTTAACAAAGCCCGCCTAGGTTGGGCTTTTAGGCAAATTAAAAACCGAATTCGACCTGCCATGTGGCAAATGAATTCGGTTTGTTATATACTGTGGCGGAGCACCGCAAAGTCACACTTTATTGATAATAAAGATTAGACCACGGGTTACCTGCCAAAGTTACCGTGGTTTTTTGCGCAAACAGCCCTCGTATCGGCACTGCCGACGCGAGGGCTGTTTTCAGTTCATAGCTATTGTTTCTTCGGCAACTTAAATGTCTTGGCCGCCTTCATGATGATACCTGTGATATCACCTGGCGTAACCTTCTCACCTGATTCTAGCTCATTCACAATGGCCCATCCGATTGCTTCGGTCAATCCGACCGCTGTCGCCATTGAGATTGCTGCACCAGTCGTCGTACCGATACCTGGGATAAACTTCAACGCATTTCCCACGACACCACGACCGAATGATGTCGCTGCGACTGCCCAGACAGCACCGCGTACGGCACCTTCCATCACCTTTTGATCATACGCCTTGAACAATGACGTAATCATCGTGACTTGAATCGGCACAAGTAACGTCGCATCTGTAAACGGAATTGGTGATAAAGCCACCGCACCGGCTGCGCCTGATGCTGAGTGAATAATGTTTTTTGCTTTTTCATTTGGTGTCATAATTCCACCTCCATACCGTTATTATACCGAACTACCACAAATTAAAAACCGAATTCGACCTGCCACTTGGGCAAAGTCGAATTCGGTTTTTTCATATCATTACCAAATCATCACGCGGTCTTCTGGTGCGCGGTACATCTTGTCAGATGGTTGCACATCAAATGTCGTGTAGAAATCATCGAAGTTAGAAACCGTCACGTTAACACGGAACTTAGCCGGTCCGTGAACGTCTGAGGCAGCCAATAATTGCATGATTTCTGGACGGGCCTTTTGACGCCAGATAGTTGCCCAGCTCTCGAAGAAGTCCTTCGCTGAGAAATCATCATCGCGCTTTGCGGCAGCTAAAGCAGCAGCCACACCGCCCAAGTCAGCGACGTTTTCAGACACCGTCAACTTACCATTCACCTTGGCACCATATGAATCCAAGCCATCGAATTCATCAACAACCTTTTGTGTACGGTCACGGAAGGCTTCATAGTCTTCTTCCGTCCACCAGTCGTTCAAGCTACCGTTTTCATCGAATGACGCACCGTTTGTGTCAAAAGCGTGTGAAATTTCGTGCGCGATAACCGCACCGATTCCACCGTAGTTCGCTGATGAAGATTGGTCCAAGCTGTAGAATGGCGCTTGCAAAATCGCAGCTGGGAACACAATTTGGTTTTGTTGTGGATCGTAGTACGCGTTCACCATGTGCGCTGGCATGTGCCATTCCTCACGGTCGACCGGTTGGTTCCACTTTGACCATTGGTAGGCCACCGCTTGGGCGCGGAACTTCTCGGCCGTCTCAAACAAACCAGCCCCATCATCTACAATCTTGTCCTTGTAGCGGTCAGGCAACTTTTCTGGATAACCGATGTGTGGCACAATCGCATCCAACTTCACAACCGCCTTGTCACGCGTTGCTTGTTGTAGCCAATCAGCTGATTGCAAACGTTGCTTGTAGACATCAATCATCGTCGCAACCTTTTGCTCGACGTCTTGCTTAGCGGCTTCAGAGAACTTCTCGCCGGCATACCACAAACCAAGAGCTTGCGTGTATGGACCAGCGGCCAAGTAGTAAGCGGCCTTTTGCTTGTTCAAAGCTTCTGGCGTTCCTGACAAAGCACGGCCGTACGCACCACCCAAGACACGAATCTCGTCTGACAGGTAGCTTGTAAAGGCGTTTGCGATGCCAACAATCAACGTTGCTTGCAACAATGGCCATGCTTCTTCAGAGAAGAATTGATCTGAGGCAGCCCAGAAACGTTCCTCTGGCACCACAATCATATCTGGTGTCGCACCCGTCATGGCTTGCACCACCTCATCCATTGGCAATTGCGTCAACGCCGTGAAGTCCGCCCACTTGTATGGGTGGTACAACTTGGCGTACTCAGCAGATTCTTCTTGGCTCAAGACAACCTTGGCGATACGGGCGTCATAAGCGATGTACTTGTCCAACAAATCCTTGATTTCATCAGCTGAGAAACCAAACTTTGGCAACAAGTCTTCTTGCGCTGCACGCCACTTGGCCAACAATTCCTTACCCTGCTCGTGATCCTCAGCGTAGTAAGTCGTATCTGGCAAAATTGTTCCCAACGCATCAGCCCACAACACGTTTGTACGCGCATCCTTAAAGTCTGGTGCAATGCCAACTGGGAAGGCGTTTGGCAAACCTTCCTTTTCCAATTCAATAATGTGCTTGGCAAAATCAGCAAATGATTCAAACGCTTGGTAACGCGCAATCAAAGGCTTCACTGGGTCAGTTCCCAATGCCTCACGTGTCTCCCAATCTGACGTCAAACGGTGGAACTTGATAAAGTTCACCAAAATATCATCAGTTGGCGCATCCTTACCTGCCATCCAATCGTCGGTTGTGGCCAACATCATATCTTCAATTTCGTCAGCCAAATCGCTGAAGCCACCCGTACGTGACTTATCCGCAGGAATCACCGCTTGCGCTTCCCATTCCTCGTTGATTGCATCATAGAAATCATCTTGTACTCGTGTTGCCATGTGCATTACCTCGTTCTTATTATTTCTCACTATTCTAACACTGAACCATGAAATAAGCCCGAAGGATATGCGGATGTTATCGTGCGAAATACATTTGCATGAACGTCGATATCATCGTGCACACCAATCCCATTACGGCTGAGACGACTGAAATATTAAGTACCATCTTCTTTGAATGGCGATCAAGCGCCTTATCAAGGCCTTCTTGTACAATCACCTGCACGTCAGCGTTAGTTGGTAAATCTTCAACTCGCTTTTCTAGCTTGTTCAAGTGAGTCCCTAGATGATCAACCTTCACATCAAGTACATTCACCTTCCCCTGTAACATCGCAACGTCCTTGGTCAGGTCCGTCACTTCTCGCGCTAGTGGCTTAAAGTCTTGCTCCTTAAAATTATCAAACTCTTGCTTTGTCACATATTGATCCATAGTTACCTCCCGGAACAGTCAACACTGTTACATTTCTCCCCTAAACGACAAAAGGAGCACCGCAGTTGCGGTACTCCAATCAGTATCTTCAGGATAACATATCTATAGCAATGAAACTACTTACCCGCCAAGGCCATCTTGGCTTGCTTGATGCGGATGATTTTACGGATCAAGACACCGATAATTGTGGCCACAACAACCATCAAACCGGCGAACCACAAGAACTCTGAACGTAGCGTTCCTGATGGCAACGTGTCACCTGGCACTTGCTTACCCGTCACCAACAAACGGTGTGAGTTAACCCCAACTGGTGTACAACTTACCAATGTCACCAAGTTTTCCTTTGGGTTCAGCTTAAAGGCATTTTGCATCTTGTCGGGCTTCATCACACGAATCTCAACAACCTTGTACGTCATCGTCTTGCTTCCAAGTGCTTCGATGTAGAACTTGTCGCCCTTCTTCATCTTACCCAAGTCCGTGAACAACTTTGACGTTGGCAAACCTGAGTGCGCCATGATAGCCGTGTGCAACCCTTCCTTGTTGGCTTGTGGCAATGACGTACCTGGCACAATACCAGCACCCGTACGCAATACCTTTTCTTTCACGGAATTGTAGATTGGCAAACGCAGTCCACCGATTTCAGGAATCGACAAGACACCCAATGGCTTACCGGCAATCTTCGTCAAAGAAGAATTCTTACCTGTTTCCAAATCCTTCTTTTGGTTCAGCTCAATCATCGCCTTCACCACGTCCGGATCTGTATCACCATTTGTGCTTTGCGCCTTTTTCTTAATCTCTTCGTTTCGCTTATCAGCTTCAGCCTGCAACTTTGCCTTTTCGTTGGCGTTCATTTGCGCAGCCGTTGATTGATATTGCTTCACCATTCCTGATTGGTGAGTTGCTTCATAAGCTTGCGTCACAATCGGATATGAGAAAATGCTCAATCCCACAATAAATAGAATCCAAGTAGACAAACTGGCCCCGGCCATAAACTTCTTTTTCTTCTTTGCCATTCTTTTCTCCCCCGAGTTAACAGCTAAATATGTTCCTCGCCGATCACCCGGCGAGCAAACTAATCAAGATTAGTCGTTGTTTTGTGCACGGCGCTTCTTAATCAAAGCAATCAAACCTGCCAATCCAAGCAACGTCAACAAACCGCCAAGGGCCGTTGCCGTGTATGGCAAGATACCACCAGCGTGCGTTGGCGTATCGTTAATTTGTGGCGTTACTGGTTGAGCTGGTTGCTCACGGTAGTTAGCCACCGTGATGTCATCAGCCGTCGCAGCACCATTGATCTTACCTGATTGTGTGTTTGACAACGTGAAGTAGTGTGGCTCCGTCATCAACTTGTAGCCTGATGGTGCTTCACGCTCAATCAATTGGTAGTCACCGCCGGCCAAACCACAGTATTGCAAGTATCCGTCAGGACCTGAATAGTGGGTCGTGGCGTTATCTTCACGAACAGTCCACAACACGTCACCCATTGGGTCAGATGCATTTGAGTGCATTGACGCCATTGGCTCACCAGTCTTCACATCTTCGTGCATGAAGTATACCCAGCGCGTCTTGCCGGCCTTCACATCGTCACGAAGTTGTTGGACATCTTGTTCTGAGGCTGTGCGCTTCATGTTAGGGAAACGCTTTGCCGTATACATTTCAGCGATGATTTCATCAATGTTCGTTGACGTTACCTTAAGTCCCAAGTCGAACCCAGCGTCAGCCAAACCGTTGGTGATGTTACCATTGGCGTCAGTCTTCACATCGCCATCCGTCTTGATGATTTCCCATCCGGCCGTGAATGTGTGCGTCTTATCGTCGTCTGAGCCGCCGTCGTACTTCGTGTTGTAATCCAAATCAATCTTGTTAACCAAGTGATCGGCTTGCAACGCCGTGTTACCAGCTGAGTTAATCTTCCAGCTCAAGTTCCATGAACCGTCATCAGCACCTTCAGCCAACAACTTTTCAATCAAGGCCCCCATTGCTTGGCGACCTGAAGCCGTCATATCCAACACGATTTCACCGTTCTCAACTGGCTTCGTCCAGTCAACCACACGGGCTGGGTTAGCTGAATCACCTTGTCCAACGAATGTGTACGTACTCTCATGGCCGAACAAGTTGAATGCTGATGAGTCAAAGCCATCGGCCAAACCAGTTACCTTTGGTGCCGTTGCGGCATCGTAAGCAATCGTCTTGCCGTTCAACGTTGACCCGTTTTGGTCAGTCGTGAAGCCAAGTCCTTGTCCAGTCACACCTTCGTCAATCAATGACTTGTCAGTTGCGTGGTTCACTGGGTACAAGCCGTTGACCACTTGTGACAATGGCACTGACTTCTTCTCGCCATTTTGCGTGTACGTCAATGCCAAGTCCATTGACATCCAGTTCACTTGATATGGCATTTCATCAGTCAACTTGTAACTTGTGTAGTCAGCAATGTTCTTGTTCAATTCAGACGTGATATCCCAAGTAAACTTTTGTCCACGAGCGATACCTTCCTTGTCATCACCAGTACCCTTTTCATCGGCACCGAATGTTTGGTTATCAACCGTGATGGCTTTGTCCACTTGCAACTCATCGTAGTTGACCAACTTGGCAGCATTTTCGCTGTCTTGTTCAGCCGTTACGACCGTTACTTGCGGATCCGTCAAGTAACCCTTAGGGGCCATCAATTCGGCAATCACATATTGTTGTCCCTTTGAGATCGCGATACCCTTGTTCGCGTCAAAGACAACTTGTCCATTCTTATCAGTTGCTTCAATTGAGAATTGATCTGACGTCAAGCCCAACGCAGCAGCGACCAATGCGTCAGCCTTCGTTGGTGTCTTTTCAATATCCTTAATCAATTGTGGCAATACTTCATTCAACTTGTCTTGTACTGAAGCTGGTGCCAGCAAAATTTGCGCACCGCCCAAGACCTTCTTCGTTTCCGCATCAGTCTTCTTAATCGTTACGGAAGCTGTCTTGTATTGCTTGGTGTAAACGTGCAAAGGTGATTGTGTGTCATACCAGTAATCAGTCTTGGTTGCGTTGGACTTACCCATTGGCAAATCCAAGAAGATTGGCATCGCTTCGTCTGTGCCAGTGGCATCAGAATCTTGCGTGATGACCCATTGTCCGTTTGGCAATGTCACCGTCGTTTCACCGTCGCCGTCAGTTGCCTTCGTCGTCTTAGTTGCCAAACCAGCGTCCTTAACCGCCTTCACGAATTGGTCTCGATCAACCACTTCGACAGTCTTGTCCAACACGTTCTTGTTACCCAAGTTAGTCGTGGCAACACCTGACGGCACATCAACAACCTTCAACAACTTTGACCAGTCGATGCCCTTAATCTTAGTCGTGGCAATCTTTGGAATACCATCAGTCTTAGGGTATGTGACAACTCCAGCAGGCAGCTCATAAGCCGTAAATGTTGCACCAGTTGTCGTCTCCCAAGTCGTATCAGGATCGGCATCTTGCAACGTCTTCATATCCTTTTCTTCACCTGAACCCCACAACTCTGGTGCATTGCCTGGATCAGTATCACTCACATCTGTAATAGCGTGAATCACAACGCTTGTGTTCTTTGGCTCATTGTTGATGCCTGATTGTGCCAACGCATCCCCAGTCGTTAGCAAAATCGGTGCAATCAACGTCCCCATTAATAGTAATGAACGATGCTTTTTCATCCGCGTATCTCCTCAAAAATCATATCCTTATTTTTAGCTCATACTTGACCATGTATGAGTTTTTCTTCACAGTAAAATTCTCACAAAAAAAAACGGCGTTTCCGCCGTTTTTGTGTTTCACTTTTCTATTTAATTTGTGCCTGAATTTTGTTATTCGTGGGCATTTTGTGAAGAGTGAAATTTCAACACAGATAACCCAAAAACGGTAATCAAACCTCATCGATTCGATCACCGTTTTCGTGTTTTTCAACATATCGTAAGAAAGATATCATCGCAAAGGCGGGATCAATCTCGTCTTTCTAATATGTCTTGTCACGTTTTCTGGAATGTATAACGTTATTCTTGCTTATAAATTAAGCTTCGTTCTTCATATCCTTCTTACGCTTCAACAATGCAAGTCCCATTGCCAACAATCCGGCAATCACTGCGAACAAAGTACCAATTCCACCAACAAGTGGGAACATTGACTTTTGGTAGTTCTTGATGTGGATATCGTCGTCCGTTGGCTTTCCGTCAATCGTACCTGATGCAGACGTACCATCTGGGTTAGTTGTACCTGGAACTCCCAACGTGAATGACTCAGCGTGGTCATACTTTTCATTTCCAAGTTCAACCTTGTTGTCAATCAAAGCATATCCCTCTGGGGCATACTTCTCGATCAAAGCGTAGTCGCCGGCAGCCAAACCACAATATTGAATGTATCCGTCTGAACCCGTCTTGTGGGTAGTTGCCCACGCACGAACTGGTGTCCAGATTACGTCACCCATAACAGCATTGTCGCTCATGTCCATTTCAGGCATTGAAGCACCTGTTTCGGCATCCGTATGCATGAAGTACAATACACCTTGTCCTGATGATTGATAATCGGTAGCCGTCATCATTGAAATCAAACGCGTACGCAATGATGGTGATACACGCTTTTCTTCCTTTGTTGTTGCAGCTGCGTCATCAGAATATGCAAGCGCGATGATTTCGTCATCTGACTTCAATTCACCCTTATCATCAAAAATCGTCAAATTCTTGTTGTCAGCGTCGCTGTATTCAAATTGCTCGCTCTTAGCGGCATCCAAGAACATCTTCTTCCACTTTGTTTGAGCCTCAGATGAAGCGGTTGAATCATAAATGTGCTCAGTTGAATTAGGCTTCAAACCATCGTAGAAATTATTCAACAAAGCGGCCGTCTTAACCGCATCAGATGATCCTGGAATTGCAACTGCCAAATCAAATCCTGCTCCCGCCAAAGGTTGACCGCTACTATCAGTCTTCACGATTTCCCAACCAGCGTCGAATGTGTTAACTGTGTCCTTGTCAGTTGAAACAGCATAATTATTCTCTACGTCAAAGTCAACTTCGTTAGTAATCGTTGCTGAAGCTTGGGCAGCTGAGTTAGCGTGCGCCGTCAAAGCAATGTCCATTACACGGCTATCCTTATCAGTTGCTGCAGCCAAAGCTGAGAACAATTGGTTCGCTTTGTCATTAACATTAATTGTCAATCGACCATCTTCATCCTTTACAGCCAAACGATTCTTTTCAGTAAAGTGGTATTGTGATGATACACCGTCAACAGCAATATTCTTGTTCAAGAAGTCTTGCAATGTTGCGTCACTATCAACGCCATTATCCTCCAACACCTTTGTCACAGCTTCTGAGACACCTGTCAACTTATTGATTGTGCCATCTGGTACAGTCAACTCCAAGTATGCACTGTTTAGCGTGCCGGCAGGAATCCCAGTGTAATTCGTATCCAAAGCCGTTGCCGGTTCAGAATTATTACCATATGAGATACCATGACCAGTCAAACCACCATTTGTTTCAGTCGGCATGATGTGTTCCAAATTAAACAAATCTGAAATCCCTGCTACAGTAACAGCAGCCTTTGTCCAATTAGTTTGGTATGGAATAGTATCATCGATTTGATACTTCTTGTTGTAATCAGATGCATCCACACTCAAGTCAGATACGATGTTCCATACGAAATCTTCACCACGATCAATTCCATATTCGTCATCACCACCATTCTTTTGGTTCTTATCACCAAAAGTTTCTGAATCTGCGCCTTCACCAATCGTAATACTCTTGTCAATTCCCGGCTTGTAGTTGTTGACATCCCAAACAGCGTCGTGGAATGCAATTGTCTCATTACCTGCTGAAAGCTTATCGTTTGATGACTTCTCATCAAAGATCATTCGTTGAATCGTAGCATCCAACAAGTACTGCGTATCATTTGCAGCTGCTGTTGGTACACTTGACTCCACAATGAAGTATGAATCGTCCGTTCCAACCGTCAAATCAGTCGTCGGATCTAGTTGGATCTTTGGCGTTTGACCATCAACAGTCTTAACTTCTGCCTTGACTGACTCAACAGATGCATTTGCCTTAAGAGATTCCTGAACCGTCTTTCCATCCTTTACATCAGCTGTAATTTGTTCCTGAATAGCTGCTGCGTTTGCTGCGCTAGCCACAAAAACCGTATATCCAAATCCTGACAACTTCTCACCAGACTTAGAGTCCGTCTTCAAAACTGACACATCTGACGTATCAGCGAAGTTCTTAGGATACAAGTTCAAAGCATTCTCACCCCATGAGACGCTATCCTTTTGACCGGCAGCACTGAACCAATAATTTGGAGTTGTTGACTTATCTGAAGCATTCGCAATTGAATATGCATCCATCATAGGCAAGCTAACAACCATACCTTGTTGTTCTTGCGTAACACCAGCGGTACTTGGCACACCGGTTTCTAGAATTACCCAGTTTCCATTGTCAAGATTAAAATCAGCTGCACCGCTTCCATTCGTTGCATCAGAAATCGACCCTGTCTTCAAGTTGTCTTCAGCCCAAGTAGCAAACGCTTCTTGATATTGAGCGTTAATCACAAGAGAATATTGAATAACATAGTCAGGGTTATCCTTGTTGCTTGAGTCATATGCATCCACAGGCTGTGCAACAACCTGAATAACGTCTGACCACTTCAAAGCGCCACCTGAAACAGTGAGACCATCAATTTCTTCATCAGAAATTACTGGAATACTTTGTGCCTTCGAATTCTTATCGAAAGTGATCAACTTTGAGCCATCATCAAGTTTTGTTGGCAAAGGATAAGCCGTAAATGTATATCCAGCACCGGCATTTTTCCATCCAGCTGTTTCAGTGAATGGGTTGCCGTCACCATTAACGTGTCCGTTACCCCAGTATTGCTTGCCTGAATTATTTGAATCAGACGTAATTTGCTTGTGCAAAACAACAGGTGTCGTGTCTGGACGTGAGTCCTTAGGCGCAGCCAATGCATCCCCCAATGGTGAAGCCCCAAAAGCAATAGGCGCAACGATTGTTGAAATCAACAAAGCATTCTTCCATTTAGCCATATAGCATATCTCCTTAAAAATACAATCTACCCACTCGTGGCTCGATTTGTTTGTTTTTTCTTTACTCTATAATTCTGCCGAAAAAAAATACCTAAACTGCTATATGCACGTTTAGGTATTTTACATCTTATGTGTTTTATTACAGGTTTGTTACAGCTGTTTTTGAAAAAACTCTGAAATTGTGGATTTTTTAGCGACTTAGTTTTCGCGCATATCCGTCTTACGCTTGATGTATGAGGCGATCATTGCAATTGCTCCGATGAAGAACAAGCTCAACGCTCCAACACCACCGACAACTGGCAATACTGACTTCTTGTAGTTCTTGATTGAAGCCCAGTTGTCTTCAGACGTGGCATCTTCACCAACGCGACCAGTAATTTGGTTATCAGATGGCATTTGTTGGTTGTCACCAGCAGACGTTACGGTTGGGTACTCCTTGTTCTTAGCAGTACCATCAGCATTCACATAGAATGAATCGTTAGCACCGATTGTGAACTTCAAGTCATCCATTTGCTTGTAACCCTTAGGTGTGATTTCTTCGTGCAACACGTAGTTACCATCGGCAACTCCACAGTATTGGAAGTAACCACGATCCGTACCAGACAAGTGGGTCGTTGCCCAACGCTTATCCGTTACCCAGTAGATGTCACCCATTTCCATGTGTGAATCCATGGCATCGACGATTGGTTGCTTGTTGCCACTTGCATCAGCTGCTGCCGTCAAGTGAATGAACCAAACAAATGTTTCTGATCCATCGGCAACTGCCTTACGAAGAACATCAGCTTGACCATCCAAGTAGTTCGTTACTTGGGTAATCTTAGCAGCGTCGTTACCAGTGAAGCCCATCTTGTCAGCCATGTGAAGCTTAGTCTCATCAGATACGACGTTTCCGTTGTTCTTGTTACCAATCAACTGAGAAATAACGTTTTCAACGTTTTCCTTAGTTACCAAACGACCCAAGTCGAAACCAGCACCACTGACTGGGTTACCCTTTGAGTCAGTCTTTTGGAACTCCCAACCAACCGCATTCGTTTGTGATTGGTCGTACATTGATCCGCCAACATATCCGTTGTTGTAGTTGAACGTCACAAAGTTGTTAATCATATTCGTTTGTGGCTTTTCACCATCTGTGATGCCCTTGTTAGTTCCACCAACGTTGGCTTGTGCGGCTGAGTTCGTTTGCGCATTCATCTTGAATACCAAACTTGATGACACGCCTTGATCCTGCGTCAACGTTTCAAACTTGTTCGTTGATGAATACTTAGTCAAGAATTCCTTCGAGAAGTCGATGGTCATCTTACCATTCTTCAATGCGCCCTCACCGGTAGCATCAAATTGAACAGCTTGGTTCTTGGCATCAAATGAGTATTGGCTGTTGTATCCATACATATGAATCAAATGTTCTGAAATCCACTTTGTTTGGTCAATCAATGATTGCTTGTAGTTTGGATCACCTTCTGCGTAAACCTTACCTGGATAATCAAACGCATTCGCTGCTGCTTGGTCGTAGAACTTAAATGACACCCCAGTTCCCTCATCTGTATTATATTCCTTTGAGGGTTGGTGCAATCCGTCTGTCGTTGAATGGTCAGGCGTATCACCGTCAGGGTCGACGGCTTGAATCAAAGGCACTAATCCTTGGTTATTATCAGCCAACGTTGTAACACCACCCTTACCGAAGCGTCCGTACAATGTCCAACTGTTAATGTTTACTTGGTATGGAATGTTATCAACAATACCAAACTTTGAATACGTTCCCAAGTCAGGGTTAGTTTCAAGGTCAACCGTGTAGTTATATGCCTTACCACGAGATACACCGAACTGGGTATCGTTATCTACGAACGTTTGACTGTAGTCAGCGTTCTTGTTGTCGTAGATTGGGTTGCCTTCCGCATCATAACCGTTAACCGTCAAGTCAGTTACGGCTGCTGGCTTCAAGACGTTGATATCCTTGTCCAAAGTTGGCGTATCATAGTTCTTCAACTCGTACTTTCCACCACGGTGGTCAACCGTTACGTCTTGCATATCAGTGCCGATTGTTTCGTCACCAGTTGCTAGACTGGCACGGTTCAACGTTGCTTGTTGCAGCTTTCCATTTAGCAAATAACCATTTGGTGCTGCAATTTCAAGTACGTAGTATGTTTGCCCTGGCACAAGGTTATTAAATACAACACCTTGTTCAGCGTTTTCAATCACATCGTACTTCAATGAACCTTCTGTTGCATACTTGCTCAGTTCAGATTCGATTGTGGCAACCTTGCCAGACAACAAACCATTAGAAATTGCAGTTTCAAGCTCTGCCTTCTTGGCGTCCGTCAATTGCATAATAGCAATCGTAGCACCCTTAATGGCAGCCTTAGTTTGTCCGTCCGTCTTAACGACACGCAAGTTTCCAGTATCCGTGTAGTTCTTTGGATACAAGTTCAATTCAGAACCAGTATCTGTTCCAAACCAGTTTGTCTTGCCATCTTGCGTCTTCGCATTCAACATTGGCAATGAAATAATCATTGGTGTTGCAAACGTCTCAATTGAATCACTTGGTTGCGTACCGTTCTTGATATCTTCCAAGATAATCCAGTTACCATTTTCTAGATTTTGTGTTGTTTCACCCTTGTCATTAGTAGCGCCAAATGACTTCGTCTCTACCTTCGCCTTCTCTAACGCAGCACGCAAATCAGTCGCGTCAAAGTTTGGTTGATCAACAAATTCAATTGCGTATTGGTTCTTATCGTCCGCATTTCCTTGTTCTACAGGTGCTGAACTTCCTTCAACCGCAGTCAAAACTTGGTTCCACTTGTACTTACCGTCAGTACCTGGAACATCTTGTGCCGCGATCTTTGGCTTTCCATTTTCATCTAGGCTGATGATGTTACCCAAATCGAAAGCCGTAAATGTTACGCCAGCTTCCCACTTCCAGTTATCAAACGCGCCAGACGTATCTAGATTTCCATCACCCCAGTAAAGATTTTCCGCATCCTTACCAGCGCCCTCAGCACCAACGGTCTCACGCTTGTGCAAAACAACCGTTGTTCCCTCATCTCCAGGTCGGTTTGCTTGTGCAAAGGCGTCACCCACACCAAACGCAATCGGCGCCACGATCGTACTAATTAAAGCAATATTTTTCCACTTCGCCATATCGCTATCTCCTTAAGCATTTATATCATTTAATAATTTCGATATTCTCTTACGCCTATCAGTTTCGCAAAAAAAAACACCCAAACTGCAATGTGCACGTTTGAGTATTTTTGAGTTTGTATGTTTAATTAGTGTTTATCGTCCGGTATTTTTGACGTTTCTGTCGCAACTGTTAAATAATTGTGCCCTTTATTGCCAACTTTGAATTTTTTCGTTCAACGCCTTCTCAAGATTAGCTTGGCGCTCTGACTTTACCTTATTCACAATTTCAGTTTGGAGCTTTTGTTGGGCATCCTTATCCTTCAAGAAGTTTTCATCATCCTTAGCACGATCCGCAAATTGCTTTTTGACTTGGTTCGCAACTTCATCGGTAATTCCGTTGTTGCTATCCTTGACCATCTTTTGCAATTCCTTGACCTGCGCTGATGTGAGCACGTCCCAATCCTTCGGCACCGTCAACACATAATTCGTCTTACCAGTCTTCAACTTGGTCTCGCCGAAGAGCATGAAGCGGCTGAACAATGACTTGGCTTGGTACGTCGTTACAATCGTTTCCAACGTGGCCTTATCACCCGTCTTAACGGTCGTCTCAGCGTTTTGCGTCAACGTTTGGTAAGTTTTGTTACCAACCTTGTAAGTGTAGCGGTTTTCACCGTTGCTACCCTTTTCAGTGGTAATAAACTTGAAGTCCAACAATTCTGATGCTGGCTTAATCTTTTGGGTCTTATCGAGCGGCACCTTCGTCAACAAAAAGTTTGAGTGATGCGCCGTATATAAACCAACGCCCATCAAAATGGCCAACACCGTACCGCTAATAATCGGTACCCATCGAATCGAATCATGCTTTACTGAACGCAAAATACCAACAACCACAATAACGATTCCTAATACCAACAACAAAATCATGCTATCTTCCTCCGGCTCTTAATATAACTAGTATATCAAAGTCGGCCTACTTTTTGTCCTTTATGCGCAAGGCATGGGCATAAATTATCAAAGCCCACACGCAAAGCAAGGTAATCATGAACGGAAACGCCGTCTTCTTCACCATCGTCATATCTTCCCCATTGATGATGTCGCGCGCACGAATGCGGGTGTCCAAGCTTGGCGTGTCTAAAACTTTTTCGTCCAAAATTAATTCTGGTGTTTCATACAACGTTGATTGACTCAACTCCGACCGATTGTCAGAGTGAGCGATCGTTGATACGCAACTCATGCTCACCAAGGCAAGCATAATCAGCAATACACGTTTCAACATTTCCATCTCCCTTTAATATCTATCTTTTCAATGGTCTATACTACGTGACCTTCTTGTTGAAAATAAGATTAATTGATACTGAATTCAGGAGTAAATGTGAATTAAATTATTTAATTTTGGATAGGGCGGAAATTAGACAGATAATATTGCAATGGTGCGAATTGTGGCGCGTAATCAACCGGTGAAACATCGGCACGCAGCACGTCTACAATCGCCACATCCAGTGGTCCATCATTTGGTGACCAGAGGGTAATCCAAGGCACTGCCGTACACCATGCTTCGAACATGGCACCCATTAGGCCAGACTCTTCTGCAATGGCGACCGTTGGCGTTTGCGTAATCAAACCAAACAGTAGTCCGTGAATTTCATCTGTGACCAAGACTTCGTAACCAGACATCGCACGCCAGCATTCACGCAGCGTTGTATCACGCTTATGACCGCTTAGATGCAAATGCTTGGTGTTCAAATAGTCTTCTTCCGTCACACGGCCAAAGAGGTCGCTAACCATCTCTCTGACCTGTTCTTGCGTTGCCCGGCGGAAATCATTACCAGACGCATGCAACATCAGCATAGCGCCATTTCTAGGCTTACGGCTAGCTGCCAAACGCCCACTCAAGTGCAAAATCATATCTGGAATTAACATTGCTGGGCACAGCAATAATTGTGTTAAATCTTGTAGTGCTTTTTCGTCACGCGCTAACATGACCATGCGTTCCGCTGTGTTATACACCTGCTTTGAAATTTCACGCTCACGTACGCTGTTGAAAAACATTGATTGTGGCAATTGAATCATTGGTTGATCCTTCAACCAAGCCACAACTGAACGGCGCAAATTCTCTTCAACTAATTCACGATCACCGATGATGCCACCACCATGGAGCAAAACCAAGTTATCCGGTTGGATAATACGATGAATTAGTGGCAATGCTTCAGTTGTCGCTTCAGCTGGCACCTTCACAATTTGATGTTCCGGCAAATTCGTTCGCAAAAACAATTCCGTGGCATACGAAACTGCGTGATCACCTAAGTCCCCGTGTTCTGGCATACCAATGTAGAAAACCGTAGGCAGGGTCATATCAAGATTTAAAAGTTGTTGTTTTAATTGTGGTCGAATCGTCCATCGCCACATGATACGCTTATGTATCCATTCTCCAAATTTATTAACCATAGTATCTTCCCCGATTTTAAAGCTATCTTCTACTATGCCTGATAAATGTGGGAGTTCTATGAAATTTTCAGCGCCAGGAACGACACTCTTAAAAACAGATACTAGAAATTTTTTGAGCGATAAAAAGGCAACTAACTCCAATAAAGTGAAGTCAGTTGCCTTTCAAGTTTTAAAAAGTAATAATCCGTATACTATGAGTCCCTTACTTCGAACCTCAAAAGTTAGCTTGCTGAAAATTTTCATCAAGACATTATGTCAGATAAATCAAGTTCCATTTCTCTTAAAATAACCTCTTGATCATCCGGAAACTTTTTGAAGTAATTACTCAAATAAACCTTCAAATGAGCTCTCAAATAATCGTACGGTGTCGGATCTGAAAATAGTTGTAGTGTCTTAAGCACTACACCAACTCTACTACGTCCACGTTTTACTCGATAGTCACCTTGAGTAACTCCAATGAAATCATGTATATATTCATTATAAGATAACTCGTATTTAGTCGTTGAAAAGTTGTATGTTCGCCCACCGTGAGACGCATGATTTCTATAAGTCAGATATAAAAGTAACAACTCTTTGAACGCCGATTTAAAGTGACTCTTTTCCAGTAAACCATTGATCGTATTAGAACTTTGTCCAGTTAAAATACTGAGAACTTTTGTTTTTTCTGCTTTTTTCAATAATTGAAAAAACCAGATTAAAGTTCCAAACGGCATTTCTTTCACTAAAATCCACGGCGGAACATTTCCGTATTTTGTTCGATAATGTTTAATAGGTTGTGAATCAGATTCTGAAATCTTATTCATTTTAAAAACTAAATCATCAATCGGCCATACATCATGCATTCGACCGTTATACCTTTTTTGATATTTCTTGCCCGTATTATATTTATTTCTATCAATGTATACCCTTTGGTCTTCAGAAATATTTTCAGCCACAACATATGCAACAGCTTGTCTAATATTAGCTTCTAATGTTTCTAATGCTTCCACTACACCGTACCTAACAGAACGATCCAGTTGATACAAACTCTCAAGATGCTCAAACGTAGTCCCGGGAATGAAACCATCTGAATCATCATTAGAAACCATGAATAGGTCTTTGTACCCATTAACAACTTCGTAATAACCATATCTCACCAAAGCGTTCTTTGCTGATTCATGATTAGCTATTATAAGATTCCTACTCTCTAATATTTCAATTTGGTCATTTATCGATTTAAATGGCTTATCCATTATGTCCCCCGTTTTACGGTTCTATTCTTTTTGGCGTTGGTGATTAATCACCAACGCTTTTTTGCATTTATCAATCATTCTCAAAATAAAAATAAAAAACACCAATAGCTCGGTGTATCCTAAAGTC
>JAAOED010000012.1 GCA_016466735.1 Weissella confusa | reverse complement strand
ATGAACTATAAGCAAAAGGCAGCTGATTTCAACAATGTGAAATCAGCTGCCTAAGCAAGGTTCAAAATATTAAATTTTACCGGTCATCAGTACCATTTGACTTTGAACCAAAAAAAAGACTGAAATTCGCTCATTACGAATTTCAGTCTTTTTAATTGAATGTTAACAACCTAATTAGATAGTCAACAATTCCTTTTCCTTTTCAGCAGCGATGCTGTCGATGTTCTTCACCGCAGCGTCAGTTGCCTTTTGGATGTCATCTTCAAGCTTACGAGCTTCGTCTTCTGACATGTCACCGTTCTTCAATGCCTTCTTGGCATCGTCCATGGCGTCACGACGAACATTACGAACTGCAACCTTAGCCTTTTCAGATTCACCCTTAACTTCCTTAGCCAATGACTTACGAGTTTCCTCAGTCAAAGCAGGAATTACCAAACGAATAACAGATCCGTCGTTGGCTGGTGTCAATCCTAGGTCAGAAGCAAAAATAGCTTGCTCGATGTCCTTCAAGATTGACTTGTCAAATGGTGTAATCAACAAAACGCGGGCTTCAGGCACCGTAATTGATGCCAATTGGTTCAATGGTGTTTCTGCACCATAGTACTCAGCCGTAACATTACGCAAGATTGATGGGTTTGCAACACCCGCACGGATGTTACCTAGCTCACGACGCAAAACGTCAGCAGCCTTACCCATACGCTCATTTGCTGAATCAAGAATTGGGTTTGCCATGTTACTTTACCTCCACGGTCGTTCCGATATTCTCGCCCAATACAACACGCTTGATATTACCAGCCGTGTTCATGTTAAAGATTACCAAATTGATGTCGTTATCCATAGACAACGTTGAGGCCGTTGAGTCCATGACCTTAAGTTCCTTCTCAATGATGTCCTTGTGAGTCAAAGTCTCGTACATCGTTGCATCAGGATTCTTACGTGGGTCATCGCTGTACACACCGTCAACACCGTTCTTAGCCATCAAGATAGCTTCGGCATTGATTTCAGCGGCACGCAAAGCAGCCGTTGTATCAGTTGAGAAGTATGGTGAACCAGTTCCGGCACCAAAAATCACAACGCGTCCCTTTTCCAAGTGACGAACTGCCTTACGACGTACGTAAGGTTCAGCCACTTGTCGCATCTCGATAGCAGTTTGTACACGTGTAGGAACATTGTGTGACTCCAAAGCATCTTGCAATGCCAAGGCGTTCATCGTCGTTCCCAACATACCAACGTAATCAGCTTGGGCACGTTCCATGCCTAGCTTTGCGCCAGCTTCTCCACGCCACAAGTTACCACCGCCGACAACGATAGCAATTTCAACGCCAAGGTCGTATACGTCCTTAATTTCTGCCGCAATACTGTTGACAGTTTCAGGATCGATTCCATAGCCGCGTTCACCAGCCAAAGCCTCACCTGACAACTTCAAAAGTACGCGCTTGTACTTTACGTCTGCCATTTTTTAGTAGCCTCAGTTCCGGATTAACCGATTTGTGCGGCAACTTCAGCAGCAAAGTCAACGTTAGCCTTTTCCATACCTTCACCAACTTCGTAGCGAACGAATGAAACAACCTTGCCACCCTTTGACTCAACAAACTTAGCAACAGTTTCCTTACCGTCACCCTTAACGAATGGTTGGTCAACCAATGAGATGTCAGCCAAGAACTTGTTCAAACGACCTTCAACCATCTTTTCCTTGATGTTGTCAGGCTTGCCTTGCAAGTCTTCTGAGTTCATTTGAACTTCCTTCTCGTGTGCCAAGACATCAGCAGGAACTTCTTCGCGTGAAACGTATTGTGGTGCAATGGCTGCAACGTGCATAGCAACGTCCTTAGCAGTCTCTGCATCAGCACCGTCCAACAATACTACAGATGAGATACGTCCGCCCATGTGTGAGTAAGTTCCGAACTCTTGTCCTTCACCCTTTTCAACGATTTGGAAGCGACGCAAAGTGATCTTCTCACCAGTAACTTGCGTCGTGCGGATGATCATTTCGTTCAACGTAGCGTCTTCAGAAACTTGCAAAGCCAATGCAGCTTCTACATCAGCTGGCTTGAATTCAACGATTGCGTTTGCAACAGCGTGCAACAAGTCGTTAAACTCAGCGTTACCAGCAACGAAGTCAGTTTGTGAGTTCAATTCGATGATTGCAGCAGCGTTGTCCTTAACGGCAACGAAAGTCATACCTTCGGCAGCAACGGCGTCAGCCTTCTTAGCAGCCTTAGCCATTCCCTTTTCGCGCAATACGTCGATTGCCTTGTCCATGTCACCGTCAGTCTCAACCAACGCCTTCTTGGCGTCCATCATTCCGACACCAGTCTTTTCACGCAATTCCTTAACTTGTGAAGCAGTAATAGCCATTGTTATGGTCTCCTTGTAAATGCTAAATCTTTATCTATAAAAGTATACATGATTTCTTAGGTTATATCTAGTATACCGACATAGAACTTTCAAAATTAAAGATGTACAGTCACATCTTCTACTAACAATACGAAAAAAGAGTTGCGTCTGCAAGTAGACACAACTCCATTAGTTCTTAGTATTAGTGGATGAACAAAACACCAGCTGGTGAGATTGTACGTGATGATACAACGTATTCACCTTGGGCGTTCATTTCTGAAATCGTGACCATACCACCGTTAACACCCGTAACAACGGCAACGTGTCCGTATGATGAGGCACCGGCTACACCTGGCATGAAGACAGCAACTGATCCGACAGTTGGGTTTGAGTCAACCAAACGACCTGCCGCGGCTGCACTGGCTGCCCATTGGTTGGCGTTTCCCCAGAAGTTACCAACCCATGGCAACGTGTTCTTTACGTACCACGTGCATTGACCAGCGTAGTATGAGTTGCCGGCAACTGCAGTCGTGTCAGTATTGTAGCTAGGTGCTTGTGATACTGGTGCTTCTGAAACAGCTTCAGCAACTGGTGCTTGTGCAACAACTGATTCTTCAGCTGGTGCTACTTCGGCAACTGGCGCAACTGATTCGGCAACTTCTTCAGCGGCTGCTGGTGCAACCGTTGCTTCTGAGGCAACAACTGCGCCTGGCGTCAACTTGATTTCTTGATTAACCAAGATGAAGTTTGCATCTGAGATGCCGTTTGCGGCAGCAATTTCTTCAGTCGTCAAATCCGTTGCTGATGCAATCGTTGACAATGTGTCACCCTCTTGCACAATGTAAGTCTCACCGGCAGATTGTACGGCTACCTTAACATCATCAACCGTCTTTGCGCGCCATGATGACGTTGGTTGTGCTGACTCGTCGGCTGAAACGGCCGTCGTCATAACCATTGGTATGATTGCAACTGCAGCTGCAACAACCGTCGCTGCGACCCAGTTCTTACCTGACTTGTACATCTTCTTGTGTGAATTAGCGTTTTGCATGATTAACTCCCTTTGATTGTCGCTCGTGTAAAGCGTCTCTTCTCTTGTTTTTCTTAAATCGTATTTTGTTGTCGCCTTAACAACAGATATAATCTTATCGAGTGCACGTAACACCTGTATAACAGCGATAAAACAAGTTGTAATTCACACAATCTTCACAAACCAAAACGGGCCGAAACCCCAATTACATAGGGTTTCGGCCTGTTTTAATTAATTCACAATTTCACATTCAGTTCATAATTAAAGGTTTATTTTTTGGTGATTTCGTTACTTTACACGCTTGAATGTGACAAAATGTTACACAATTTTCTGAAAACACATCAAAAACTACTTGAATTCACCCGTCACATCATCCAATTGTGTCACTTGGTTAGTAGTTGCATCATAGTGATACATCCCCGCAGTGCTCGTTACTTGTGGATCAACTGGGTTATCTTCACGTGATTCGATTTGATAAACTGATCCAGTGTTTGAAGTAATGTAGAACGTCACACCCTGACGAAGTGAACCGTGGTCACGCGCGTATGCAACCACCGCATTAACTGCACGTTCAGAATCACTCACTGGTGCTGGTGCCGCAGACTCAGCCGTAACGGATGTTGCAGCAGGTTGTACGGCAACAGGCGCAACTTCGGTTTGTGACGTCGCTTCGCTGACGACCGGTGCTGAAGACACAACAGATGAGCCAGTAACTGACGAACTACTTGATGAAACAGATGAGCTACTTGACGACTTACTACTTGATGATGACTTTACAACCTTTGAGCTTGACTTCGCTTGCTTAGCCTCCTGCGTCGTTGTATCGCGACCGTCAGCAACATTCCATGCCATCGCACCACCAAACCCTAGCAAAAATACTAGTGCGACAATGCCAATTGCCTTTACGCCTTTCATCGATTTGTCCCCCGTATAATCTTATTTGTTGTCATAATCATAACATAAGTTACAACAATGTAACAATGATGTTTATAAGACTTTTCATGAACAGATTTTTGAATTTCATCAGCTAAAAACACAAAAAGAGCACTTACCCGAGAGTAAGTGCTCTTTTTAACCGATTAAAATCGAATTAGTTGTTACCTTCAACGATTTCAGTCAATTCTTCGATTGAAGCTGCCTTGTCAGCACCTTCAGCTGCGAAGTCATCTGCAGAAACTGCGTCTTCACCTTGGTTACCCTCGATGATAGCGTCAGCCATCTTAGCAGTGATCAAGCGAACGGCACGGATAGCGTCGTCGTTTGATGGGATCTTCACATCGATTTGGTCAGGGTCGGCGTTCGTGTCAACCATAGCCACGATAGGAATGTTCAACTTGTGTGCTTCTTGCACAGCCAATTGTTCCTTGTGAGGATCAACGATGAACAACAAGTCAGGAATCTTAGGCATATCTGCGATACCACCCAAGAACTTCTCCAACTTCTCGCGTTGCTTGTTCAACAAAGCAACTTCCTTCTTTGGCAAACGATCGAAAGTTCCATCTTCTGCCATTGCGCGCAATTCCTTCAAGCGTGCAACACGCTTTTGGATCGTTGACCAGTTAGTCAACGTTCCACCCAACCAACGGTGGTTTACGAAGTACATGTTTGCACGAGTTGCTTCTTCAGCAATTGCATCTTGAGCTTGCTTCTTAGTACCAACGAACAAAACCGTAGCACCGTTAGCAGCTGCGTCGCGAACGTAGTTGTAAGCTTGGTCAACCAACTTCACCGTCTTTTGCAAGTCGATGATGTAGATTCCGTTACGCTCCGTAAAGATGTATTCTGACATCTTTGGGTTCCAACGACGAGTTTGGTGTCCGAAGTGAACACCAGCTTCAAGCAATTGCTTCATTGAGATAACTGCCATGAGTATCTGCCTCCAAATGTTTTTCCACCTAGCCTCGCATGTAATTCCGCGACCCTTTGCGGGCACACCGTAGAACTATTGAGAACTAGTGAGTAATTTTTTATGGTCTAAGACCAAGAACAAATGATACATGATTTTGGGTAAGTAGTCAACTACTAATCCCGCTTTGCCGGTTCAAAATCCGTCACACCATGTTCCTTCAAAAACGCTACCTTATCAACACGCTTCAACTTCTTAAAAGCCGCCTCAGCTCTCAACGCATCTGACTTATTATCAAAAGCCTCTGCATACAGCAGCTTCAATGGATGCCGACTGGCTGGGCGTGTGTACTTCGCCCCTTTACCCGCCTCGTGTGTTGCGAAACGTTTCCCAACATCATCCGTAAAGCCACCATAAAAGGTGTTATCAGCGGTCAGCAATACATACATATAGTACGGTTTAGTCATTACTCTTGCCTTCGTAAATGTCCCACACAGCCTTCGTGTACGTATCATCGTCATTGTGCGTCACGATTGGTGGCAAAATGGTGGCGCCAGTTAAGGCACCATCTTTAATGGCATCAATCAACAAGACATTAGCTGGTTCACCAGCCTTAGGATACACAAATTGAATCCGCTTAGGTGCCAAATGATTTTTCTGCAATGACTCAAGAATCTCAAACAAACGATCAGGACGGTGCACCATGAAAAAGTGTGCTTTATTCTTCAACAACTTTTTGGCCGTGTAAGTCACCAAATCCAAATCGGCCTTAATTTCGTGACGCGCAATCGCATAGTGCTCATCTTCGTGCATCACCGTATTTTCATTATCGACCGTAAAGTATGGTGGATTTGATACCACCATATCCGCTGAACCTGGTCGAATATCATCAAAGATATCACGCATATCTTTATTGATAATTGTAATTTTATCTGTCAAATCATTCATTTGAACCGAACGCGTCGCCATACCAGCCAATCGCTCTTGGATTTCAACGCCAACGATTTGGCCTGCCACCTTGTGCGCCATAAACAATGACACTGCACCGTTACCAGCGCCTAAGTCAACGTTCAAGCCCCGGCCGTTTTTACGGGGTTGGGCAAAGTTCGCCAACAAAACAGCATCTAACGAGAAGGAAAACACTTCCTTGCTCTGAATAATATGTACTTCATCGTTATAAAGCATGTCGACCCGTTCGTCGGGTAATAATTTCACGTCCATGATGTTTTCTCCTGTTAGTTTGCCAAGATTGCCTAACCTGTGGGATAATAAATCGTTATTATTAGGAGGATTAACCAAATGTTCTATACATTTATTCGTTATGTCGCTGCCGGAGTGGTATGGCTAATTAACGGCCGTTACACGTTGACAGGTCAAGACAAACTACCTCAAGGCAATTATATTTTAGTTGGCCCACACCGCACTTGGTGGGACCCAATTTTCTTCGCTCTTGCTGCTTGGCCACACAAGTTTAGCTTCATGGCCAAGAAAGAACTCTTCAAGAATCCTATTTTACGCTGGATTTTGGTTCACGCCAATGCTTTTTCCGTTGATCGTGAAAATCCAGGTCCATCAGCAATTAAGATTCCGGTGAATAACCTAAAGAAAACTGAGCTTGGCGTCATCATGTTCCCTTCAGGAAGCCGCCACTCACAAGAAATGAAGGGTGGCGCGATGATGATTGCAAAGTTGTCAGGCGCCCCACTTGTGCCAATGGTTTACCAAGGACCTGTTAAGTTTGGTGATTTGTTCAAGCGTAACAACGTGAAGATGGCCTTCGGTGATCCAATCTACGTCGACAAGAAGATTAAGTTAACCGACGAAACAATGGCCGAATTCGGCGATACGTTGACTGATGCTTTCGATAAGATTGACAAGTCAATCGACCCAACTTGGGTGTACATCGACCCCAAGCCAAAGATAGAACAAATTGAATCAAAGTAATACAAAACGCTGGTCAAATTTTGACCGGCGTTTTCTTTTTGCCATCACGCGACGCAACAAAAAAACACGACCCGTCGAAGCAGATCGTGTTAATCATTTGTTATTAGATTGTGTGGTAAGCCAATGGTTGTCCCCAAACTTGGTGAACACCAGTTGTCATACCAGGTTGTGGTGCGTCGATCATTTGACCGTTACCAATGTACATACCAACGTGGTACTCACCACCAACTGAACCCCAGAACAACAAGTCACCTGGTTGTGCTTGTGAGGCTGACTTTGGTTGTGAACCGTGTGAACGCAAGTATGCAGCCTGTGCATTCGTCGTGCGACCCAAATCAGTCAAGTGCGCGTGTTGGCGAACCAAGTAAACGAACCCTGAGCAGTCAACACCGTATTGCGTTGCCCCACCGTAAAGGTAAGGAATTCCAAGCCAGTGGTTAGCCTCCGCAATCATTCGTGAACCAGCATCATCGTCACGCAAGTAGTACGTACCATCGTTACCGAAGAAGTATGACTTACCATCGATTACGCGAGTTCCTTGAACAGCGCGACCTTGTTCGTCAGTGTAGTACTTGTGTCCCCATGCCTCACGCCATCCAGCGTTTTGGCGAACACCGTTAACGAACCAGTAGTACGTTCCCGTGTAGTAACGGAATCCCGTGTAAACAGTTCCGTTTTCGTACCAACGGTATCCACCGTTAGCTGGTGATCCGTCGAACAAGTAACCTGATCCGTTACCACGCAAGTAGTACGTACCATTGTCGCCAAAGTTGTAAGCAGTTCCGTCGATTACGACGTTACCTTGTACGGCACGTCCACTGTCATCAGTGTAGTACTTGTAACCCCAGGCTTCGCGCCATCCGGCGTTTTGACGAACACCATCTACGAACCAGTAGTACGTTCCCATGTAGAATCGGAAGCCAGTAAATAACTGACCGTCCTCATACCAACGATACCCCCCGTTGTATTGAGAACCATCGTGAATGTAACCCGTTTGGCCGGCTGCTGAAGCTGAGTGACCAGCATCAATCCCCATCGCAAACGTGAAACCAGCAACGACTGCTGCGATGAGCGCCAATGCCTTTTTAGTTTTCGTTTTAAACAATGTCATATAAACATAACCCCTGTTGTTGATGTTATTAGAATAACAATTGAATGTGACACGTTCATTACAATAGGCACCTTAATATTTTATTAATTTATTACAACGTGAAACAATACACAATGATTTCACATTTAATTCAAAAACATAGAATTTCCAGCACTTCTTTCGAAGCCTAGTACGTAAAAAAGGACCGAACCACGCGGTTCGGTCCTTTAATATAACCTTACTTCTTTGAAGAAGATTGTGCCTTCATTTGAGCCATCATTTGGTTCAAACGCTTTTGTGAAGGCTTTTGACCCATTGAAGCCATCATTGACTTCATCATCTCTTCTGAGATAGGTGGGTTGTTCTTCAAGTACGTTTGCATTGAGCGACGTGCCAAGAAGAAACCTGCAACTGCACCCAAGACTGCGGCAAGGATGACAATCAAAATCCAAATACTAGTGCTCATCATATTACTCCATTATGTTATTCGTATATTATTGTAGCGAATAAACGCCCGTTTGACTAGGTTATCCTGGGTTTGTTCCCAAAAAATTCACTAGTTGTCACGCAATCCCTTGTCACGTTGAATGTTCTTAACCTTTTCAGGTGTGACTTCATTACCGTTTTCATCGAAAACTTGCAACATTTCAACTTGTGAACGGAAAGCAGCCTTGAAGTTATCCAAGAACTCCGTACGTAATTCTGCTCGCTCTGCGATTTCGTCGTCAGTCAATCCTTCAGGCGTCTTCGCCTTGGCTGCCAATTCATTAATGCGGGTACGAACAGCCATCATACGTTCTGTTTCTGCCATGGTTTCCACCACCTTTATTTGCTTTTCATCTATTTTAACACGAAAACGCAATCATTCCTGCCCCCACTTTATTTCCGCTCGAATTAAAAGTAAAATAGATAGTAATATATTCGAATTAGGAGGTCCTTCAGCTCATGGCCGAAAAAGAAAGTAATCAAATTGCGATCCTCCGTTTTGTTTACGAAAAGCAACTCGAAAAAGGGTATCCGCCAACCGTTCGTGAAATTGGTGAAGGTGTTGGCCTTTCATCATCTTCAACGGTTCACGGTCACTTAAGCCGTTTGGAAAAGAAAGGTTACATCCACAAAGACCCCGATAAGCCACGTGCAATCGACGTGACACCAGAGGGTATCAAGGTACTTGGTCTACACGAGCCAAACAAGACCATGATGCCCATCATGGATGAAAACGAACCGATTACATCTGATGAACATCTAAGTAATCATATTGTCGATTACTTCCCTGTACCCGATGATTTGATTCGTTTTGAAGGTGATTTGTTCATGATTCGTAATCGTGGTAATGCGATGATTAATATCGGAATTCTAGATGGCGACTACATGATTGTGCGTCGTCAAAATGATGCGGACAACGGTGACATCGTTGTGGCGAAGCCCGATAACGGACAAACGCAAATCAAGCGTTTCTTCCGTGAAGCATCACAATATCGCCTACAACCAGAAAATGATAACCACGAACCGGTTATCACAACTGACATCACCATTCTAGGTAAGGTTGTTGGTTTGTATCGCGATTCAATTTATTAAAAAAATAAGGACCATCCGTTCAAATCGAACAGATGGTCCTATTTTTGTTAGTAATTCATCAATGCCAACAACTCGTAACCGTCAAGACGATCACGGCCGTGCAAAGCGTTAAGCTCAATCAAGAAAGCCAAACCGACGACTTCACCGCCAAGGGCTTCAACCAACTTAATCGTGGCTTCAATCGTACCACCAGTGGCCAACAAGTCGTCCGTAATCAAAACCTTATCACCAGGCTTGATAGCGTCCTTGTGCATTTCCAAAGTTGCTTCACCATATTCTAGCTTGTAGCTTTGGCTGATAACTTCGCGAGGCAACTTGCCTGGCTTACGGGCTGGAATCAATCCAATGCCCATTTGGTGGGCAACCGGTGCCCCAACCAAGAATCCGCGTGATTCTGGGCCAACGATAACGTTAACACCACGTTCCTTAGCGAATTCAGTAATTTGACGCGTTGCTTCCGCATAAGCGGCACCATCTGCCAACAAAGGCGTAATGTCGCGGAACGTAACCCCTTCTTCTGGGAAGTTAGGGATTGAGGCAACGTAATCATGCAAATCCAACATCTGCTTAGCTCTCCTGCTTACTTAGGTTCGTGAGCAATGATTCCAATTCAGAGGTTGAACTGTAAATCAATTGCTCTTCAAGTTGCCGACGAGCCAGGAATTGCTGATAACTAGCAGTTTCCTCTAACGCCATTGGCGCTGGCTCGGGTACGGCATTTAAAACACCATCAACTATTGTAACAAACTTTGCGTCCAAAAACACCTGTAATATCAACGTTAACATCGAACGTTCCATCCCCAGGTGCGCCAAAACCGCATCATATTGCGTTCTCAGTGCGATATTTTGGAATGAACGCGCAAACTTATACACCTTCGCAAAATCTGCTTTTGAAGGGACTTTTTGCAAATATGCCGGTGTCTTGGCATAAAAAATGGGTGCCAAACGACCAGCCGGCACAAACTTCAATAAATCACCCAGCTGTGACATATCATCAGGAATATCCACAAAGGCCATTGTGCCCACGCTTGTGCGGTTGAAGGCATCTTCCCAATACAACGCTTCAGCTGGCGCTTTAATGGTTGGCGCTAGTTGTTCATAATGCTTCTTATTAAAGAAAATATACGTAGCTGGGTTGGCGAACGTTTGCGTTGTCAAACGCGTCGTACGCCAATCCAACAATGAAGATCCCTTAGCTTCGATATCGGTGAGCATCATTTGATATGACACATCCCCACGGAAACTATTTTCGCTCATCGTACCGACGATGCGAATTGACTCAAAGCGCCCTGCCAAATCTTCAGCCAGCGGCCCGCGACCAAACGCGACCACCGGCAATGTTCCGGCATATGTTTCAGCCGTAAAGCGCAAGTGCTTACCATCGCTCATTGTCTTAACATTCTGAACACCTGCCAAATTGACGGCAAACAACGGTTCGGGGTTACCTTCACCAAACGGAGCCAACACCTGCAATTGCTCGTAATTTTGACGGTTAAAGTCCTTCGCCGTCACTTCAGCAGCAATCCGGATTTCTGGCAAACCGGCTTCGGCCAAATATTGATTAGCCGCTTCTTCACGCAAAACATCACGGACTGCTTGCAAATTAGCTGTCGGAATCGTCATACCAGCCGCACTGGCGTGACCACCAAACGCCGTCAACAAATCACGGTGCCCATCAAGGGCGGCAAATAAATCAAAGGCAGCCACCGAACGACCAGACCCCTTCATCGAACCGTCTTCGTCGTTCAATACAATCGCCGGCTTACCCGTTGCTTCAACTAACTTACTAGCAACAATTCCGAGCACACCTTCGTGCCAGCCGCTACCTGCAACTACCAACACAGGATCAGATGATAGCTCGGCTGCTTGCGCAAGTGCTTCTTCAGAAATTGACGCCACCAAGTCTTGACGCTCACGGTTCAATTTATCAATGTGCTTAGCCAGCTCACTAGCTTCCTCAGGATCATCTGACAACAATAGACGCACACCGTCTGTTGCATCAGCCATGCGTCCCAACGCATTCAAACGTGGGCCGATTGTGAACCCAATCGTCATCGAATCAATATCCGCTTGAGCAGTTCCAGCAACTTCCAACAAAGCCGCCAAGCCAGGGCGTGGATCTTCTTTCAAGTTCGCCAAGCCCATCGCCACAATCGCGCGATTTTCATCGACCAACTCCATAACGTCAGCAACGGCACCCAAGGCCGCTAAGTCCATCACCTCATCGGCTGGTTCTTCTAGCAACGCTGATGCCACCTTAAAGGCGACACCGGCACCAGAAAGCCCGCCGAATGGGTAATCACCTGCCGGGTGACGTGGGTGCACAACTGCAACTGCATCTGGTAATTGTTCTGGCAATTCGTGGTGATCGGTCACAATAACATCGACGCCATTAGCCATCAACCAATTGACTTCTTCGCGACCAGAAACACCGTTATCGACCGTAATCAACAACTGCATCCCTTCGCTAGCCAAGCGTTGATATTCTGCCATATTCGGCCCGTAACCATCGTTAAAACGGTTCGGTACATAATAACTCACGTCAGCTCCCATCAGCTCAAGAGCCCACGTCATAATCGCTGTACTGGTAATGCCGTCGACGTCGTAATCACCGTAAACGACAATCTTTTCACCGTTGTCGATAGCGGTCATAATCCGTTCGATTGCCACATCCATGTCGTGCAACAAAAACGGATCATACAGCGCATCCATCCCCGGACGCAAAAAGGCATTGGCACTTTCAACAGTGTCATAACCACGATTAACTAAGATTTTAGCGACCAAATCTGAAACACCGAATGTCTCAGCGATTTCTTTGGCAGCCCCTTCATTGGCTACAGCTGGAAAATCCCATTGATAGCGTGGTGATATCATCGTTTGGCCTCCTATCCTTCTAGTTCTTCATCATCTACTGGCGTTAATTTAATCGGCTTGCTGTTGCTTTGCTTCCCAAATGGAATTTCAAAGACATCAAAGTCATTCACAACTCGCGTGTTTTCAAACGTCGTACGCGCTTGGTATGCAAGCTCGTTGGCCGACTTACCAGCGTACCGTGCTGAAATGTGCGTCAATAGTAAACGTCCAGCACCAGCTTCCTTCGCCACATCAGCAGCCTGCATGCTTGTTGAATGGTAGTGATTACGGGCTTGCTTACCTTCACCCTTACCGTAAGTTGATTCGTGAACCAAAACATCGGCATCACGACCCAGAACAACTGAGTTAGGCGTTTTACGCGTATCACCCAAAATCGTCACCGTGCGGCCCTTTTTGGCTGGCCCAATCACATCAGCACTCTTAATCGTGCGTCCGTCAGGCAAAGTGACGTCCTTACCACGCTTCAATTCACCATAAAGTGGTCCAGCAGGCACGTTCATCTCACGTAAACGCTCAACCAACAACTCACCGGCGTGATCATGCTCCACAACGCGGTAACCAAATGACAAAATTTTGTGGTCCAAAGGCAAAGCCGTCACCGTAAACTTGTCTGTGCGCAACACTTCGCCGCCTTCATTAGGCAACTCCACAAACTTTAATGGATATGTTAGGTGCGTTTGGGCAACGCGCAAACTTGTTTCAACGAATTGTCTGATACCATGAGGTCCATAGATAACCAATTCATCTTCACCGCCTTGGAATGAGCGTGATGACAACAATCCCGGCAATCCATAGATATGGTCACCGTGTAAATGCGTCACAAAAATCTTATCAACCTTTCGTGGTCGAATCGTTGAACTCAACATCTGGATTTGTGTGCCCTCACCGGCATCAAACAACCAAACGGAATTAATTTCTTCAAGCAGGCGTAGCGCGATACTCGTCACATTACGAAAACGCGCTGGAACGCCGGCACCAGTTCCTAAAAACTCGATTTGCATGGCTTCGGAACTCCTTATCTTTCATCTCTACCAAATAAAAAACCGTCAAACTGACGGTTTACAGCTAACTATTAGTTTACCATTTTTAGCAAGGCTTTTATAGTCAATCACCCAACGGTTTCCGACTAGAACGTCACAGTCATCACACGCGTTGGCTTTGTGACCTGCATCCCGTTAGAATCGAACAAAGCTGAGAATTGCAAATCCACACGACTCACTTTTTTACCATATTCTTTCGGCACCAAAGCAGTCATCATCGCTGATGAAGCCCCACCGGAAGCAATGCCAGAAGTCGTTGCTAAGCCACTATTTACCAAGCCTGTTAGCATCGACATTGCGACTTTGTTCTTATACGTGGCTGCCGTCACCCCACGTGTCACAACAGTATTCGCCGAATCATTTGCAACCGTGTACGAAAGCGTCAGCGTATAGTACTCAGAGGCCAATCCGCGGTCATTGTACAAACGACGGGCGATTTGCAAGGCGTGGTTGTCTCGCGCCCGTTCTCGAACCAGCGCCACGCCAGTAATATGATACGTGAAATCGCCATCGGTCATGTACTTGTTCAACGTCTTCATCTTCACCAGCTTCTGCTCGATCCCATCAGCGGTCAACCGATATTGACCCACCTCGGTTAATTGCGCAGTCCCCACGAAGTTTGATGACGCTTGATCAGTAGCTGTTGGCTGATTACCAGCGCCACTCATACTGTCACCATCACCAGTCGGCGACTTAAATTGTTTTGTAAACTTCTCTTCAGCAATTGTATTTACACGCGTTTGCATGTGCCCGGTGTAATAAAAAAACACCATCACACTACCAACCACGACCAACAACAAGCCAAAAATCAGCCACCCTAAACGTTTCTGCATGTCTCTCTCCAATTAACCCAACACCAATTGCTCCGCCACCACGCGGTAGCCAAAAACAGGGCGCAACTGTTGTGCCTCATCGCGCACAACCAGGTTTAAATTATTATCTTCTAAGGCAATGACATCCGACAACGTCACTTGCCGGTCAACATCGGTACCCAATATCAACTGATCACCATCAACCCCGACCAATCGCAACGGCACGACGTCACCATCAACCCTAGCTGCCAACAACCGATCGACCGGCATACCAGCCGTCGACAATTTAAAATCTGCTAGCAACATGTTTATCACCTTTTCCTATTAGCCTATTTTGCCATAAAAAAAGATGACGAACCTTAAACGGTTGCCATCTTCCCTTAAAATTCTGGAGTATTATCCGAAGAAGCCCTTCTTGTGTTCGCCGTTCATCGCAGCTTGGAAGGCTTCAAGGGCCTTCTTTTGGTCCTTGTTCAACTTCTTAGGCACATCAACGTAAATCGTCACAATGTGATCACCTTGACCACCACGCATAAATGGTGCTCCTTGACCGCGAAGACGGAAGTTTGCCTCGGTTGGCGTTCCGGCTGGAATCTTCAACTTCTTCAAACCATTAACTGTCTTAACCTCAATTTCACCACCAAGAACAGCCGTGGCATAATCAATCGCAACACGTGAGTAAATTGTGCCACCATCGCGCTCAAAGCCATCCTTTGAAGGTGCGACACGGAAGACCACGAACAAATCTCCGTAAGGACCACCATTGTAGCCGGCCTCACCTTGACCAGACAAGCGCATTTGTTGACCGTTCTCGACACCAGCTGGCACCGTAACCTTCAACTCCTTGCTCTCTTGACCACCATTTTCCGTTGAACGCGTGTATGAAATCGTCGTTTCCTTACCAAAAACAGCTTCCTCAAACGTCAAGTTCATGCGGTATTGCAAATCTTGACCCTTGCGAGGACGGTTAGGATCTTGGAAGCCGCCACCAAACATTTGGCTAAAGATGTCACCAAGGTCTGAGAAGTCGCCGTATTGGCCACCACCAAAGCCACCGAAACCACCTTGACCACCAAAGCCACCCGCTTGACCATCAGTTGCACCGTATTGATCGTACATGGCACGCTTTTGTTCGTCACCTAGTGTCTCATAGGCTTCTTGAATTTCCTTGTACTTCGCCTCGGCACCTTCCTCGTGGTTGATGTCTGGGTGATACTTCTTTGATAGCTTACGGTAAGCCTTCTTAATCTCATCTTGTGAAGCGCTCTTATCAACGCCCAAACGCTCGTAGAACTCTGTGTTGTTCATGAGGCCAATCCTCCCAATTTTCTCAATATGTATCACAAAGCGAGGCATTGCGGCCTCGCTTCGTGTCACTCAGTAACCATAGGGGTAGTTAAGAGTGTGTTTTTAGTTACTAAATTACTTCTTGTCGTCAGAAACGTCTTCGAAGTCACCGTCAACCGTGTTGTCATCGTTTGATGAAGCACCGTCAGCAGCTTGTGCACCTTGCTCAGGAGCAGCTTGTTGATACAACTTAACTGCCAATTCTTGGGCAACCTTCTCCAAAGCTTCCTTCTTCGTCTTCATGTCATCCAAGTTGTCAGCTTCCTTAGCAGCCTTCAACTCAGCAACCGCGTCTTCAACTGGCTTCTTGTCAGTATCAGGCAACTTGTCGCCAACTTCTTCCAAAGTCTTTTCTGATTGGAAGATCAATTGGTCAACGTCGTTACGCAAGTCAACTTCTTCCTTGCGCTTCTTGTCGGCCTCTTCGTTAGCCTTGGCGTCATTCATCATACGCTCAATTTCTTCTTCTGACAATGAACCTGAGCTTTGGATGGTAATCTTTTGCTCCTTGTTCGTTCCCAAATCCTTAGCAGATACAGAAACGATACCGTTACGGTCGATGTCAAACTTAACTTCGATTTGTGGAACACCACGTGGTGCAGCAGGAATGTCAGTCAATTGGAAGCGACCCAACGTCTTGTTGTCGGCAGCCATTGAACGCTCACCTTGCAAAACGTGGATATCAACAGCTGGTTGGTTATCAGCAGCCGTTGAGAATACTTGTGACTTTGACGTAGGAATCGTCGTGTTGCGGTCGATCAACTTCGTGAACACACCACCCATCGTTTCGATACCCAATGACAATGGCGTAACGTCAAGCAAAACAACGTCCTTAACGTCACCAGTGATAACACCACCTTGTACGGCAGCACCCAAAGCAACGGCTTCGTCAGGGTTGATTGAGTGATCTGGCTCCTTACCAGTCAAGGCCTTAACAGACTCTTGCACAGCAGGGATACGCGTTGAACCACCATTCAAGATAACCTTGTCGATGTCGTTCATCGTCAAACCAGCATCCTTCAAAGCGCTGCGAACTGGCTCTTCAGCACGCTTTACCAAATCAGCCGTTAATTGGTTGAATTGGGCACGCGTCAAAGTTGTTTGAATGTGCAAAGGACCTTCGTTCGTTGCCGTGATAAATGGCAAGTCGATTTGTGCTTCGTTAGCTGATGACAACGTCTTCTTTGCCGTCTCTGCAGCATCCTTCAAACGTTGCAAGGCCAACTTGTCAGCCTTCAAATCAACACCGTGCTCGTTCTTAAAGTTCTCGGCCAACCAGTCGATAACCTTTTCATCGAAGTCGTCACCACCAAGGTGCGTGTCACCATTCGTTGACAAAACTTCGAAGACACCGTCACCCAACTCAAGGATAGAAACGTCAAACGTTCCACCACCCAAGTCGTAAACAAGAACCTTTTCATCGTTCTCCAACTTGTCCAAACCGTATGCCAAAGCAGCAGCCGTTGGCTCGTTGATGATACGCTCAACTTCCAATCCAGCAATCTTTCCGGCGTCCTTCGTAGCTTGACGTTGGGCATCGTTAAAGTATGCAGGAACCGTGATAACGGCCTTATCAACCGTCTCACCTAGGTAGTCTTCAGCGTACTTCTTGATGTATTGCAAGATCATTGCTGAGATTTCTTGTGGTGTGTAGTCCTTACCGTCTACAGTTACCTTGTAGTTGGCATCACCCATGTGTGACTTGATTGACAAAATCGTGTCTGGGTTTGTGATGGCTTGGCGCTTTGCCGTGTCACCAACTTGCACTTCGCCGTTCTTAAATGAAACAGCTGATGGTGTCGTGCGACCACCGTTAGGGTTAGTGATAACCTTTGGTTGTCCACCTTCCAAAACGGCAACAGCTGAGTTTGTAGTTCCCAAATCAATTCCAATGATCTTTGACATAATTACTTTACCTCTTATTGATCAGTTTTTTGTTTTAATAAATAAATGAATAGTTGTTTAGTTATAAACAGCTACCATTGCTGGACGAATAACACGGTCCGCCAACACATAACCCTTTTGAAGAACCTGAGCAATTGTATCTGCCGGGTGATCATCATCAGCCGGTACAGATTGAATTGCTTGGTGGAAGTTAGGGTCAAACGGTTCACCTTCGGCTCCAACAGCCTTGATGTCGTTATCTTCCAAAGCAGCTACAAGCGTCTTGTACACCATCTCGACTCCCGTCTTGATTTGTTGTGCCGCTGCATCATCTGCTTCAACTTGCAAAGCACGTTCCAAATTATCAAGCGCTGGCAAAACTGACTTTGCCAAGTTTTGACTAGCATACTTCACTGCCGTCGCTTGTTCCTTTGCATAACGTGTTTGCATGTTTTGCATTTCTGCGTGAGCACGCAAGTACTTGTCTTCTGCTTCAGCGATTTTTTCTTCCGCTTCTGCAATCTTCGTTTCTAGCGCAACGATTGGATCTACATCCGCCGTTGCGTCGGTGTCAACATCCGGTGTCTCAACCGTTTCTTCTACAACTTCTTCTTCAGGAGTTTGCTTATCCTCTGCCATGCTAACACCTCTTTTCTAACGATAATATTCTAATAACTGTGTTGATAATGTACTGCGGTAGGCATCTACCAAATTAACAACATCCGCGTAACGCATTGCCGTCGGTCCAAGCACCGCCAGCGCGCCGACACCATGCTGTGGCACGCGGTATGTGGATGAAATCAAACTGTATGGTGACAACAAGCTATTCCCGTTTTCATCCCCAATTTGAATTAACACCCCATCGTTTGCGTTCCCCATTACCTGGCGCATTGCACTTGGTGCATCAAGCAATTGCAATAATTGCTTGATTTCTTGCAGCCCCGTGTCATCCGTGTAGTCCAACACATTTAGTCGACCACCGACAAACACTTTATCGCGAATCGAGCGAGCCAAAACATCACCGAACAATTGCAAGAATGCAACTGGTGTACGAATTGTTCGCTCCATCTTTAATGGTAAATCTCCTGACAATGTTCGCAAAACATCCACAATCGGTTGGTTAACCAACGTTTGATTAATGTAGCGCACCATATCATCCAGACCACGTACATCCATTCCCTCGGGTAGTCTAAAACTCTGACTCGTAACCTGCCCGTCATTTGTGACGATTATCGCCATCACTTGTTGACCGTCGACCGGTACCAGCCGGAACCCAGACAATCGCGTGTCAACTGATTCCGGCTTCAATGCAACCACCGTGTAACCTGTTATATTTGCTAATTCAGTCACCATCGTCTGCATCAAATCGTCAATTTGCTGAAAATTACGATTGAAAACACGTTCAAGGGATTGTTGAGCAACCTGGGTCATATGTTCACTACGCATAATCTTATCTACATAGTAACGATAACCACGTTGTGAAGGTACCCGCCCCGACGATGTATGTTCCTTTTGCAACAAACCTTGCTCTTCCAATGAGGCCATCTCATTACGAACCGTGGCTGAACTTACTGCCAACCCTAATTCTTCAAGCAACGTTTTTGATCCAACAGCTTTACCGGTTTTTGCGTAATCTTGAATTATTGCGGCTAAAATTAACCGCTGCCGTTCTGTTAACATACGCTTCACCTCTCTTAGCACTCTCAAGTACTTCGTGCTAACGATTATTATAATACACGTCTCATACACCCTTGTCAACATTTTTAGCACTCTAAATTTCAGAGTGCTAAAAAGCGTCGCAATCCCTTGCGACGCTTACGTTTCTATTTTTTAATTCTTAGCACAATGCGAATAAACTCAATCGTTGATTCAAACATTCTTTTACCAGAGAATAGCAAGACTTGGTTAGTCGCCTTCGCAACCGGTGTATCGAACGAAACAACCACCAATGCATATACAACTAATCCAACCGCCGCTTCTAATGCTGAATACTTTGGATAAGCAGGTACACCAGCACGCACCATCGCAATCAACACAACCGCTGTTACAACGCCAGCTACAATGTAACGCCAAACGACTGCTACCAAACGCCATAAACGAATAACGTGGCGTAATGAGAGCAATTGCAAAACCAACGCCACAATTTCACTCACGAGCGCAATCCACGCAGCGGCCATCACACCTAACCACGGAATCAAAGCTAAACTCAACACCACATTGAGACCAGTCGCAATTTGAACTGGCATCGATAAATTGCGGAAACCACGTTCAGCTGCCAATTGTTGCAACGCTAAGCTGTAACGCCATGAAGCGACCACAATTACGAACGCAAGCACATGCAAAATTGCCCCCACTTGTTCGTAGTCAATTCCTAAGAACCAATACACAGTTTGTGACCCAACAATTGCTACACCGACCGCAATAATAATCGCCAACGCCGTACTATTCTCCACAGCATCATAGAACGATTGCTGCACGCCTGATGCATCTCCTTGACGTCGTTGTTCAACCACTCGGCCCATCATTGCAATTCCGATGCCAAGTACCAATGCAATCCCGACTTTCACCATCAACTCAGCACTATAATAAGATGCAACCTCGTCAACGCCATCATGCCAAAACAACAACACTTTATTCAAGTACAACGCCAATTGGGGCAAAATAGCCGCCAAGAAGAACGTCGTCATCAAGCGCATATGCCGCCGAATTGGAATGCGCGCCACATCGACACGTACTAGGGTCTGTGGCAACTTAAACCACATCACCACATTTCCAATAATCGTCGTAATTGCCAACAATAAAATGAACGCTGCCAAGTCATCCGGACTTTTAACGAATATGATCAACGGCACAAAACGAGCCATTTGGATAATTGCATCACGACGCACAACATTCCGCGTCTTATTAATCCCATTGAACAACCATGAAATATCTAACATCGCCCCAACATAGAACAACAATTGCAATCTGATTGCCCCTTCGTACGGTAAATCAAACAGTTGCACGAATCCATTGGTCAATAATGCTAGGACTGCGAAAGTTATGACCTGAATTGACCAAACACCCCAAAAGAAATGCGGATTCCCTTTTTTATCGGGCGGCATCTTATTCAATTCAGTCTGCGCATAAAGACGAATAGCGGTTGAAAAGATGCCAATTGTTAGCATCACCAGCGCATACGTCCAAACCTGAATACCAAAAGCATGTTGTCGTAAAATATGGGCAATGTAGGTTAAGAAGAAAAGCGGCACCAGTTCAGTCGGTAACCGCATTCCTGTTTCTTGTAAATAAACTTTTAATAATTGCATGTGAAACTCATTTCTGCACTCTAATATCTGTTTCTAATGATAACAAAAAAAACTGGCAGTTATCGCATAACTTCCAGTTTAATTTCAGAATATTACTATTATCGACAGTTCAGATTAGTACCAACCATGTGAGCGGATGTGACCCCATGCATTTTGGGGGTTACCGTAACGGTTAGCGATGTAAGCTAAGCCAACACGTGCTTGTCCTTCAACAGATGTATCAGTAATACCCGTTGTTTGGAAGAAGCCGAAGTATTGACCGTTTTGTGCGTATTGGTTCCAACCTGATTCGTAACTAATCAACAAGTTCAAGTAGTATTGTTGATTGTGATCCCAACCATACCATGATTGAGCAAAGTTGTTCATTTGGTCTTGCACTGAAGCAGAACCCGTACGCGTTACAACACCATTGCCATCAGCTGAATATGTTGCCCCATTCAATGAGAATTGCGTGTTCTTACGCATGTTAAACGTACCGTCATTACCGAAGTAGTATTGCTTACCACCAATGTTTACCAAACCTTGGGCAGCACGACCGTCGCCACCAACCCAGTATGTGTTACCCCAAGCATATTCCCATTGGTTATCTTGACGCACACCATTTTGGAACCAGTAGTATGCACCCATGTAGAAGCGGAATCCTGTGAAACGTGAACCATTTTCCATCCACAACCATTGGCCGGCCGCTTGATCAAATACATAGCCGTTTGAGCGACCACGCATGTAGAACGTGCCGTTGTCACCGAAGTTATATGCAACACCGCCAATTGAGTAGTGACCCTGTACTGAGCGACCATCGTTACCAACGTAATATGTCAGTCCCCACTCTGTTTCCCAGCTGTTTTCTTGACGCACACCATTTACAAAGTAGTAGTATGCCCCCATGTAGTTACGGAATCCCGTATACTTTTGACCACCTTGGAACCAGTACCAGCCTGTACCGTCGTTCAAGTAACCTGTCTTTTGTTGTGATTGAATTGACTCAAGTGTATCGGCAGACGCCTTCGTCTCAAGCATGTTGCTATTCAATGCAACCACGCCTGCGGTTGCTGCCACAGCCATTAATGATAACTTTACTCGTTTACTAACCACGTTCATCTCTCCCGTTTTTCGGTCTCTATTTTTAAATTACAAATTAAATCCTAATTACATAAAATTGTACCGGCCTAAAATAACAGTCCGTTAGACGTTATTTCGCAGTTTTGTGTCATAAATTTCACGTATGTAACAAAGGACCCGGAAACTAGGTTCCTGGGTCCTTTGGTGTCTATTTATTGTTTTTAAAGAACGACGTTTTACTTAGATAATTATCACCAATTGAGCTGTCATAATTTATCAGTTCTAAGTCATGCCATAGCTTTTGTTGATGTGTTGTCAACTTATTCAACGGCTTTTCTTTACCATCAACCACAAACAGCGGATTACCTTCCGCATCATGTCGGTAAGTAATTGCCGTTGGCAACTTATTCGCTACTTCCGTTTGCAATGCAAAGAATGGCGTGACATTCATATTATTCACTTGCAACATCATCGAATTAAATTCATTTGGCGACACAACCGACTTATCAACCGATTGCGATCCGTTTGCTGCCTTCGCAGCATCATTCTGCCAGATAAAGTATTGTGTCTTATGCGCCTTGATTTCATTTTTCTTCTCAGAAGCTCTCACGAATGTAAAAATGCCTGGCCAGTGATCGCCATACCAAACTACAGTAACAGGCCGGTCCAATTCATTTAACGCATTAATAAACGAACGTGTTGCAAGATCGGTGTTGTACAAACCATTTAAGTACGTTGTGACTTGCTCATTGGTATTTTCTCCAGGCAAAGCCTTCGTTACCTTAATTGGTGCATTCTCTCCGGTATACGTCCCGTCGTAGTATGGCAAGTGATTCTGCATTGTTAGCAATTGCAAAAACTGACTCTCATCCTTACTCTTGCTAATCAAATCTAGCGTATCTTGGTAAGCTTCTGAGTCCTTAACATTACCCCCTTGGAACCAAGTGCCTAGGTGATTAAGTTGCCCATCAGTTTCCTTATCCGTCGTCAAAAACTTTTGCATGCCCATCTGATGGTATGCCCCCCGGCGGTTATACAAGCTACCGTTATACGGGTGTACTGTCGCACTCTTATCAAAGTACGATAGAATGCTTGGCATTTCGTTAACGTGTCCGGTCAATTGAACGTAAGGTGTATCCACTGCCGGGCTAAACGCAGACAGTGGCGTACCGGTTAACGTCATGTACTCAACATTCGCTGTTCCAGCACCATATCCTGATGATAACATTTTCCCAGACGCTGGCGATTCAGCTGAAATGTCTTCAATATTCGTTAGCGGATCTTGATTGATTTTGAGGCCCGGCACATTTTTAGGGTTCGTCAACGATTCCGACAAAACGTAAATAACGGTTTGACCATCAAAATTCGCATTACCACGACTTTCGTTAATCGCAGCCGCTTCTTTTTCGTACTTGTCGGCCAATTCTATCATCGTCTTTTTGGAATAATCGGCTGGTTCCGTCATAATAATCGCCTTTAAATTAGACGTGAACGTCATAATCGGACCATTGTACGCCGCATCTGCCGATGACGACCATGATTGTCTTGAACGATCAAAAACACCATAAAATTCTTCATACGATTCGGCTGGGATAAAGAAAGGCGTGACCACAACAGCCATCGAAACAAGCGACACAGCAATTCGTGTTTGTTCTCGTTTAAAGAACTGACCACCTACAAATTGAAAAAAATTTTGAACAGCTTTGGGCATAGCCGACAAGCGCCCTTTATTAATCAATCTGGCGACAATTAGCAGCACAAACATCACAATGATGACGGCACCCAAACTAATCAGTGTCACTTTTAAAATCTGAGGATCAATCATCTTGGCTAATTTTGCACTTGAGCCAATCTCTGAAATATCAGCCGGAACAATTCCTTCATTTCGTAAACTTATTTTTTCATACTCAGCCACAACGAAAGCGACACCACTGGTTAAAAAGATCGCTAGCGATACAACAAAGCGATTGATAATCCCAACTAACATGGCAAAAAACGCAATAAGCCACAGCACTGAAAACCACAGCACCCTAGATTCAAAGAACATTGACCACGCCATCTCTTTTGCTTCTTTGTAGTCAGAAACAGTGTGCGGAGCACCCCACACTTGCCAAACTGCCGCCACTTGCAATGCATAAGTCAACGCCACTGCTAACAAAAAAGCGACAAGTAGCATAATAAACGCTCTGCTTTTAAGTATACGAACTACTTGTTTTCTCACTATAAAGTCTCCAATTTTGAAATTTAACAACTACACCGTCGAGTCATCTGCGCATCAACGGTTGCGAAAAATTCCATCTTTCTTCATTTAAAAAATAAAATATAAATACATATTATTCTTTTCAGTTAACGGTGTCTTGTTGATGGTTTTGCAATGTTATTACAAAAAAACAAAAAAGACCGGCCGGAGCCGATCAATTCATCTATTAACGTAGGTAGTATGTGCCGTCATTTCCAAAGAAATAACGTTGGCCATCAATTGTTTGCCATCCTTGAACTGCACGTCCATCCTTGTCAGTCCAGTACTTATAACCCCAAGCAGTACGCCAACCTTCATTTTGTCGAACACCATCTACGAACCAGTAGTACGTGCCCATGTAGAAGCGGAAGCCGGTGTACAATTGACCGTTCTCATACCAGCGGTAACCACCGTTGAACTGAGAACCGTCATACAAGTAACCACTCTTGGCACTGCTTGCGCTACCGTTATAATCACTTACATCACCGGTAAACTTCGATCCGTCAGCATTACGCAAGAAATAAGTGCCGTCATTTCCAAAGTAGTAACTTTGTCCATTAATTGTTTGCCATCCTTGGACAGCACGTCCATTAGCATCCGTGTAGTACTTGTTACCCCATGCTTCACGCCAACCAGCATTTTGACGAACACCGTCAACGAACCAGTAGTACGTGCCAGTATAGTAACGGAAACCGGTGTAAAGGTTACCATCTTCGTACCAACGGTACCCACCGTTAGACTGTGATCCATCGTACAAATAACCGCTAGCTGTACCACGAAGGTTAAACGTACCATTCGTGCCGAAGTTGTAAGCTACACCATCAATGATGTAGGCATCACCTTGAACTGAACGACCGTCAGCACCAACGTAGTACGTGTTGCCCCATTCCTTCACCCAACGATTTTCTTGACGAACACCATTGATGAAGTAGTAATAAGCACCATAATAGCTACGGAAACCGGTGTATAGTTGGCCATTTTCAAGCCAGCGCCAACCATCTGACGTGTTTAGATAACCTGATTCACCGCCACGAAGGTAGAAAGTGCTATCCGTTCCAAAGTCATAGGCCACGCCATTGATTTTGTAAGCCTTTCCTTGCACTGAACGCCCATCGGCACCGACATAATACTTCTTGCCCCATTGTGATACCCATTGATTTTCTTGACGAACACCATCTACAAAGTAGTAATAAGCACCATAGTAGCTACGGAAGCCGGTATAAAGCTGTCCATTCTCAATCCAGCGATAGCTACCATCCCCCATTTGAATGTAACCAGATTCGTCAGAATTGTATCGCTTATAGTACGTATTGTTATCACCGTAGTAGTTAACTTGTCCATTAACAACAACATAACCCTGGATCAACTTACCATCTGCACCAGTGTAGTAAGTCTTGCCATTTTCGGCAACTTCGCCAGCTTTCTTAGCTAGCACATTAGTCTTAGGGTCGAACCAATAGTATACACCGTTAATCTTGGTTTTGCCGCTAGCTAGCGTAACGTTGCCTTTGTCATCTTTCATACTATATTGGACATCACCGTTATCCAAAGATTGCCACCCAACTGATTGATAATTACTCGTTGTATCAGTTTCAGTGTTATCCTTCAAAAGGCCGGCATTAGCTTGCAAAAACTCAGCGACAACTGCTGACATCTTTTGATAAGTTTCGGCTGTTGGGTGAACAACCTTATCTCCTAGTGCATCACGCGAACGGTCAATATCATACTTTGACCAGTCCAAAACCGGAATGTTAAAGCCTTTGTACACATCGGTCAATGCGTCAGTTAGTTGGTTGTAACTGTATCCACCACCATGAACAGTATTGAAGTCACCGCCCAGGTAATCTGCAAATGGCAAAATACCATAAATCACAATGTTAGGATTTGCTGCTCGTAACGTGCGGATATTTTGTACCAAACGTTGTTGCACGTAACCTAAATTATTTCCGCTGTAATTTAGATCGTTAACACCTAGTTCAATAATGACAATTGGTTGTTGCTCAGCCTTAAAATCCGGATCAGCAATAACATCTGCAACTGTTTTCGTAAAATTGATTGGATTTGTTGAAGAACTTGGTCCAGAAATTTGAGAACCTGAGTGTGAATGTCCACGCTTAGAACTTCCATAATCCATTACCGGCTTCAAATTTTCTTCTGATGACCAAGAGTCGACCGTATTGCTACCAGTGTAACCGACTGACAAAGAATCACCCAATGCCCACAGGTTTCGCCCATCAAATGCTCGCTTGGTATGTGACGTATCATCAACCGGAACTTTTTGATCAGCATCTGGTTGAGTTGGCAATACTCCTTCAATCGCTTGTGTCGTTGTCAAACTTTCACGTGGCGTTGTACCCTCATCCGCAGATGCCATCTGCAACGATCCATTCACCAATAAACTTGTACTTAACGCCAACCCAGCAAGTAACAAGTTTTTCCCAACTTTACCCATAACCTAACAGACTCCCCTTTTAAATAATGTTCTTATACAAAGAATAACAAGCAACGGATTAACGTCAACCCATTGATAAATTGTACGTATTTTTCATTACCATTTCGTAACAATTGCTAATCACCTATTCACACGAAAGTAAAAAATAAAGAACAGCACGTATGCTGTTCTTTACTAAAACCCTTAAATTATCGTAGGAAGTAAGTACCGTTGTCTCCAAAAAAGTAACGCTTGCCGTCGATTGTTTGCCAACCTTGCACTGCGCGACCGTCCTTGTCAGTCCAGTACTTGTATCCCCAGGCTTCTCGCCAACCTTGGTTTTGACGAACCCCGTCAATGAACCAGTAGTATGTGCCCATGTAGTAACGGAAACCGGTAAATAACTTACCATCTTCATACCACCGGTAGCCACCATTCTTCTTTGATCCATCATACACGTAACCAGATGTACGACTACGCTTATAGAATGTCCCGTTATTACCAAAGTCATAGGCAACGCCATTAATCATGTAGGCATTTCCTTGAACTGACCTTCCATCGCCACCAACGTAGTATGTGTTGCCCCATTCTGAGACCCACTTATTTTCTTGGCGAACGCCCTTCTTAAAGTAGTAGAACGCACCCATATAATCACGGAAACCTGTGTACGGCCTACCGTTTTCATACCACATCCAACCACTTGGTCCGTTTAGGTACCCAGATGCTGCACCTCGCAGGTGGAAAGTGCCGTTTGTACCAAAGTCGTATGGCACGTCATCAATAAAGACTGCTGAACCTTGCACTGATCGACCATCAGCACCAACGTAGTACTTGTTACCCCATTCTGAGACCCACTTGTTCTCTTGACGAACACCGTTGATGAAGAAGTAGTAAGCCCCCATGTAACTACGGAATCCAGTGTACAATTGGCCCTTTTCGAACCAGTACCAACCACCATTCAATGGTTGCAAGTAACCAGTTTGGTCATTTTGGCGCTTGTGGTACGTACCATTGTTACCATAGTAGTTAATCTTGTCATTAACCATCACTAGGCCTTGAATCAACTTACCATCCGCACCTGTGTAATAACTCTTACCGTTATGCGTCACTTCACCAGCGCGATTAGCCAATACACCTGTTTTAGGGTCGAACCAGTATGTGACGCCAGCAATTTTTTGTGGACCGGCTGCTAATTGCGTTACACCATTAGTTCCCTTACCCAAACCATATTGCGCTTGGTCATTATCATTGTATTGCCAACCATTAGAATAAAAATATTTATTCTTATCCGTTTGAGCGCCAGCAACTAAGGCATTGGCATTCTTATCCAAAAACTCAGCGACAATTTCAGACATGCGGGCTTACGTACTGGCAGTCGGATGAACCGTCTTATCACCAAGTGCATCCGGTGAACGATCAATATCATAATCAACCCAATCCAAGACCGGAATGTTGAAACTTGTATAGACTTCCGCCAAAGCATCAGTTAGTTGATTGAAGCTGTAGCCACCACTATGAATGGTGTTAAAGTCACCACCTAGATAATTTGCAAACGGCAAAATACCATAGATAACAACATCCTTGTTTGCAGTTCGTAACGTTCGAATGTTCTTTGACAGTCGCTCCTGCACATAGCGCAAATTATTTGAGCTATAGTTCAAATCATTAACGCCCAATTCAATCATCACAATTGGTTGCTTTTCAGCTTTAAAATTTGCATCGTTGATAACTTGTGAAACTGTCTTCGTAAAGTGTACCGGCTCTGCTGAACTTGTTGAACCAGCAATCTGTGAGCCAGAATGCGCGTGGTTGTTGTACAGCTGGTCAAATGTCATATTATTGGCAAGATTCACTGACCATGATGGCACGGTTGACATACCATCATAGCCGACAGATAGTGAATCACCCAACGCCCATAAATTACGACCAGCAAAAGCTGTCTTTTCACCCGACTTGTTTGCAACAGTTGCTTGACCCGAAGTTGATGCAACAGCCGTAATCCCTTCAATCGCCTGCGTCGTCGCCACTGTTTCAGTCGCCGGCACAATCGTGTCAGCAAATACTGGTTGACTCGTACCCGCAAGTACCCCACCAGCACTCAATACCAAAACAGCCATCAGTAGCTGTTTGCGTGTATCTCCCATGACTAGAAAATACCTCCCTAAAAATTCGATATGTATCAGAATACGGGGCGGTTTTAACCAATTTTCTATCAATATGTGAATATTCTTAGTTGCTTACAAAACGAAAATGAACTGAAAAGGCATGTTAGCAAAACGCTAACATGCCTGAAACATAATCTATTTATATGACGTTGCTGTTACGCGCGGTGAAGCTTCCCCTTCACGAAATCAATAATGATACCAGCGAAGTTCGTCTTCAACACCACGATTAAGACTGCATAGATAATACCACCGATGGCAATTTCAATCATTGACCACAAGGCCGTTGCTGGCATCGCCAATTGAATCGGCCATACGACGATGAACATGGCTGCACCGGCAATGAAATACTTCCAGACACCACCAAATAATTGGTGCATGTCCAAATCTTTACGTACAACCCAAATTTGGTAAACCGTTACGATTAACTCTGACAAAGCCGTCGCATAGGCTGCACCATACAAGCCCCACAACGGAATGAACCCGAAGTTCAGCACAATATTAACAACCGCACCCAATGTTACAGACACCGTGTAATCACGTACGCGGTTAACCGGCATCAAATATTGTGTGCCAATCACATTGCTCCATGCAATGAACAAGATGATTGGTGACAAGAATGCAATCGTCACACCAGTTGGCGCAAACGGTTGACCCAAGAACCACAAAATCAACTTTTGTGACACAGCGGCCATACCGAACATCAAGGGCACCGCCAAAGCCGTCACAAAGTCCATTGAACTGTAGATTGCCTTGTTAACACCCTTATGATCACCATTCGCAAATTGGTTCGCGACACGCGGCAACATCACCGTCCCCATCGCCGTAACCAAAGCCAATGACACCTTAACAATCTTATCAGCATTGTCATAGAAACCTGACAAGTCAGCTGAACCGTGAGCCAACATTGGCAACATCGTCTTGTTCAGTTGCAAATAAATTTGTGTGGCAATCGTTGGAATGAACATGGCCACCGTTGGTCCCAAGTGGCGCATGATTTGCATGTCAGACCACTTTGGCATCTTTACCTTACCAGGCAAGTAGAACCACATTGTGATGTTTCCAATCACTTGCGTTAATGCCAACAGCAAGATGTACTTGTTAACGTCGTGGCTTGACTTAACCAAAACGAAAATCAAAATCACCATGGCAATTTTAACCAAAGAATTACGGACAACCGTCTTCTTAAAGTCTTCAAGTCCCATGAAGTACCATGAAATGTCCAAGATACCTGAGACAATCACCCATCCTTGTAGAATCAATTGTGGATAATACTTATGGAATTCGTTGGTCATCACTTGTGACATGCCAAAGATGAACACGAAATAAATGATTAATGCAATGACTCCGACAATGATATGTAGGATTTGGATTTCCCAGAAACGCTTGTCTCGTTCAGCGACATCATCACGAACATACGCAATTTCACGTTGACCGTACAGGGTAATTCCCAGCGTTGCTAGCAACAAGAAGTACGTCACAACGGAATTTGTCCAGGCTTGGATACCAACACCTTGCGTACCCAAAACGTGCGCTAGGTAGGTCATCGTAAGCAACGGCGCAATCACCGTCAACAACTGATACCCTACGTTGTACAAATAATTTTTAACAATTTGCATGTTATTCACCTAATTTACATAATTAAAAACACTTCTTCCAGTTTAGCACGGAAGAAGTGTTTTGAGTATGCTATTCCAATACCCGCCTAGCCTTGCACACGGCGTGTTGCCCATGTGTCAGCGATTGACGCCCATGAATAACGTGCATCATGTTGGTTAACGATATCATTCAAGTGTGACACGCCAATCCCACCAGTTGGTGAGTTTGGCGAATCATGCAAGAAGTAGCCGCCACCAAGGTATAGACCCACGTGACCCAAACTACCGAAGAAAATCAAGTCACCACGACGCAAGTTACCCCAGTTAACGCCACGGCCACGGTTTACTTGTGAGTAAGTCGTTGTGTAACCAACCGGCTCCAACGTTAACCCTGCGTTGGCATATGACCAGTGCACGAATGATGAGCAATCGAACTCGCGACGCGCAATTGACCAGTCGTTACGCCCGCCACCCCAAACATATGGCGAGTGACCAACCAACGTTGAACCAATGTTGATGGCGTTATCTATTGTCCAGTCGACTGTCACGTGTCCTGAACCATTTGCCCAGTAACGGTTACCATTTTCATAAACGTGTTGGTTAACTGCCTTGGTGAACGTGCCACCGTGGAAGTAGTACAACTGACCGTACCAGTACTTGTATCCTGAAATCACACGTCCTGAGCCATCAAACATATACCAGTCGCCCCAACGCGCCAAGTCATATGAGTTTGTGTGCTTTGTATAGGTGTTGTGGTCGAAGTAGTAGTATGATCCAGCCCACTTCACCACGTCAGTCAAGATGCGACCGTCGGCACCAAACATGTACCAGTCACCCCAGCGAGCCAAATCATATGAGTTTGTGTGCTTCTTAAACGTGTTGTGGTCGAAGTAGTAGTACGTACCGGCCCAGTGATAAACATCTGAAACAATCTTACCGTCTTCACCGAACATGTACCAGTTACCATCTTGGGCTTGCACGTAATTGTGCTTCACCATTTGCTTTGTGTTGAAGTCAAAGAAGTAGTACGTACCATCAATCTTTTGACGACCAGCTTGCTTTACACCATCCTTGAACAAGTACTTTGTCTTCGTGTTGTCAGCCATGTAACCGTTGGCTGCAACACCATTCACGTAGTATGTGTTGCCGTTATAGCCCGTCAAGACCACCCCGTTTTGGTAGAACTTACCATCAGAGTGCTTCCCTGTTAGCAAAACACCGTTCTTGTACACCTTGCCGTTCTTCGTACCGTTAAACTTAGCACCATTCACGTACAAGACACCATCCTTTGTGCCACTAAACTTCACACCGTTCACGTACAAGACGCCGTTCTTTGTGCCATTATACTTGGCACCGTTTTCGTACAAAACGCCATCCTTCGTACCATTGAACTTCACACCGTTCACGTACAAGATGCCATTCTTTGTGCCACTAAACTTCACACCGTCAACGTAGAGTAATCCGTCCAGCGTACCGTTGAACAAGACACCATTCTTGTACATCTTCTTATCGACTGAAGAAACCCCTGACAGCAACTTACCAGCCTCATACATCTTGCCATCTGCTTTGGCGATTCCCGTCAATACCTCGCCGTCTTGATAGTACAAACCGTCTTCCTTGTTCACACCATCAGCAATTTCTGGCGTTGAAGGCACTGTTGGATTCTCTGGTGTTGTTGGGTTTTCTGGTTCATCCGGCGCCGTTGGCACAACTGGTTGCGTTGGCACTGACGTTGGCGTTTCCGCTTCATCATTTGGTGTCGTTGGGGCGACATCCTTTTCCTCTTCAACTGGTTGGCTTGGCACCTCCGGTGTTACCGGGTCTGTTGTCGGCTTGTTAACAAGTGTCGTTTCCGTTGAAACAGCTTGATCAGCTGATACGGATGCGCCACCAGCTAACCCAATCCCGGCAATCGCTACTGCGGCAGCAACCCAGTGCTTGCCGACCTTGTACATCTTTTTACGCATGTTCTACTCCCTGAAAATTAAAAAAATACTCGATACGTATCAGAATACGCACCGAGTATTAAAAATTATCAGTTAATATGTGAAAATTTTAAGGCATCAAGCGGTTAATCACTGGAATCTTTTGCAATGCCAACGTAATTGCGATTGACAATCCCCAGACAAACCATGGGAACACAATCATGTGCCACCACGATCCCGCTTGTAGGTGGTATGTGTTTTCCGCGATGTAAATAATAAACTCGTGGATAACATAAACACCGAGTGATGCACCCGACAAGCGCTTTAACCAGGTTGCCATCTTTGGTGATGGTTCCCAATTTTCTAACGCATCGCGAACATATACCCAGATACCGAGTGGCAAAAAGAAGCCCCCAATACTGAAGATACTGTAGACTGCGTTAATCGTCTTACCGGCTTGGTGTGACATATATACGGTCAACCCTAGCATAAACAAGAATGCTAGCATACTACCAAGTGCATACCACTTCTTTTGTGACTTTGCTGGTGGGAACTGTTGCAAATACCAACCGGCAAAGAAGAAGCCAATTCCTGTCGACATAATCAACGGCATGTTTGAGAAGAAGTAATCAAGCGGCGTTGCACGCAACGAATGCGTGTAACCCACGATACCAACACCCAAAACAAACCAAGCGATTACGTACAATACCGTCTTCTTATTCTCGCGCGTCGTAATCAATGACAAAAACGGCACTGCGAAGTAGAACGGAATAATAAAGTAAAAGAACCAGAACACTGCTTGAATTTGACCATGCATCAACAAATCAAAGAAGTTACGGATACCCCAATCATGATTCAAAAAATAGAAATGATTAAAGATATACCAAATCAAAGACCAAGCTAAGAAAGGTACCAAGACCTTCCCTAAACGCTTTTTAAAGAACGTCTTCGTGTCATATCGCTCTCGATAATTCAGCAAGTTAGCGCCTGAAATCATAAAGAAAATCGGTACGGCCCAAATAAATGCGATTTGAATAACAACCGCAACACCCCAACGAAGTGTTGGCTCATAATTAAAAGCAAATTCAGATGTGTGCAGAAAAATCACGGCCATCGTAGCGATGATGTTCAGCACATCCATAAAATAATACCGACGCTTCATTGGCAGACTAGGCCTCCTTGGCGTTCGTTGCGTGTTCAACTACTGGGTTGAACTTACGACCATCCTTAACACCCTTTGCCAAAATCTTTAGCTTAGCTGAGCGGTCTTCAACACCAGGTGTAACAGCCAACTTAATCCATTCCATCGTGATACGTGCATTTGACTTCATGTGGCCCACGAAATCACGCTTGCGACCATAGTAAACCTTGTTACGGTATGAGTAGTAGTAACGTGGCGTACGGTCCTTTGTGTCGTTCAAGATGTTTGATCCGACGTTTGTGGCCATCTTGTGTGTTACCTTAGCCTTTGGAATAAAGTAACCAGGGTAAACACGTCCAGCACGTTCTGTGTACTCAATGTCATCGCCCCAGATGAAAAAGTCCGTGATTGGCAAACCAATCTTGTCGACTACTTCACGGCTCATCAACAATGACACGAACGTTGCATTACGCAATTGTTCTGGTTCCGTGGCATCCTCAGGGATAACACGCAAACGGTTCATTGGTGCCGGTTGATTCATCAAAGCACGGTGACCATCAGTCCAGCGCACGTCTGATGACAAGAAACCAAACTTAGGGTTTTCAGCAGCGTATGCCGTCAACTCAGTCAACGTGTCAGCATGTGGCACAGTGTCGTCGTCCATCAACCACACGTAATCGTCAGTCGTGTTTTCCATGAAGTAACGGACACCGCGGTTGAATCCACCGGCTCCACCAAGATTTTCTTCCAAGCGGACATATTCAATTTGGTCACCCAAGCTCGTCAAGTATTCCTTCGTGTCTTCGTTTGACTTGTTATCAACGATGATGATGTGATCAACAGGTGTTTCAGAAGCTTGCAAAGCGGCAATAACTTCCTTCAACATTGGCAAACGATTATATGTAACGACGACAGCACTAACTGACATGTTAAGTTCCTCCTATTTGAATTACAGTGAATTCAAGCAATCTCTTCTTTATATTTTTCGTTTAATATTTTTTCTGGTAACGAGGACTAAAACTCGTTAAGGGTCTAAAAAACCACCGTGTTTAATAATACCATTAAACACGGTGGTAGTTAAAGCTAATTTAGCTTAGTATTTTTTTAACATTCAATCCGTTACTCGTGATATAAATCATCCTGGACTGTGAAGCGTGGTCGACGCTTTACTTCCGTGAAAATCTTACCGATATATTCACCTAAGATTGCAACTGAAATCAATTGGGCACTACCAACGAACCAGATTGAAATCATCAATGACGACCAACCCGTTTCTGTATTTCCCGTAAAGTGTCGAACCAAGGCCATCACGATTAACACAAAAGCAACAATCACACCCAATACACCCAGCCCAAAAATCAACTTCAACGGTGTCGTCGAATAAGATGTGATTCCATCCAAAGCAAATTTCAGCATCTTTGACAAAGGATACTTTGACTCACCCGCTTCACGTTCCAAGCGCGTGTAATAAACATTCGTTGATGGGTAACCTACTTGTGGCACCATACCACGCAGGAACAAGTTACGCTCAGGGTATGACAAGAGTGTCTTAACAGCACGACGACTCATCAAACGGAAGTCCGCGTGATTAGGAATCGTGTGTGTGCCCAAAGCCTTCATCAAGCGGTAAAACGCCATTGCCGTACCACGCTTAAATGCAGTGTCACTATCCCGATTATTGCGAACACCGTATACAACATCGTAACCGTCGTGATAAGCATCAACCATTTTTTCAATGGCATTGATGTCATCTTGCAAATCAGCATCAATTGATACCAACATATCAGCATCCTGGGCTGCTTCCAGCCCAGCTAGAACAGCGTTTTGGTGACCGAAATTGCGAGAAAAATTAATTCCCGTAACCAATTCGTTCTCACGATGTGTATTCTCAATAATTTCCCATGTCTTATCACGAGACCCATCGTTCACAAACAAGACACGACTTTCAGCCGAGATTTTCCCCTTGCCAATCATGTCTGTTAAAATGCCGGTCATAGCCGGAATCGTGACAGGTAACATTTCCTCTTCGTTATATGCAGGAATTACGATTACCAATTTGTCAGTCATATTCTCTTTCCACCTTACTCTTATTACTCATACCCAAGGAGCGAATAAAAATGACTACCGTAAAAACGGTAATTGCAGCCCACAGCAACAATTCAAATCCTAGCATCGCTGTATACCAAACTGGTACCGGTGTTTTGATTTGAATATCATTTTGTCCTTGTTTTAACTTTAACTGCATAAAGCCAGCGTCGTTCGTTTTTGGTGCTATACGCTCACCATTCAACATAACGTTGTACTTCACACCGTCATATTTAAATACTGGCAATGTTACCAGCTTTTTTTCATTAACACTAATCTGTGCACGAATTCCGTCACCCGAAACTTGTGTGACATGGTAACCCATCGCTTTCGCATCATTCAACGTCTGATACATACGATTGCGACCCTCGTCCACAGTTGCCTTCGAATTAACAATGGCACTGTAGGCAAAGGAAGGCGCCAAACTCATTAATTCATGCTCGTAGTTTCGATCCGTATATTGGAAAATAGCTGTACTTGCAGTTGCCTGCTTGACATACGCCCCGACGCTTGTATACGTTTGCAGCGACACTAGACCAAGTGCAATGACAAATAGCCCAGCTAAAATAGTATTCGTCGTTTTCTTGACCGGTGTTACCGTTAGGCTACTACCAACAAAGATTGCCGCAAAGAACACAGCAGGCAATAAGAGACGACCAGGAAATTGAAACACACCTAGTCCCAACTTTGTTAGCAATCCCCATGGTGCCCAAGTCGAACTTAAGAACCCAAACACAACAATGCCGATAAATGACATAATTTGCGTTTTGTTAATCTTTTTGAAGTTAACTACTGAATAGACAAACGCAATAACCACAAAGATTACGACAACCAAGCCGGGATTCCAATCGGTCGTTCGATTAGCCTGCCACAAGCTGCCAGAAACCATGGTTTGCCAAGCTATTCGTGGGTGCACCGCCAATTCAAACATACTACCCCAATAGTCAGATGGAATGATGTGATTCTTCATGTGAATCATTCCGAGCGTCAACAACGGTAGCATCGATAGTAAGAATGACAAAACAGCCGCAAGAGCTTCCAAAATCAGCGTTTTAAGATCAAATTTAACCCATACCTGATGGATTGCTTCCGCTATGGCGGCCAGAACGACAACTACTACTGTTGAAAGTAAGTGTGAATTAATCGTTAACGCCACTCCACTGGCCAACCAGATGATTCCCGTTTTCTTGTGTTGCCAGATTTGTACAATTCCAATTGCAGCCAAAGGTAACATTGCATAACCCAGTACCTCGCCCACTGATTGTCGTTGATACAACTCGATTAAGTGGTACGTTGAATACAGGTAAATCATGCTACTGAATAGAGCCGCGATACGTGTGCTATTTAATGTACGTACTAATTTGTACATACCGATTGTCGTCACCAAATTAATGATGTACATGCCCACAGCGTATCCAGTAACTGACCCAAACAACATTTGTGGGATGGCAATTAATAGTAACGTTATCCATGGATACGTCATATTCACCGCAAATCCCATGTTGCCTTGACCAGCCCAGTCAATCCATCCAGGAACAGTCCCAGACTGCATCTCAGTTAGTAAACTTTGTAATCTAGAGAGGTGAAAGACCATGTCGTTTCCAGAAGTCGCCAATATTCCAAATCGGAAATAACTCATCACAACAAACGCAGGCATTACAACCAAGATAGCGTAAACAAGCCAATTTCTATATTTAGTCACTTAACCAGCTGCCTCTCTATTTAACTTTTCGTGCGACATAAAGCGGACGCTTCTTCACTTCTAAGTAAATACTTGAAATGTAGCGACCAACAATGCCTAGGCTTAACAGTTGAATACCGCCCATTCCGAGCATAATCACAACCATAGATGGCCAACCGAACGCAGACGTGCCAGGGATAGCTAGCGCACGAACAATTACAAACGCAGCACCAATCAAGGCTAAGATGAACGAAATCAATCCGAGCACCGACACCAGCATCAATGGGAATTGTGAAAAGGCAACAATCCCTTCAATTGAGTACTTAACCAGCTTCCAGAATGACCAAGACGTTTGTCCGGCAACTCGCTCGGTGTTCTTATATGCCAAGTACTTCTGACGGAAGCCAACCCACGTAAAGATTCCCTTTGAAAAGCGGTTGTACTCGGGTAGCGACATAATGGCATTAACAACTTGGCGTGACATGACACGATAATCACGAGCGCCGTCAACAATATGGTTACTTGAAATCTTGTTGATCAACTTGTAAAAGAGCTCACTGAAAAACGTACGAATTACCGGCTCACCTTCACGTGTTTCACGGCGCGTTCCGACGACATCCCACTCACCACTTGCGACACCGTCAACCATTTCAGGCAACAATGCTGGCGGATCTTGCAGATCGACGTCCATTACCGCGACGTAATTTCCGGTTGCATGTTCTAGTCCAGCGTAAAGCCCGGCTTCTTTTCCAAAATTGCGTGAAAATGAAATGTAGTGCACATTTTCATCATGTTGCTGAAGTTTCTCAATAGATGCAACGGTGCCATCTGTCGATCCATCATCAACAAACCAATATTCAAATGCAAAGTTTTTTAAAGACTCACCGTGAATTTTTTCCACTGCATCATAAAACAGCGGCACTGATTCTTCTTCATTAAAAACCGGCACGATAATTGAAAGCATATCAGCCATTTGATTCTCCTAGTCATCCAAAATAATCTAAATTCTAGTATACACGTTACAAACAGCAAGAAACAAGCCTTCCTTAGTGATTTAAAGCATAAAAAAACAGATAAGCGGCGCACCTGGTGCCACTTATCTGTATAAAGTCTAACGACGCTTTTTAATTAAGTTCACAGCATACAAAACCACAACGATTAACCATCCAAATAGTGCGCTAATCCATGGCAAGTAAAGCCATTTAGGTGTGACATACGAAACCGAAATTTCGTGTGCTCCTTTATCAACTGAGACCAAAGTTGTTCCGCGTTGACTTAATTTAGCTGGCACAGTCTTACCATCTACCTTCACAATCTCATTACCATAATGGAAGATTGGCACATCGACTTGGTTTGCCTTTTTCAATCGAATGTTGAACGTGGCATTGGTCAATGAATACGTATCCTGTGCCTTATGCACCTTACCATCAACCCATACTTCATGTGCCATCACGTGGTGAATATACGATGTCTTCCAAACATCCTTTGGACCATAATCCACCGAACCAATGTAATCGTGACGCGATTGATTCAATAGCTTCAAATCGTTTGAATTAGCTTTGAATGATGTCTCTAGCTGAACATCTGGCGCATTAAACCGATCATTAATTACCAATTCAGCTTGATCCTTGCGTGCGTACATCAAGTCATAAATCTTGCTTGAAGTCATCAGAACTGAAAATGCACTAAACAACACAATCGTCCAACGACGTTGTCGTGGTGTGTTAAGCATTTCTAGCAAAGCACCAGATAAGTATACTGCCAAAAAGAATGACGCTAATCCGAACAAACGATACGGGAATTGAATCACATATTGCACGTTTAAATCAAGTGAACGCCACGGGAAAATAGTCGTTCCCATGATAAACAGTCCTGCACCAAGCATGCCAAATACGACATTAAGTTGCCACTTTTTCTTAAAGACTTGCACAAAAGCGATAATAACCGCTAAAACACCCAGCGGACCAATGTTTTGTGCTTTGGCATCCAATGAGTTTTGTAAATTCTCACCGAGACCACCAAAGAAAGCAACCGGCTGTTGAATTGTTGTAATGATTTCGGTTTGGTGCATTTGGTAGATAAATGGCACGTAAATCACTGAAACAAGTAACAACGTCAGCAGTATCGCCTTAAGCAAAGCAAAAATGCGTACCTTACTAAATTCAATTTTGTGCCCGATTAACATGATTAGCACTAAGAATACAAATAATACTAAAACAAGTAACGTACTTAGCATATGGGCGTATGAGATAAGCGCCAAACCGGCAGCTAGTGGTACCCACTTTTTAGCGTCCCCAAGAAACACATTGTAAAAGCCCAATAAAGCGATTGGAATAAAAATATATGCCAATGCCTCACCTAATACAAATTGATCAAATGCCAGGTAATTTCTGTAGCCAGCATAAGCATACAAAAACGCAAACAGCACACTACGGCCACGTTGATTTGAACTAAACGACATCATGACACGGTATGCCACAACCAATGTTGCCAGCAGCATCAAGGCTTCACCAATATAGAAGGCCGTCACCAGATTCGGAACGACTATGAACAAGGCCGCAAAACCTAGCATAAATACGAATGGATAAAAGAAGTTAACTGCCGAACCTAAATTAGACAGTACATCAAACATTCGATACGGAATTGTTCCAGCTTTAAGTCCCTCGGCTAACCCTGTAATACGATTTAAGTGAAATAGCAAATCACCTTGACCATATATAGCGTTTGCTGTCTTCAACGGCATAATGGTAACGTATGTAACCACCAAAAACGTGACATATATTAATACGCTTAACCAGCGTGATTTCAAAAAATCCTTCATTTTATTCTTTGCTCCCCCTTCTATACAACACTACCAAACAAAAACGGTCAATAACCAAAGTGTTTCGGATACTGACCGTTTGTTTTTAATAAAATTAGTGTTCTTCGTCGTGAGCAAAGTTAAAGCTTGATGGAATCTTGAATTCCTTACGCACTTCGTTCAATGCTGCGTTGAAGACTTGGTCCATGTCAAAGTAACGGTATTGTCCCAAACGACCACCAAAGATGAATTGATCCTTGTGTTGGCGCGCTTCCTTAGCGTATTCCTTGTACAAGTTCGTGTTCTTCTCGTCGTTAACTGGGTAGTAAGCTTCCTTTGAACGATCCCAAGTTTGTGGGTATTCCTTCGTAATGATTGTCACACCATCGTCTGACAATCCATCGAAGTGCTTCCACTCCATCACACGCGTGTATGGCGTCTCAGCATCCGTGTAGTTAATAACTGAGTTACCTTGGTAGTTATCTGATTCGATAACTTCGTGCTCGAAGCGCAATGAACGGTACTCCAACTCACCGAACTTGTAGTCGAAGAATTGGTCGATCATTCCCGTGTACAAGATGCGTGGGAATTCGGCAATGTACTCATCCTTGTGCTCGAAGAAGTCTGAGTTCAAACGAACGTCAATCAAATCGTTGTCCAACATCTTCTCAAAGATTTGCGTGTATCCACCAATTGGAATACCTTGGTAACGGTGGTTAAAGTAGTTGTTGTCGTAGATGAAACGAACTGGCAAACGCTTGATGATGAACGCTGGCAATTCAGTTGCCTTACGTCCCCATTGCTTTTCAGTGTAACCCTTGATCAACTTCTCGTAGATATCAGTACCGATCAATGAGATAGCTTGCTCTTCCAAGTTACGTGGCTCACGGTCACCCAAGTCAGCCAAAGCAGCGTTCTTTTGCTCTTCGATCTTAGCCTTAGCTTCTGCAGGAGTCTTAGTTCCCCACATCTCGTAGAACGTGTTCATGTTGAATGGCAAGTTGTACAACGTACCCTTGTAGTTTGCCACAACTTGGTTTTGGTATCCGTTAAACTCAGCGAATTGACGGATGTAATCCCAAACTTCCTTGTTATCAGTGTGGAAGATGTGTGCACCGAAGTCGTGAACCGTAATTCCGTGCTCCGTGTGTGTATACATGTTTCCAGCAATGTGTGGGCGCTTTTCAATAATCAATGAGCGCTTACCACGCTTGGCCGCCTCGTAGGCAAAAATTGAACCAAAAGGTCCAGCACCGACGATTAGGTAGTCGTAGTTCTTATCATTCAAAGTCATTTTTGATGATTCCTTTCAGAATATAAATCTTCCTATTTACTTTACCATAAACTGCCCGTCAATGGGTTAAAAAGTTAGTCATAGCGCACAAAACACCGCAGATTTGAAAAAGTCTGCGGTGCTTCATTCGGTTTAGAAGTGAACCTTGCGTTCGCCATTCTTGATAAACTTACGCTTCAAAAATTGCGTTCCCTTATCCAACCAGTTTGTCTTTTCAGTTGTCACCACTGGGTACTCCTTAACACGCAAGCTTTGTGTGTTAACCCAAGTGTCCATCAAACGTTCAGCCAAGAAACCTAGTGAACGGCGATCTTGCCCTTCGTACTTGGCAACGTCGATGCGTTCATCAACCTTACCCAATACATCAAACAAGAAATCCGTGTATGCCTGGAACTTATCTTGACGCATCACACTCATGTTAAACAAGTGCGCCTTCGTTGACTTACCCAACGCATCGAATGCTGGTACATAGTCTGGATAGAACTCTTCCAACACTTCACGCATTGCGTAATAAGGCTCGTTAATGTGAGCATTCAAGTAGTGCTTTTCTTGCGTTTCGATAAAGTAGTTACGTGGCTTTGGCAACAAAATGTCAGCCTCATCTAACCCCTTACGAATATCGTCTTCAGACAAGATATCAGCCAAATCATGGCTCGCCTTGCGTCCTAAATAACGACGATAGTGCGCCAAACCAAGGATATCTTCGTCTTGCAAGTTGTACTTAGCCCAATACAAAGCCGTCAACTCATTGTAAAAGCCATTCTTGTCAGACATGTTTTGGCCAGTGTTGTCAGGTGTGTAACCTTCAATCACCTTATCATGTAAGGCAGCGCCTACCATGACTGGCTCATAAATATCTGAAGTTGGCATTTGATATGGCTTGTGGGCCGCAATCAAAATCTTCATTACTGTAGTACTCCGTTATTCAAATCATCTTCCGCCATGTGGATAACACGCCAATAGAAGAATCCCATTAGCATCATTGGCCAGCCCGTCGCATTAGCTGGTGTGATAGAAGCCACAACGATTACCAAGAACACAGCAACGAAGAATGACTTCACCGTGACACGATAGAACATCGTCTTAAAGTTGGCGCCTGAACCCAAGCGCTTCAACACGAGTGCCGCACGTTTTAGCAAACCAGCCAATAACCAGAACGCCATCAAAACAAACACCAACCCAAAACGGGTCAACCACCCCAACATATCATTCAAAATTGGGTACGCCGTCTTCTTATAAACGTAAATATATTCCAAATTATCCTTAGACCACTTTGGCAAGAACTCATTAATGTAGTGACTTTCAAAACCAAATCCAACACCCAAAATTGGGTGGTGCAACCAAGCTTGCAATAGACCGATTGTTCCACCAAGACGATTGTCTGTCCCACTCTTCTCGAACAACCACGTGTTCAATTGGTGGGTAACCGGCGGTACAAATTGGTAAGCCAAAGCGACCAGTACCAAAAAGGCAACCGCTGCTGAACCGAACCAAATCTTTTGGGTCTTTGGTGCTGAAACCAAAAAGATTAGTCCAAGTAAACCAATCAACAAGAAACCAGTTGTTGTCTTGGCCAGCATCATCACGACCAAGATAAAGGCGATTAAGCCCCATCCAAGCCAGTATAACCACTTCTTGCTGCGGAAATTCTTGATTGGCTCTTGTACCAACATGATTAACGCTGGTGAGAATACCATTCCCAACAAAAGCGCCAAGAATGACGCCTCTGGTTCAAATCCGTTCAAACGGTGCAATGTCGTCACATATGAACCATTGTCATAGAAGTCACGATCTTGCCAGTGACGTTCAAATACCTTTGCCAAGCCATTCACGTAAAAGTCCAACTGATGGAAGCCAACCATGACCAGCATTTGTGGTAAAACAATCAACGCCAAGTAGACTACCAAAGCAATCAAACCTGACTTCGCAAACTTAACGGCATCTTCAAAGCTTTGCAGTGACATCTTTTGAATCGTGTACGCTACCCAGATAACTAGCAACATAGTCATAAAGGCTACGAAGCCGTGAATCAGGCCGTAAACCTGTACAGACTCACCTATCTTTAAATACTCCCAGCCCATCAATGCGAGCTGAACTACAATAAAAGCACCCCAAATACGTAGAGTGCTTTTCTTTGGCAGAACTGTCTCCAACTGAGTTGGTTGCAGATATAGCTTCACCAAAATGAACAAGCCGAAAAGTGGCAAGGCCAATTGGGCAGAGCTATCAAAGAGATAGTATGTGTAAGTCTTTGGTAATAGTGCGATTGGTAATAACCAAGAAACCATCACCATACCCCTTTCTATACTCGCTTAGGCAGTTGCCTTCATATTCTTATAAATTCCCGTAAAGAATGCCAATACAATACCGATTAGCAAACCAGCAGCAGCACCGAATACCAACGCCTTCTTTGATGAACCACCTGGTGTCGTCACAGTAACGGCCTTCTTAGGCGCTGAGAACAATACTGGTTCTGGCATAGCTGACAACTTTTCAGGTGCAACCGTCTTAAAGGCCTTTGCGTAAGCATTAACGTACTTAACAGCCTTCTTGTTTGAGTTAGCCGTGGCACGCACCGTCATCAACAATGTGTCCTTCTTAGGTGAAACATGAACTGCATCTACCAAAGCGGCTGGCTTAATCTTGATGCCATCGGCCTTTAGGTCTGCAACGGCCGCATTAACAACCGCATCGTCCTTTGCCAATTGTGCGTACGATTGCAACAACCATGAATCCGCCATCACACGAGAGTTAGGATCCTTTGCGTCAGTGTTGTTCTTGCCAATGTACATTTGACGGGTCGCCTCGTACGTTGTCGTCGCAACTTTGTTCGTTAAAACAAACATCGCTGCACCACCAACAATTCCTAAGACAATAATCCACCAGGCATTGCGCAACATATGCTTAAACAATGCGCCTACGGTAAATTGATTTTCCATGATATCTACCTCAATACATATTTAAAAATTAAATCCGCTTTCAAGTATACCGTAATAAAGACCGGATTTATAGCCTATATCGTGTTTTTACTAGATTAACCCAAACTTAAAATCCCATAGAAAAAGGATTGCAACAATCTGCAATCCTTTCTTAATCATTATTGATTAAAACTTTGCTTATACACTTCGTAAACTGACATGTTTTGTGCTTGACCAATCTTAATCAATCGTTGCACATCCCCATCACCCAACGTTGTGTCGTCCACACCGTTTTCTTTCAATTCAGCACGTGCTTGCGTGACCGTCTTAGCAGTGATAGTTTCACCAGCATCAGTCCGGTTTGGGTTAGCCCAATCGCTGTTAGCATCTGCTTGAGCTTGCGCTGATGAACTTGATTCAACTGGTGCCGCTTCAGAAACGGCTGGTGCTGAAGAAGATTCAGGCGCAACTTCACTAGAACTTGATGAAGAAGATGACGAAGAAGAACTTGATGATTCGCTCGAAGTTTCCTTCTTTGCAACTGATGAAGATGACTCCTTCTCAGGTGCGCTCTTGTGCGTCATAACAGCGGCAGTCACCCCACCACCTACTACGACTAGCACAGCAATAATACTGATAATAATCTTTTTCATGTCGAAACCTCCTATGGTATCAAACCCCTATGCCTTTATTTTAGCGTAGGTAGAACGTTCCGTCAGTACCAAAGTTATATGTTTGGCCATTGATGTTAACATTTGAGCCTTGAACCGTACGTCCGTCAGCACCAACGTAGTACTTGTGTCCCCATTGCTCAACCCATTGGTTCTCTTGGCGAACACCGTTTTGGAAGAAGTAGTAGGCACCGTAGTACATACGGAAGCCAGTAAACTTCGCACCGTTTTCGAACCAGTACCAACCAGTACCATCATTTTGGTAACCAGAGTATGGTGACAACGTTCCGTCTGCTGCTGCACGGTACTTAATAGCTACGCCACCTTCGTTACCCGTCGTCACAATTTGGTTCTTACGAGCAAAGTATGTGCCATCGTTTCCAAAGAAGTATTGCTTACCATCCACTGAACGCAATCCTTGAACGGCACGACCTTCGTTATCTGTCCAGTACGTGTAGTTCCAAGCTGAACGCCAGCCTTCATTTTGGCGAACACCTTCAACGAACCAGTAGTAAGTGCCCATGTAGAAACGGAAACCTGTGTACAATTGACCATTCTCGTACCAACGGTAACCACCGTTATATTGAGAACCGTCATAGTGGTAACCAGAGTTAGGCGTCAATGAACCATCAGCCGCTGCATGATAGTCAACGTTATCAACCTTAACGATTTGGTTAGTACGTAAGTTGAATGTGCCGTCGTTTCCGAAGAAGTACTTCTTACCGTCGATCGTGCGAACACCATCGTACGCACGTCCATCTGAACCTACGTAGTACGTGTTACCCCATTGTGAAACCCATTGGTTTTCTTGGCGAACACCTTGCTTGAAGTAGTAGTACGTTCCCATGTAGAAACGGAAACCAGTGTACTTCACACCGTTTTCAAACCAGTACCAGTTACCATCCTTGTCTTGCAAGTAACCTGTCATGGCACTGCTTGACAACTCACCTGAGTAATCCTTTGAAACGTCAAAGAATCCGTTCACGCCTGGGAACTTAGTAGCTGAATTCCATTGCCATGCGCCATAGTTTGTGTACCACAAGTTGTTCTTGTTTGGTGCAAATGGGTATGACGCCATCCAAACACGGTCGTTACCGTAACTTGAAACGTTCAAACCAGTTGCGCTCATGTATGAAGGATACGTGTACAACATTTGATTGTTGTAGCCACTAGCTGACAATTGATCCTTAAATGCATTGGCGTTGGTCGTTGATCCACTACCACTCGTTGATGAGTCTTCCAAATCATCAACCATCAACGTTGACTTTGACAAGCCCAAAGCCGCTACTTGCTTAGCAAAGTAGTTAGCTTCTGACTTCGCACCGCTTGCATTTGAGAAACGTGAATAGTGATAAACACCCACAGCCAAACCAGCAGCTTGTGCATTCTTAATTTGCGTTGAAGCGTATGGGTTTACGTAATTCGTACCTTCTGACACCTTAACGATGACAGCCTTAACGCCATACTTCTTCATTGTGTTGTAGGCACTGACTGACAAGTTTCCTTGATATGATGCCACGTCGACAACGTCCATCGCTGGGACGGTTGAATCACCAGCTGTAATCGTTGGGATACCATCCGCCGCAAAGGCAGATGAGAATGGCACCAAAGATACACCACTCACGGCAACTGTCGCAGCTGCAGCCCCAAATAGAACCTTCTTAAAGTTCATAATTTCCTCCCTAATCGTTCTGACTCTCCCGTTTTATAAGTCCAAAGTCAATACTAACCGACATCAGTTTCATTCTTGTTACAGACAGCTCTTAACCGTCTTACGAAACTTTAAACAAGATTGGTTTATTGTTTGAATTTTTTATATCTGCAAAAAAACGTATAGAAACGCGCTGCTAAACACAAAATGACGACTCGAATCTCGAAGTCGTCATTTTACTACATTGCACCGTCACCCTTGAAGATGGCGAGTACTGTCATAAACAAAATTTTAAAATCAAACCACAGGTTAGCATGCTCGACGTACGAAATTTCAAGGTCGGCACGCTCTGGGTATTGAATATCACTACGACCACTTGCTTGCCACAAGCCCATCGCGCCAGGCTTTACTGACAAAAATTCATCAACGCGATCGCCGTATTCCACCAACTCGCGTTCAACAACTGGACGTGGTCCGATAATACTCATGTTCCCAATCAAGATGTTAATGAATTGTGGTAACTCATCCAAAGATGTCTTACGAATAAACGCACCAAACTTGGTGATACGTGGATCTTCTTCGGTTGGTAGCTTATAGCCATTCTCAACGAACTTAGCATATAAGTCCTTATCAGCGTATAGCTTCTCTTCAGCGTTCACCACCATTGAACGGAACTTGTAAATACCAAACTCCTCATGGTTTTGCCCGATACGACGTTGCTGATAGAAAACTGGTCCTTTGTTATCGCCAAACAAGTAGAACAAAGAAATAACCAAAAAGATTGGTGAGAAAATCACCAATGCAAACAACGCAGTTGAAATATCCAAAAAACGCTTGGCGAATAAATAACTCTTACTTTGCTTCGTCATAAGCGCTCCTTTATTACAAGTACTTGGCATCGAATTCTGGGTCTTGACTCGTCAAAATCTTTGGTCCGTCATTAGTAATGGCAATCGTGTGCTCATATTGCGCTGACCATGAACCGTCTTCAGTCGTTACAGTCCAACCATCTTCTTCTGACGTGTCAACCTTCCAACCACCAACGTTAACCATTGGCTCGATTGTAATCGTCATACCAGGCTTCAAACGCAAACCGTGACCGGCAACACCGTATGCTGGTACCGCTGGCTCCTCGTGCATCGTTGGTTGGATACCGTGACCGATGTACTCGCGTACGTTTCCGAAACCATTTTCGTCAGTAACGTACGCATCGATAGCTGCACCGATATCACCAATACGGTTACCAACCACCGCTTGGTCGATTCCCAAGTACAACGCCTTCAACGTCACGTCCATCAAACGCTTGATTTCAGGTGACACCTCACCAACGGCGTATGTCCAAGCTGAGTCTGAATAGTAACCATCAAGATCAACAACCGTATCAACCTTAACCAAGTCGCCATCCTTCAAAATCAATCCCTTACGAGGGAAACCGTGGGCAACTTCATTGTTAACCGAAACAGTCGTCGCAAATTCAAAGCCCTCAAAACCGATTTGAGCAGCGCGTGCGCCGTGGTCTTCAATGTACTTACGACCAAATTCTTCAATCTCCCAAGTAGAAATACCTGGCTTGATAATGTCGCGCAAACCCTTGTGCATGCCGGCAATGATGGCACCTGATGCCTTCATACCCTCAATTTCACGATCTGACTTAATAGTAATCATCTTGATTTCCTTCTTTAATTCGTAAATATCAAATTCATCCTGAATGTCTTCAGAATTACACATAGTGATAGTATAGCGCAAAATGGCGACATATTATAGAACAACTATATTTTTTTAACGAAACAGCCGTGTTCAAATATCGAACACGGCTGTTTGCATAACCTGAAATTATCGTTTTTTAAGTAAAGCTAACTGCGTGTAATTCCCTATTGTATCAATTGGTGCATACGATTCAGATGCTTTCACAAATTTATAATTCGTCAATAGTTGTGGCGGAATACGCCCCATCACTTCGCGTGTATTTTCAACATTGATCGGGGTCATACCGCCCCAATTGAGGCCGACCACAACGTAGTCAGCGCGCTTGTTATCAATGACTCGCTGCACATATCGCGTTTGTGCTGGGAACTTTGAATCATCAACATTAGTGTGTTCAAAGTATTTAAAATGCCCTGCTACTGCCACGTCCGTGTAGCGTTCCACGCCCGCATCAAGCAAATTATAGTAAATCAAAGACTGTTTACCTGGTGTCTTGTCTATGTAACTCGCTAAAACTTGCGTACCCAGCGTGTCATTGTTCCAGATGTATGGTACGTGACCAATAAACGGATTAGCCCACGCCGTTAGCGTAATTGCAACAACAGATACAGCGAAAGCAAACTTGCGATTATTAAGTGTTTCACCGAATCCTTGCAGCATCAACATCACAATCATGGCTGCAATCAACAAAAATGAGTAAGCGTTAAAACGCCCAACTCCGTATGTGATGAGATAGGCCGTTATTACTGATACAACCAGCATTGCTGAAAGCCTATTAAATTTTCGCTTGAACACCAATGCCAGCAGCGCAATCAGTCCCATGACCAAAAGCACGGCATAATCTGACCACAATGACATGTTAGCGTCACTCAGAAACGCCAACCTTTTCGCAAACGTAACTGGCTTCCCGTACGCACTCAGATTGACGCCAAAGTAAATCGCAATTAAATCCTTTGCCCCGCTAAATAACTGGAAAGCCAGTACAATCAGCGCGCTAGAACCAAGAAACGCAACTAAAGCCGACGCTCCGAATAAGATGAGTTGCTTAAACTTTTTAATTACACCAACGACGATTATGACTAACGTCGTCCCAATCAAGGCACCAAGCAGTGTGTACTTAATCCAAAAAATGACTGCAATTGAAAGACCAAATACTAGTCCCAACTTCCAATTGGCAATCTCCGATGAATCATCCAAAAATCGATATGCCAGCAGAATACCTAACAGTGTCCAGAAAATAGCGAACTCTTCCGGCGCACCACCGTATTCAATTGCCTTACTTACTAGCAATGCAATCGGTAACAACGTCGCAAATCCTTTCGCAAACAATCGATTAGGAATTTTGTCGAGCAAATTGTACCCAACTAGCCAGATACCAATTAGGTTTAAAAATTCAATGATGAAGATACCAATGTAACCTCGTGAACTAATTAGGTTCGCCACGAAGTAATAAAGGAACAGCACTGGACCGCGTTGTTCAAACACATCTCGATACGGCAAATAACCATGCTTCCAAGCGCGTCCGACTTCCAACATTGCGTTTGTATCAGTCCAGGCATCGCCTTTGCTTAACGGGCTAGAAAACAGCGTTACCAGTGCAAAGAAACCAATCAACGCTACCCAAAAAATATTGTTTTTTACTACTCTAACCACAATCCTATATAACCCTTCAATGAACATTCAGCCTTATAAACACCATATTCGAGAATATCAAAACCTGTCATTATTGGCAACGTCCAGTAAATACCACCATCAAAATTTTCCAGAACATGTCATACATTAAAAAATCCCCACACAAAATGTGCGAGGATTACTTTCTATATCAATTCTTCGATTCTTCTGCCAAGTGAATCACACGCCAGTAGAAGAAATACATCAATAACATCGGCCATGAGAACGCATTAATCTGTGTAATACATGACACGATTAATGTTAGTGGCACCATAATTGTAAATGCTCGCAACGCAATACGGTAATAACTTGCGACGGGTCGCTCATCTTGCAAGATGTTTTGGTAAGCGCGCACTGCACGAACCACCACACCACCTAGCAACCACAATCCTGACAAAACAACCACAGCACCATAACGAGCTAGCCACCCCAGCATATCATTCAAAACTGGATAGGCCATCTTGCTGTAGACATTGATGTACTCGCTGTTGTGCTTACTCCACTCTGGCAAGTATTGTTCAATGAAGTACCCTTCATTACCGAAACCAACACCTAAGAATGGATGTGACAAGAATGTCTTTGCCAAGCCGATCGTGCCACCCAAACGGTTGTCAGTACCTGACTTGTTGAAAATCCAACGATCCAACAGGTCATGAACAAATGGTACAACCATGTAGGCAGCAATTACAACAACCACACCGGCTGCCATAATTGATAACCAAATCTTGCGGTACTTACGTGGTGCTGAAACCACCGTAAAAAATCCAAGCAACGCCAACATCATGTAACCACTTGAAGCCCGAACGCTCAAGAAGACGAATGTTAGCAACACCATCAAAAACCACGTCATGTACTGCAATTGGCGACCAATTCGCAAACGGCGCAAGATCGGTTCGTGAACGATACCAATCAAGACCGGTGAGAACACCAATCCCAACAGCATCACTAAGAAAGGTGCTTCAGGTTCGAACCCGTTTACACGGTTAATCGTGGCAACGTAACTACCATCGTCATACCAGCTACGATCTGCCCAATGACGTTCGAACAGACCGGCCAAGGCGTTTGTCCACCCTGTAAATGGCAAGTGTAACGTTACCAACAACTGTGGTACGACCACAAACACCAAGTAAACCGCCAGTGTCACAACCAATGATCGAATAAACATTTCAACGTCAATTCCATCACGGATAAACACCTTTTGAACTGCATAGGCAGCCCAGATAATAATCAGTAGTTGAACAAACGCCATCCAACCGTGAAGCAAACCATATGTATGGATGCTTTCATTGTGGCGAATAACTTGCCAACCAAACAGAATAAATTGGATGCCGACCATGGCACCCCAGATTTGCAATGTACGTCGTTCCGGTACTAATTCGTTAACTAAGGCTGGTTGTAAGTAAAGCTTTACCAACACAAAGATTAAGAATATCGGAAAAGCAATCTGTGCCATGTTTTCAAAGAAGAAATTCGTAAACGTCTTTGGAAACATTGCAACAGGTAATAACCAGTTAACCATACGCCACCTTTTATGCTTGTTGACGGCGCATGTTACCAGCGATTCCTGTAAACATCGCTAGAATGACACCAAGCCCCAAACCAGCAGCACCACCATAGATGGCAGCCTTCTTAGCGCCCAACGGCTTTGCATCATCTTCAGCCGCAGCGCCACCTGTTGATGGCATCAAAGTTGGCTTTGGCATATCTGGAATCAAGCGAGGAGCAACCGTTGCAAAAGCTTCCGCAAATGCGTTCGTCAATGCAACGGCTTCCTTAGCCGTCTTAGCTTCTGCGTTAGCCCAAACCGCAACCGTCCCCTTCATTTGCTTCAACTTTGTGTTGTTACGCGCATCATTGTATGAGATAGACGTAATGCCCTGCTTCTTCAAGATGGCAAGCGTTTCACTAACCACCGCACGATTGTTTTCGACTTGCAAATATGCCTTAACCAATGACACATCTGCGGCTGTACGTGACTTAGGATCAACTGACTTCAACGTTGAATTTTGAATGTACATCAAGCGGGCTGTACGATAACCTGAAGCGTTATCACCATGTGTCTTTGAAAAGACAACCATTGCACCAGCCCCAATTATGCCGACAATCACAATCCACCAAAGATTCTTAATCAAATGACGGACTAGTCCACCAAGTGTAAATGCATTAGATTCCATAAATTCCTACTCCTTTTCATCACATCAAGCAAACAATGTTTTTAAATGCCGTAACAGATTCATCAGCTGCGTGATTATTAAATTTCTTAGCTAGTCGTTCAACCGATTTCAAATTGTATGGCTGATTCATCAGCCACAACAATTCGTTTTCAGTATGGGCGACTGGCAACCCAAGTTCTTTCGCTGACAAATTCATGCCACGACGAACCAAGTATTCATCTAAATCTCGTTGATATAAATAAATTGGCTTATGCAACGGCGCAAAATCAAATAACACACTTGAATAATCCGTAACCATTGCATCGGCGACCTTGAACAACTTCACTAACGGTTGATTCGTCACTGAAATAACTTGTCCAACAGCTTTGTGTTTTGAATAATAGTGTCCACGATACAAGATTGTGTATTTATCAGCTAATTGATCAAAGAAATCGCTCGTTAACTTACCTTCAATCTTCGGCTTGTAGCCTCGGAACGTTGGCACATATAGCAAGATAGGCAAATCAGAGGTAATACCCAGTTCAGTCTTAATTTCAGCAACCGACATATCCTTGGTCTCACGATCATATTCTTTTTTACGCATCAAACCGACTTCTAATGTTCGTTTTGCTGTTGGAAAGACCTCACGCATTTTTACAGTGTCGTATTCCCCACAAGTAAACAAGTAATCAATTTCAGCGTTGTTATACCAGTTCCTTACTAATGGCGCTAACCCCAGCTCAGTCTGTCCAAGCGACTTCATTGGAATGCCGTGCCAAAACTGAATGTAAACATTCCGCTTGTGTGAAAACGGAATCAATCGCTCGATACTAGAATTTGCAACCCAATACTTTGATCGAAGTAACTCAATAAAGAATAGTGGCGAGTTCGAACTCACTTTTCGTCCAATTTCTGCATCATTAAACTTTTCAGGGTTATTAAATGCCCAAACCAGTTCGTATCCTTCAAAATATGGATCATTTAGCAGCTCAAGATACGCCTCCTTTGGAGAGTCCGAATACTGTCGGCCGCTATATGACATAAACAAGATACGATTTTCTACTGGTCGGATAAACAACTGGAGGAACTTCACTATGGTAATTCCTGCCCCATAATAAATTCGCCCAAAAACTTCTGAGTTTTTAATGCGATTTTTTACTTTTTGTATATCAACCATGGTTCTCTCTACTTTCTTACCAATAGTATTTAGTATAGAAAACGTGTTTGGGCTTATTGTTTGAAGTTTGTGAAGAAAAAAAGAACGCCGGAATAGGCGTTCTTTTTCGATTTAGCAATAACAGCTATTAGTAAACCCACTCGTTACTGACTATTTGTCTACCATAAACGTTTAAGAAAGGTAACTTTTTTATTTGTAACTAGCCAATTCATAACTGCAAACAATACAATAATACTAATCATGGTAATGTAGAACCGCGTTAATGAATTTGTCAAAATTCCATGTCGTGCAACTGTTCGCAATAAAACAATTATCCCGAATTGTGCAACATACATAAAACTTGATAGCATACGTAAATAGCTTGCACAAGGAATTTGTAATTTGCGGGCGTCCAAATTGGTTCCAATCAGCATCAAAAGAACTGCAGCCAACACACCGAAAAATAATTCATCATTCAAAAATTGGCCTTTCAGTCCATTCCAATACAAATTCTCTCTCATCGTCGCATAGTTAAAAATCAAAAACAATGTAACTAGCATAGGCAGTGGAATTTTATTCAATTTATTCTCCCAAGTATTTATCAAATGCCCCCAAATTAATAATGGAACTGCCATAACAAACGACTGAGACGGAATCATCACTTTCAATCTAAACGCTTCATATACACTCAGCCATTCCGAATCAAGCATAATTTTACCAATGTTTTCAAGTGACAAAATTGCTAATAAAATGATTAGGCTAATTGTAAATTTGGGGCCGTTCCCCAGTTTTCTAAATAGATAGAAAACAATCCAGCATCCAATTAGCGTTGCAGAAATGTACCACGATCCAAGAAAAGTACTACCCGTAAAGAAACTAAATACATATAATTTTAATGTTGCTTTAATCAACTCAAGACCTTCTAATCCTGCTAATCGATTAACGCCATTCCATCTCGTTAACGTTAAAGGGATATATATTACCCACCAAATCATATATAGTTGCAACAAACGAAGTGAGTATCGTTTTAAATATGCGACTAACGCCACTTTATCGTCTACTTTAGAAATTGATTTCGAAACGAAAAAACCAGAAACCATGAAGAAAAAAGGCACTGCGAATCTACATGCTGATTGAACACTGATACCCAGTGAACTAGAATACGTGGCAAACGGCCACGCATGAATAACGACCACAGCAATTGCCGCCAATAATCTCAGAAAATCTATAGAATCATATCGTTGTTTATTTTCCATAATTAAACCCTAGTTTGTTTTTCCATACTTCTCAAGCTGGAGAAGGATGACTACTTTTCAATAACACTTAAAAAGTCCGCAATAGCCTTTCTGTTATATTCGTAGGCATCAAATTTCTCAAACCGACTCTTTTTTGCAGCACTTATTTCTTGCATACCTTCTGCAAAGTTTTCAATGTCGTCACCAGATTTTAGAATGCCGAAATCGCCAGATTTAAGTACGTATTCATTCTGTGGTATGTTAGTTGCCAGCACTTTCATGTTAAGAGTCAGGGCTTCCAACAACACCATTGGTTGTCCTTCGTATAACGAAGGCAGTATAAATGCCGTCATATGCCGCATTATTGAATGAGGATCAGAAATATGTCCTAACATGAATACATTATTTTCCAATCCATACTCTGCAATTGCTTCACGCAATTCCTGAGCCAACGGTCCTTGTCCTAAAACATAAAGACGTGCTCCACTATTGGTTTTTACATACTTTGCAAATGCCTCAACTAAGAACATCTGGTTTTTCTCAGGAGATAGTCGGCCCATTGTGATGAAGTTCGTCCCCCATCTATTAAACTTAGGTATTTCTACTCCAAACATGTCTTTCTTAGGCATTTTTACAAACAACCTTTTTTTCAATGTCGTTTTTTTAATGGCCTCAATATTGATTGTATTTACTGCATAGGTCGCCTTAGCATCCCCGTAATAATCTCCCAGGCTTTCTTTGTTAATATCCATTAGAGCAGGCGACACACTTACAATTTCCGAAAACTTGTGATAGATGCTGATTAGAGGGTTCACGTTCGCCGAATGAACCATCACTCCACCAATCATCTTTTGTGAGTCTGTCCAAACATCATTGTGTTGCCAAATAATTCTTGCTGCGTTTTTGCAGCCCAAAAGCAAAGCGGCCCAAGAATATGAGTAGCCACTAAAATCAATCACTGTATCAAAAGACACACTTGGGAATAGACGCTTAAAGTCTTTTTCATACGCCACCTGTGGGAAATATACATTTTCGCCACTGAACGCCTCCGCTTTATAGCATGCATCTTGGACTAGCTCATCTAAGGTAAACATCTGGCTACCAATCCTAAACATTTGTCGCACAGAATCAGGTACCTTTTTTGTATTCTTTAGTCCCATGCTTTTGTCTAGGGTAGTAACCTGAGTTACATCATAGTTATTGAAATCAATTGAATTCATCAAGTTAATGTAACTGGTAGTGATTCCATTACCGGCCAAAGATCCTGGGTAAATCAAAATCTTTTTCTTTGTACTATTCAAATATACCTTTTTTAGGTCTGCACTCAATTTATTTTCAAAAATAGCGTCGACAACTTTAGCTGTAGCACTACCATCATTTATGGTTCCGTATTTAGCTACGAAATTACTCTTTTTTTCTGTAAATTGATTTTCTAGATTATCAATATTTTTTAGTTGTTCAAGTAATTCAGAAATGTTTTGAGCTACCGGCCCTGGTAGTTCCTTAACATCCATGTATGTCCCGCGATTTTTTTTATAGCTGTTAAAGTCTGGCATATAAAAAATAATAGGTTTTAACGTCATGGCAAAGTCAAAGAAAATACTTGAGTAATCAGTCACAAGCACATCGGTTATGCTCATTACTACATTTGCATCAACTTCGTCCGGAACCAACATTCCGGCAAATCTCTCATCCATTTCTACGCTTGGATAAACATATGGATGTACTTTTATTAGAACATTATATTCCTCGCCAACAGCCTCCCGGAGCATGTTCATCTCAGCGTGCATAGTGTCGATTGAGTCAGTAGGCTTTAGAATAGAATCTCCCTTCCAAGTTGGTGAATACAATAGCACTTTTTTGTTGAAATCAAACTTTGTCTTTTCAAATTCCAACAGGTTTACCACCTGCTCTTTAGAAAATGAAAACATTAAATCATTTCGAGGGTACGCTCCTTGTAAAATAACGCCCTCATAAGCATTCTGTAGTTTGTACGCTTTTGTAAATATTTGCGTAGCGTATTCATTCGGTTGCAAGAAGTAATCAGTCATCAAAAAATTACGTAATACATTTTGAGAACTTCTGGGATCCTTCGTCATGTCAAAGCCCATTTTTTTCAATGGAATTCCATGCCAGGTATTAATGTATATTTGATTGTCTCGCTTTGAAAAGAAATTTTGAAAAGTAGAATTTGTTATTAAATATTTTGCCGTGGCAAGCAAATCGTAATAACGTTTCGTGTTTCGTTCAACAAACTCAACGTCCGCCTGTACGTCATTAATTATCTTTCTGACACGCAAATCGGATAAGTCTTTCACAACCCATTTGTGATGTAGTTTTTTATCAATATCTCTCGAATTTAGCTCTAAAAACATTGCCAAAGGAGAGTCAACAATTGATTGTCCATCACGAGTTTCATACAAAAAAACGTTGTCATTAACCGGCTCACATTCCCGGACTTTGGCATAATACGCCGCAATACGTTGACCCTTTCCAGCAAGGTTTGGAAACCTTACATCTGGATATTGTTGCAACATATTCACACTTTCATGATTGATACGAGCTGTTTGCAAAACAAATTTTTTACCTGCGCCAGCATACGGATTAATTAATATTGCTGTTACATCATCTTTTTGAAGTAGCAACTGCCTATGAGGGTTTCGATCTTTTACTTGTTGATTTATTCCGTACTGAGGAACTGAATTTTCTTTCATTTCATCAAACATATCAATCATTTCTGGATCAAATGATTTCAGCGACTTAAAAATAGGCATCTTGCTGTCTTTAATTTTAATTCCAACACGCACATCAACAACGCTTGATTCCAACCAATAGTCATTTTCCAAATAAGATGTAAATTCGTTAATCGGCACCTCAAAACGGAACTCATTTAACGATTGTCTACCTGCCATACTAAATGATATGGAGTTCGCATTTCCTTGTTCATCGATTTGATCACGGTCAGTAAACGAAAGTATTGTTTCTTCAATTTCTGAATCCAAACTTTTCACGATAATCGTAATGTTGATGTTTGACTCATCTTTCCCAAAATCTTTTACATATGCTTCAGTAAAAACATTTTGTCCATCCACTTCAGACAACGTTACTTTTTTGTTTTTTCCAGTAAATTCAGAAATGTTATCTATTAAGATACGGTTTTTTTGAGATAGATTTTCCTCATAAAAACGTGTTTGATTTCCGTGCATCGAGAAGAAATCATCATTTTCAAATACATCTTTAAATTTATTGGATACGAAAAAAATACGATTTGGATCAGCCAGATACTCCGCGCGAAGGGCAGCCCTATTGATTTCATGATTAAAGAAGGTATCATGAGTCACAACTGACACACCATCACGAGTATTCAGTGATTGACGTACATTCGGATTCAGCAACACTTCAAAATTCGCCTGTTCTACAGCAGTGACAGGTACTTTTGCTATGGGAGCAGCACTCGCTTTCACTCCAAAAGAGCGAGACAAAGATACAGCAATTGTATTTCCATTTGTCACATATTGCTGCATGAAACAATATTCATTATCCTCAAAAATATAAGGATTAGAAAATGTATCACCAAAATTTTTTTTAATTTTCTTGTCGATTTTAATTGCACTTGAACCACCACTAGACGATACCATAATATCCCAAACACTTTGCACATTTGACTGATGTTGCACAATTTCTTTCAAAGGCTCTAAATTTAAAGTTGCTACGTATTTATTTTGAATATCATCAAAGTGAGTGTTTAACTCAACATTTTGACCATTCTCTCGTGATTTCAGTAAGATCGTCTTAGCCAAAGGCAACTTGCTATCCAAAACATATTGGACAGATTCCCTGTTTTGTACGAAATTTACAATATTAACCATTTTTACTCCCCTTGCATTTATTACTAATGCAACTATTTTCAAATAAAAAGGACTTTCTAAAAGCCCTTAAACCATATCCACGAATCGTTCACGGAAACGCATATGAACTGTTGCACCTATCATCAACATCAACATGTTCAAGCACCAGAAAAATGTAAAGTGACTGCCAAATTCCCAGAACCACTTTTGAAAGAGGAGTGCATCTCTAAAGCATTCCAAAACATAATAGAATGGGAACATCTTAATGATAGTCACGATGAATTCTGGCAAGTGCTTAGCATCGATATTAATAATTACGCCTGATGTGAAAAACAACAATCGAAAGAAAGCCGACACGGCTGGCTTAAAATCTGGCAGAACCACTGTCATTGTTGAATTCAGCAAATTATGTGCAAATACCGTTACAAACATCGCTATGAAGGCATATATAAATTGCAACCAATGAACATTTGGGAAATACCCAAATAGCATTAGAATCAAAACACTTACACCTGTCATAACGAAAAAGCGCCTTGACTCTTCAAGCATTGGCAACACCGGTGCAACGGACATAGGAAACTTCATCTTTGTTAGTAGACCCAATTGAGACTTAATTGAATTAAGTCCTTTATTAAACGACCCTTGAATGAAGTACCACGGAATAATTCCTGTGAGCAGCCACAAAATATACGGCTGCCCGTTCACCGTACCGTTATACATTCCCATACCGAAGACAATGAAGTACGTTGCCATGTAGATAATCGGCTCCAAATAATCCCAAATTGAACCTAAATAATTATCTGCCCAACGGGCTTTGACGTTAAAACGAGCCAACCTACTAACAATTCCGTAATTACCAATTACTTCCTTAAGAATATGAAATAAATCATGCATCTCTTATTTCTTCCTCACTCTTTCTTAGGTTAGCTACGCTAGATGAAACAAACGTAATGCTGCATACACTGCTAACAACGCAACGAAAGCAAAACCAATTTTGTCGGACATTTGCCACTTTTCTGGTGTATATCGATGATGAATTGCTGAGTAAATGCGTGTTTCCTCTTCTTCTGGTAACACATCAACCGACAACTCTTTCCGACGATCCGCAAGGATTTGCTGATTATATTTGTTCAAAGTAAACTCTTGCTGCGCCTTTCGATATTTTTGTCGATACTTCTCTTGTTCCTTACCACTTAAAGCCTTATATGACTTTACGAACTCGTCATATGCATCCATGACTTCAGTCGTAGGTCCAAACATTCTGACCTCACCATAATGCATCCATAGTACGCGATCAGCCATTTCTCTTACTTGGCCTAAAGAATGAGAAACAAAGAATATTGTCTTTCCTTGCTTTTGAAAATCTTTGATTTTTGCAAGTGACTTTTTTGTAAAGGTTGCATCACCAACCGACAACGCCTCATCCACAATCAAAATATCTGGATTTGTATGCACCGAGATTGAAAAGCCTAGTTTAGACTTCATACCTGAAGAGTAACTCTTGACTGGTTGTTCAATAAACTCGCCTAATTCAGAAAAGGCAATAATATCGTCCATTTTTTCGTCAATGGCTTCATTGCTCATTCCCAGCATCAATGCTTTGAGTCGAATATTTTCTCTACCGCTCATATTACCTTTTAAGCCAGCGTTAATCGCAATGAGTGACGTATCACCATCAATGTCGATCATCCCCGACGTTGGCGGAACAATTCCAGCAACCATCTTCATTAACGTAGACTTTCCAGAGCCGTTCGTTCCAACCACGGCGATTGTTTCACCTTCATATGCTTTAAAGCTAACCCCACGGTTTGCCCAAAACTCTGGAAATTTCGTTTTGAAGAGCAGCGATTTCAATTTATCCGATTTCTTAGGTGCAAGTTCGTACCTCTTTGTAACGTACGAAACATTCACCTTTACTTTTTTGTTTTCAGTCATTTCCCAATCTCTACCTTCTCTTATAAAGTGACATCAGCTTATTTGCCTAAAATTTCTTCAGCGTGAACTAATGCATTTTGATTATATGCAACATAATCAAATTTTGAGTAAGCATTTTTTTCTGTAATCAGCTCAACCATAGCTTTCGATAAGCTAAACTCGTCAACTCCATCCGCGATGATGCCATACTTGTCGGAAACGATTTCGCGACTGGTAGGTATATCTGACACAACCACCGGCTTTTCTAAAATCATTGCTTCTAACAACGAAAGTCCTTGGCCTTCCCACAAAGATGGAAATACAAACGCGTCTGCTGCTTTCATCGCGGGATATGGATTAGCCATACGTCCTGTGAATATCACTGAACTAGAAATATTTAAACGCGTAGCTAATTTTTTTAGTTGGGCTTCAAGCGGACCATATCCAACAATAATTAAAAGCAAATTATCGTTATCCACCACTAATCTTTGCCATGCCTTCAGCAATTCCTTATGATTTTTTTCCGGAGACAATCGGCCAACCGTTACAAATTTGAAACGTGTATCAGACACCCAATTAGGCGCTGTTTCGTTTGCTAACGATAAAATACGGTCATAATCCAACAAATTTTCAGCTGTTACAAATTTATCTACACTTGCCCGATTTGACAGCTTTTCTTGATTAATATCCTTAACCGCTTCAGAAACGTTTACTAAATAGTCATATCTGTCGTAAAGTGCAATCGCTCCAGTCACATTTCTTTTCAAGGGATAGCGAATGCCAATTTTACGGTTTGCGTCCGCAATCATATCATTGTGCAAATATATTAGTCGTTTGTCCGCGTTCGCCTCCAGCAGGAAAGGCGCCGGAAACATACTATATCCCGAATAGTCAATGACGGTATCAAACGTCATCGCTGGTAACAATCGTTTAGATTCTCGTGTAAAACCAGATTCAGAATACAAGGCATTAACCAACGGCTCCCAAGGTAGAAATTTCATAGAAAGGAATTTCACTTTTTCAACAACCGTCATTGCCGATGACCCAAACACAAACATCGGACGAACGTTATTAGCAAAAGCTGATACATTAGCTTTCTTTTCGTCGTCCATTTGGCCACCGATCATCACCGTGATATCGTATTTGTCGCCAGGCAACGCATTTACTAAATTCGTAAATGCAGTTGTTATACCATTCGTAAGCAACCCGCCAGGGTAGAACAGCAGTTTGATTTTGTCTGAGTTCGCCTTAATTTCATTGATTTTGTCTGAGTCCTTATCATTAAAAATACGTTCAACGTATCTGGCAGTAACTGCACCGTCTTCGTAACCAGTCATTCGCCTTTGTAAGCTTGCATACCTATCCGCAAACAAATCTGACACGCCACTCTCTAAGACTTCATCAATTGCAGTGATTAGCGTAACTGTATCTACACAACTGACCCCCGGCAATTCATTTTCCGAAAGATACATACCTCGTTCATCAGAATACTCATCCCGATCCCAAACATAAAAAATTACCGGCTTATTCGTGACTAAAAAGTCAAAAAATACACTTGAATAATCAGTTATCAAAACGTCAGTTACACCTAGCAATTCATTCGTATCAAAGCTATCCGGAATTAAATACGGACTGAGTGATGATACTGGTGACACACGTTCATATACAAATGGGTGAACTTTAATTAGAACGTTTGCTCGTTCGGAATAACGTGCAACAAGCACTTTTAGGTCTTCAGATAATTTCGCTATATCGTCGTGTTTTTTTGCATCCGACACACCTCGATACGTTGGTGTATAAAGAATTATAGGTAAATCCTTCTTGAAAGCTGCGACATATTTTTCAAGTTTTCTAACTACGTTAAACGTTTCTATGCTTGAGAAGGTAGCATCAATTCTTGGGTAACCACCCTCCAAAATCACGCCGTTATAGGCATCACGCAAACGATAAGCGTCCAAAAAAATTTCACTTGTGTGTGCGTTAGGAGAAACCAAGTAATCCGACATCATGAAGTTCCGAAGTACGTTTTGAGAACCCTTCAAATCATTAACAAGATCAAACCCCATTTTTTTCAACGGTGTTCCATGCCAAGTATTCACATAAATTTGTGCATCCTTCTTTGAAACCCAAGCTTGAAAAGTTGAATTATTGATTAAATACCCTGCTCGCAATAACGTTGCGCTATATTCAATCGTGTTTCGACCAACAAACGTTACCCTATCGTCGAAAACACCTAGCGATTCCTTCAGCAAACCTAAGTCAGTATTTTCGTCATACACCCAGACATGCTTAAAATCTAAAAACTCTGGATTTCTATATAGATATTTGAAAAATGCAAGTGGTGAATCCGAGAATGACTTCCCATCTCGTGATTCATACAGAATCACTGACTTATCCACTTGTACTTTTTCGTAATTCTTAACATAGAACGCTACGTGTCGGTTTTTCAGTTGATTCTTAACCTTACGTAACAATTTTTTGAATTTCCGCATGTCTCATAACTCTCTTTAATGCTTTTGTGCCGTTGCCAAATTCTTGGTGTTCAAATCCTTCTTAATTTGCGTTGTCGAGATTTCAGGCGTGCGTTCCAAGTAAACAACGTCTGCAGAAGTTTGATCAGAAACGTAATCAAATTCGCCCTTCCAATCATCACCCATTACGAATGTATCAACCTTATACAAATCAACATCAGTAATCTTCTGTTCCCAACTTTGCTCTGGAATCACTAAGTCAACATATCGAATCGCTTCCAATAGTTGCTTACGTTGTTGGTAGCTAAAATATGTTTTCTTGCCCTTTTCATCCCAGTTGAATTCATCAGTCGAAAGAACAACAATCAAATAATCTCCTAGTTCCTTCGCGCGACGTAAAAGATTAATGTGCCCATAGTGCAACATATCAAACGTTCCGTATGTAATAACTCGCTTCATTGTTTTCTGCTCCTTAAGCATTCTATTTTTGTTTAAATTTCCCATGTGTTTTGCGTTTTTGGACAGGTGGCAGCATCATATATTCAGGCCCATATAACTTAGTTAAGTACTTATCTGAGTTGAATGGAATTTTTACCTTTCTACCGTTCAAACAGGCTTCTTTAGTCTGCATATATGTCATTGCGGGATTAACCTCTTTAAGTTTGTTAATCCCCTGTACAACGTATAAACCGCTATAATTGCTTTTTTGACAAATACGGTCAACCGTTGTCGCTAATCGAACTTGCAAATGTGCAATTTTTGCTTCATTCGAAAATTTCAAAGCAATAGCTAATACCTTTTTCAAATAAACAAACCGATCACCTGGTTGATAATCTGTGCGACGGGCAGCATTTCTAATAACGTCCAGCCCTTTCATCAAAGCATATGTTAAATGCTGTCCAGATTTTGACGCAGGTAATTTATCAATAGGAAAGATATCGATAAAAACGCCATTGTTCACGTTACCCCAACGATAAACATACTCAGTCGTTGAATCTGACAGCCTAGCATACGCATATCCCCAATCAGGTTGATGTTCATTCTTTAAAACAAATCGATCGTCCTTGCTTTGAAAATCTACAATAAACTTCTCGTACTCATCTCTCGGCAAGGCGATATCCATGTCATCATCCCAAGGAATAATCGCCTTATGTCGAACTGCACCGAGAGCCGAACCACCAGTAAGTACGTATTGATAGTTATGTGCTTCAAAATATTCCAAAAGCACATCTAGCATTTCAAGCATTCGAGTTTGCACTTCTTTGACTGGTAAATACTCTGTTGTCATTGGCATACTCCCTACATTTTGAATCGCTAGAATTAACAGCCCTTACAGATTATCAAAAAAGTATGAATTAATTTTTTCTATCTTTTTGTTAGCCGTGATTAAACTTTGAATATTTTTCGTCTTTCCAGTTTCCCCATGAACCCCCCGGTTTTACTAGTCCAATTTATCAATATCTTTGTGGAACTTTTATTCCAGATGCGGGAATATTTACGGTGTTTTTTAAACTTTCACCTTTTTTCTATACAAAAAAACGCCATTTCATTACAAAATGGCGTTTCAAAAACCTTATATATCAATTTAAAGGCAAGTATGTTAAATTAATACATTTTCTATTCAATACGACAAATCACTAAAAAGGCTGTACTGATACATAAACCAAACCATCATAATCGGCCACGCAAACACGGAAAACGTAAACATCGACGTCACTAACGCCAACGTCACGAAATACATGTATGCCAAACTAGCAGCATTTCGATTCTGCCAAGCAATCTTAAATCGCTGAATAACAACATACAGCACCGGCAATACCAGTACAAATCCAAAACGTGCAAACCATCCCAGAAAACCAGAAAGAATTGGATACCCATATATCGCATACACGTTTTGGTATTCAAGATTTGCTTTCGACCAACTCGGTACGTTTTCTACTATATATGGTGACTCAAATCCGTAACCGACACCAAACAAAGGATGTTGCATAACGGTTTTCAATAGACCAAGCGTACCTCCAAGTCGATTTTCGGTACCATGTTTTGCAAATAAAAATCTCGTAAACATTTCGCGGACACCTGGTACGAATTGATATAACCCATATCCAATACCGAATCCTGAAACTACAATAATCAGTAACGTCACTCGTTGCATCCCCAAACCAGTGACTAGCATCAACAAAACACTCACAAACACCAACAACATCCCCGTCGTAGTTTTAGCAGCCAACAACACTAACCACGCATTAATCAACGTCACCCATAAAAGCAACGTGTTCGTCATACCCGGTCGTCGCCAGATGATCAATGATTGTCTAACTCCCATCATAAAGATAGGTAGAAACACCACGCCAATCAAAATAGCTAGAAACGGGGCTTCCGGTTCAAACCCATTTAGTCTCATTTGAGTCGTGACATAACTACCGGCTTGATAGAAATCATCACGGCCAATCCAATGACGTTCAAACAGTTGCGCCAGTCCATTCACGTAGCCAATCGTCTCCGTTCGACCAATCATCACCCAGAATTGTGGTATCAGCACCATAATGAAGTAAGTCCAAAAAGCGGCATATGCACCACGGACAATCGGCATAAAACTTCGTCCACTCAACTGCACCGTCGCCCACGCCAGCCAAACAACAATCAACAACTCCACTAGTCCAATTAATCCGTGAAGCATGCCCGCTGTCGTTGTATCAATACCAACCTCATTGTATGAAATTAACACTCTAACTGCTTGAATAAGGAAAACTGCCACGCCAATCATCAACGCACGATTACTCGGCACAATTTCTTGCCACCGCCCTTTAATCGCCTGAACAAACACATAACTGCCAAACACAATCATCGGTAACTGTGTAAAAACATCTAGCCACCAATAAGAATGCGTTTTTGGAAACAGAATTACAAAAAACAACCAGAACGCCATAGACTACCCCTGCACACGTGAGGTTCTAGTCCGACGTTGTTGGCAGGTTTCACGTACTACGCGACGCCAGAACATGAACAACGCCCCGAACGCTGCACCGATCGTGCCACCATATACCAGAACTTTCTTTGTCTCATACAGCGCCACATTTTCAGCTTCAGATGGTCGCGTGGCTGACAACAATTCTGGTTGTGGCATGTCCGCCATCAACGTTGGTGCAACTTCCGCAAAAACCTCAACATACGTGTTTGTTAAACTTGCTGCTAACTCCGCCGTTTCTGCTTTTGCTGACAAATCCACAATCAACGTATTTAAATCTTGTTCAAATGTCACCATTTCACGCAATTGTTGTCGTGATAGATGTGCCCCACGTTTCGCTAGGCGCCCTTGCACTTCATCAACAATTTTCGAATCCTTCGCTGCTTTTAGATACGACTTAATCAGCAAGCTATCCGCGTTAAATCGACCAATATCTCCAGTTGTTTGTTTATTACCAATATACATCTGTCGTGTCGCCACATAGCTATCCGGCACATTACGCGTCGCCAGCCATAGTCCAGCTGCACCAATGACAGCACATGCCACTATACAAACGCCCCACTTTATCATCCCCATTGTCTCTTTCTCCCCTACATTCACTGACAAACTGTCATTATTTAAAATAACCCTTCGCCACTGTATCAGAATCGCAGACAAATAAAAAGCGCACACCATAGACAGTCTATGGTGTGCACATAATTTTTAGATGATTAAATTAACGCAAGTAGTACGTACCATCGTTACCGAAGTAGTAACGTTGTCCGTTGATTGTTTGCCAACCTTGGACGGCGCGGCCTTCCTTGTTAGTCCAGTACTTGTAGCCCCATGCTTCACGCCAACCTTCGTTTTGACGAACCCCGTCAACGAACCAGTAGTACGTTCCCATGTAGTAACGGAATCCCGTGTACAAAGACCCCTTCTCATACCAACGGTAACCGCCGTTAGCTGGTGATCCGTCGTACAAATAACCTGAAGCCTTGCCCTTCAAGTTAAAGGTACCGTTTGTACCAAAGTCATATGGCACACCGTCGATAAAGCGAACGCCTTCAACAGCGCGACCATCGTTACCAACGTAGTATTGCAAGCCCCATTGTGAAACCCATTGATTTTCTTGACGGACACCGTTAATGAAGTAGTAGTACGTTCCCATGTAGAAACGGAAACCAGTGTACTTCGCACCTGACTCGAACCAGTACCACTGGCCATCGGAGTCTTGCAGGTAACCTGTCTTTACTGGCTTATCCAATTCCGTCAAATTGTACGTCTTGATGAGGTTAATCAACTTTGAGCCATATGATGGATCAGTGGCGTACTTACCCGTCAATGAGTTGGCCGCATCAGCATATGTCTTGGCCTTTGACTTCCAAGTACCTGAATAGTAATTACTATCCCACGTCAAACCATTGCGCAACAACTTGGCATTAGCTTCTAATGAATCGTAACGTGAGGCGTACTTCACAAACGGCGCCTTGATCGTGATCCACTTACCGTTTGACCATTCCAACGTGTCAGCCCAGTAAGTTGGGTTACTCGTGTTTGTTTGCTTAATACCGAAGTAGTTGTTGGCTTGTGTACTTAGCGTACTCAATCCCCAAGAACTCTCCAACGCCGCCTGTGCCATTTGAACAGAACCGTACAACCCATACTTGTTCGTGACATTGATAACATCAGCGCGGTTATTATTAATAAACTGTTGCACTTGTGATGACGTTGCTGCCGTTACATCTAGCGGCTTTGAAATGGCTGCACCACCAGCAACTGCAGCTGTTCCAGCAACAACAACTGCCATTGTCTTCTTAATACCCATTTAATATTCCTCTCAAATGCGGACAGCCCCCATACCTAGTTTGTCCGATAATCCATACTCCCTATAATGTATCAGTTTGTATGGCTCCTTGCAATTCTGTTTATTTTCTAAAAATTTAAAAAGCCTTAGTTAATAAAAAGTATACGCAACTATTGCGTCAGTTACCAGTAAAACAGGCTTTTACGCCTCAAAAACTCATATTTTTCATCTGCCGTCAATTATTGTTCATAAATTAATGGTGTCTCACGCATAAATCTCCCCTATAATAATCATTAACTGACATTTAAGGGAGAATTGACAATATGAAAAAAGTATTACTTTGGATATTAGGGATTTCGTTGGCTGGTATCGTCGTCATCGGTGGTGTGGCAGCCTACAAGATTCACAACACAACGTCTAAGATTTACTCAAACAACGAGCAAATTTCAAAAACATCAGATAAGAAGACAGGTGCTAAGAAGCCAGTCGCTTACCTATTGCTTGGTACAGACACTGGTGCGCTTGGCCGTGATTATAAGGGGCGCACCGACACCATGATGGTGATGGTCGTTAACCCCTCAACGAAGTCATCAACCATGATGTCACTCCAACGTGATACATTGATTTCATTGAATGGTCAAAACGCGAAATTGAATGCTGCTTATGCATACGGATCAGCAGATTCTGCCATGGAAGAAGTTGAACAATTGCTCGACATTAAGTTGGATGGTTACCTGTTGGTTAACATGAAGGGTATGAAGCAATTAGTTAATGCGGTTGACGGTGTCACAGTTAAGTCACCTTTGACATTTAGCTATGAAGGATATAACTTTGTCGAAGGTCAAAGCTACAATGTCGACGGTACAGAGGCCCTCGCTTTCTCACGTATGCGTTACGACGACCCACGTGGTGATTACGGTCGCCAAGAGCGTCAACAATTGGTGATTAAGGCTGTCATGGACAAGTTGCAATCAAACCCAACAACAGTGATGTCGGACAAGTTCCTCGGCGCAGTTGCTGATAACGTTCGTACTGACGTTTCACTGACTTCAATTAAGAACTTGGCTCAAAATTACCGTGAGGCTGGTAACAACGTTAAGTCAGACCAAATGGTTGGTACAGGTACGATGATTGACGGCGTGTCATACCAACTTATGGACGAGGCTGAAATCAGCCGTGCCCACAATGTGATTGAAAACGCCTTAAAGACAAAGTAAAAGCAAAACGGCGACTCCGAAATACATCGGAGTCGCCGTTTTTTGTTTAGTTTTCGAATTCTTGCTTGGCTTTGAAAATAACCAACTTACTCAAAACATAGTTCGATACAATCACGAAGACGTTTTGAATAATATTCCAAAGCATGTCGTTTTGGTGCAACCAGCTAACTCCAATCCACATAATGCCAGATCCGATAACACCAGTTGCCAAACGGGCCACATAGAACTTGACGATTTCATCAAAGCACTCGCGGGGCGTGCTAGCTTGACTGTTAAAGACCCACTTGCGGTTCGTTAGATAAGCCACCAACACCGTAATGAACCAAGCCAACCAGTATGATACCTGCACTGGCATGTCCGTCATACGCAACAATGCGTAAACGACAATATTGACAACGGTCGTTAAAACACCAAAGAATAAGTACAAAATTTGAGAGCGGAACTTGACCAACAAGTCCTTAACCATTTCGACCATGAAGACATCTACTTTCTTTTTATTCACTCAAATTATTGTACCACACCGTTGCAAACCTAGCTGTTCACAATTTGACGGCGTTCGCCCTGCATCATGACGCGTGATAATTGTTCAATCAACGCTGGCACAATCACTGACGTGCGACGACGAACGTACGCCAGCAACAACGTACATGCTTCCGACGTTACACGTGGATTTAAACCGGTTACTGTTGTGATTTTATCAAGACGATACTGAATCGTACGTCGGTGGACGTGGAGCGCGTCACTCAAAGCACACATTGACTGACCAAACGTCGCATACAACCACAACGTCAGCATCACTTCATCATCCAAATAATCATGAATGAGCTGCTCGGTTTCCGGGTAAGTCACCCCCGCATCAATAATGATGGCCAAATCCATCATATGCTCATAGTACTGCGTTCGCATTTCATCAACCATCGGATGTGTCATGGCCAGTGCGAAAATACCCTCTTTCACACTTTCGTAAATGTCATGGTGCGCCATTCCCACACCAGCTAGTGCGCGCTTCGGCAGTCGTGGCAAGAAATCATCGACTTCCCCTGCATGAACCACGTAAACCCGACGCAAATAATCCAATTCAAATGCCAGTCGTTCATCAGGTAATTGTTGTTTTTCACCTTCGACTACGATTGCAACGTACTTTTCATTGAAATCGACGCCATATGCGCGTGCCTTATTCACGAACGACTTTTCTGCGGTAATGTCGTTCTCTGCCAAAGCAAACCAGTTTTGCATAAATGTCTGAAGCATCATTCACCCTCCCAAAATTCATGAAACTCTTCATTCCTACAATTTGAGTATATCGAATATCGGACAGAAAATTAACTGGTTAAACGACTAACTTTTAAAGCGCTTTCATGAAAAATCCGCTTGCTTTTTAACCAATTAAAAATTTTTGGTGCGTTAATCACGCCAAATTGGTTGGGTCATGCAACGTGGTCCGCCACGTCCGCGTGATAGTTCACTCGACCGGACTTCATGCACAATCATACCGTGTTCTCGTAGCAGGTTGTTGCTGACGTGATTGCGATCATACGTGATAACCTCACCTGGTGCGATTGTTAAGGTGTTTGACCCATCGTTCCATTGTTCGCGGGAAGCATGCACTGGGTCACCGGCGCCGGTCAAAATCAAATCTAAATCAACTTCTCCAGTCACTTCGCGCAATGTAGCAATTAAGTCCGTCCGACGACCAAGGACAACTTCCCCTGATGACTTTCTTCGTGCCAACACCATCTCAATTTCCTTGCCACCAGCTAATACTCCTGGATACATCGTGAATTGATTATTATTCACCATCGTGAAGACTGTATCCAAATGCATCGTAGCGTGGCTATGTGGAATTTGCATCATCAACACTGTATCAATTTGACTATCGGCTGATTTGAATAACGTTTCTGCTAATTCTGACACCGCAGCTTGTTCCGTCCGTTCGGATAAACCAACTGCCAACGTGTGCTCATTCAAAATCAGCACATCCCCACCCTCTAGGCAGGTCTCGACTTCCCGTGACCGCCAGATATTCACATGCCCGGCAAATCTCGGATGATAAGTCATCACCAATTCCGTCAACCGTGATTCCACCTGACGGACCGGATAAGTCATTCGATTAATCGTTAATCCATTGCCAATCACCGATTGTGGGTCACGGGTGAAGTAGGCATTTGGTAATGGTTGCATAAGAAACGGCGTCTGGACTGGCTGTTCTAAACGATTGTCGAATTCATCGATACGCACACCAGCATACAATTTTGCAACCAGATCAGACACACTAAACCCGCGCAAATACCCCATCAAAGCCGCGAACGTTGGCGTGTCAGGCTGATAGCCGTGTTCTGTAATGAACTGAGCCGTGAATTGTGATCTGATATGTGCATCTGCCAATACGTCGGCAACCAGCTGCTCGATATACAGCGTTTCCACACCTTTTTCACGCAAGGTTGCCGCAAACGCGTCGTGCTCAGCTTGGGCAATTTTTAAATACGGTATGTCATCAAATAACAACTCACCCATCGATGCCGGCGTGATGTTTTCCAGTTCGTCACCAGGTCGTTTTAATAGCACAGTTCGTAAACGGCCAATTTCAGAATTCACTTGTAAGGCTGGTACCATCTTATTTATTCCTCCGTTTCAAATAATCCCGCATGAGTCATCTTTTCTAATACCATTTTTCATCACAATAACCTCCTTAGTTAGTTACTTCGACTATAACTAACTCTGGACATGCTAGGCACTTGTCATCGACAGAAAAAGACCAAACGCGCATGTTATAGTCCCCTAGAGGTTGACGGAAGAAATAATATAATTTCTTCCAGTCAACCTCTAGGGGATTTTTTATATGCCACGAGCAAAACTTTCAGCGTCACAAAAGCTGA
>JAAOED010000011.1 GCA_016466735.1 Weissella confusa | reverse complement strand
AGGTAGATAGGCTAGAAGTGGAAGTGCGGCGACGCATGGAGCGGACTAGTACTAATGGTTCGAGGACTTAACCAAGTTGAAAACGTGGTGTAAGGCTCAAACGAAGTTTGAATTTAACATTGACATTATGATTCAGTTTTGAGATAATTAATCTCGTAATGCTAATTAAATTAGTGCGTGTCGTGACGATGGCACTGAGGTCACACCTGTTCCCATACCGAACACAGAAGTTAAGCTCAGTAACGCCGAAAGTAGTTGGAGGATCGCTTCCTGCGAGGATAGGAAGTCGCGATGCATATGGACGTTTAGCTCAGCTGGGAGAGCACCTGCCTTACAAGCAGGGGGTCACAGGTTCGATCCCTGTAACGTCCATTGGGTCGTTAGCTCAGTTGGTAGAGCAGTGGACTTTTAATCCATGGGTCCAGGGTTCGAGCCCCTGACGACCCATTTGGGTGACATCTAAATATTCCGTTATCCGGTGAATTATTATTACGCCGACTTAGCTCAGTTGGTAGAGCATCGCTCTTGTAAAGCGAGGGTCGAAGGTTCGAGTCCTTTAGTCGGCATCATGCGAATATAGTTCAGTTGGTAGAACGCTACCTTGCCATGGTAGAGGTCGCGGGTTCGAATCCCGTTGTTCGCTTTTGCCGGCTTGGCGGAATAGGCAGACGCACAGGACTTAAAATCCTGCGATGGAAACATCGTACCGGTTCGATCCCGGTAGCCGGCACTTATTAATGGACTTATATGCTAATTGGATAAACACCCCGGCTACGAACCGGGTATTGCAGGTTCGAGTCCTGCTAGGTCCATTAACAAACGAAAGTTTGTTATTATAGTTTAATCGTTTCGGGACGTAGCTCAGCTTGGTAGAGCACCTGGTTTGGGACCAGGGGGTCGCAGGTTCGAATCCTGTCGTCCCGATTTATAACAGAATATGTTATAGTTCGCGGTGTAGCTCAGCTGGCTAGAGCGTCCGGTTCATACCCGGGAGGTCGAGGGTTCGATTCCCCCCGCCGCGATTGACTCAAATAACAAGGACCTTTAGCTCAGTTGGTTAGAGCAGACGGCTCATAACCGTCCGGTCGTTGGTTCGAGTCCAACAAGGTCCATTATAGACCTTAAGTCTTTATGGAGAATTACCCAAGTCTGGCTGAAGGGAACGGTCTTGAAAACCGTCAGGTCGTGAAAGCGGCGCGTGGGTTCGAATCCCACATTCTCCTTTGATGTTAAATCATCATTATTATTTATTATCGCGGGATGGAGCAGTCTGGTAGCTCGTCGGGCCCATAACCCGAAGGTCGTAGGTTCAAATCCTGCTCCCGCAATTGATTAACTTAGTTAATCATTAAAACAGAAATGTTTGGTCGCATGGTCTAGTTGGTTAGGACGTTCGCCTGTCACGCGAAAGATCACGGGTTCGAATCCCGTTGTGACCGTTATAATGGCTCGGTAGCTCAGTTGGTAGAGCATACGATTGAAGCTCGTAGTGTCGGGGGTTCGATTCCCTCCCGCGCCATTGCTCGGAAGAGCAAATTGAATTATTTTGCGGATGTAGTACAATGGCTAGTGCTCCAGCCTTCCAAGCTGGGAATGCGGGTTCGATTCCCGTCGTCCGCTTTTTTGTTTTATGGGACTGTAGCTCAGCTGGTTAGAGCGCACCCCTGATAAGGGTGAGGTCGGAGGTTCGAGTCCTCTCAGTCCCATGGTTGAAAGGTTCAACTTTTGACATGGGGACATACTCAAGAGGCTGAAGAGGCGCCCCTGCTAAGGGTGTAGGTCGGGAAACTGGCGCGAGGGTTCGAATCCCTCTGTCTCCGCTACTGATGGTAGATGCTTATCTACCATTTTTTATTTGCAATTAAATCGACTAAAGATTAGGTGTTATCTGTTTGTCAGATAACACCTTTTTTATTTGTCACAGTGTCGAGCCCAGTAGCTAAAGTGTATTCTCTATTTAAAAGAATGCTACAACGGCAATTGTTAGAAAATGAAATATTAGCATAAGCGACTTTTCCGAGTTTCAACAGATCATGATTAGTGGATTTAAAAACGGCGTGGTATAGGCGATTAGCGTCATTTTATATACGAGAAATCGTTTGAAAGGTTAATAAGTACGGGTGTTGACTGTCAATACAGTGAGCTTGTTAGTATACCAAGAACCGATTATGCTGAATGTATCTTATGTAAGCAAGGGGAATAGATTATGAAGTTAGTATCGGGGAGCTTAAAGCGCCGACGTGAGCAGTTGGGAATCTCACAAGCAGAGGTTGCAGAAGGCATTTGCCACCAATCATTGTTGTCTCGTATCGAACGTACAGACGAAGTTTCCAACATGACGGTGTTGCAAAAGTTGTGTGAACGTTTGCAACTAAACGCAACAGATATCGCACAAATTAATGAAAGTGCATCAACACCCTTAAGTGTTGTGCGTCGCATGATTGAAAAGAATCAAATTGAAGAAGCGGAGGAAGCCCTGCTTAATCCGGCGTTGACAACCCGAATCCCAATCTATGCAATTCCTGAGTTCAATGTCCTACGAGCACGTGTGGCTTTGTACCATGGGCAAGCGGCTGAGGCTATGCAACTGCTGCAAGTCGCACTAGGAGATGTTGATAAGTACCAGGTTGAACTGACAATCGAAATATTTACAGAAATGGGCGCAACTTGGACCGCACAGGATAAGAATGAATTAGCTGCGGAATGTTTTGAACGTGCGTGCGGATTGATTCGCCGATCATCTGTGGATACACAAGTAGCTATGGCATCGGTTATTACACATACATATCGCCATCAAGCAGAAATGTATCTTGTGAGTGGGTTTGCAGACAAAGCTTTAGAACGAGTAACGGAAGCGCTACAGTTGCTACCAACAACCACAAATTACCACGAGATGGTTGCTTTGCAAACGCTTCGAATGAAATGTGCAGATGCCCTGGCGTTATCCAATGAAAAGAAAGAAGCGCAATTATTGGCTTATGCGGCGGCTGAGTTTTCAAAGGACATGACGTTGAAAGAGGATGTTCGCGGATATGGTGTCTTGCTGTAAGAAAAAAAGGTGCTACATTATGTAGCACCTTTCAGAGTCATTACATTAGTAACCACGTGTGACATCAACGAAGTTCGTCGTTAGTGGTTGACCTGCTAAAAAGTCAGGTAAATTCTTCATGAATAGTGGGAAAAGATTACCGGCACGACCTGATGACTCGTGTTCTGCCCAAGTTGTGTGCTGTGTCAGGAGCAAATTCTCGTGGTGCCAGAGTGGTGAATCGTCTGGAATAGGCTCTACTTCTGTAACGTCCAAAGCAGCATAGCGAATGTTTTGATTATCTAACGCATCAAGTAACGCAGCTTGATCGACAGTAGATCCACGGCCAACGTTAACAAACAAAAATAGATTCTTGAAGTGAGCGAATGTTTCAGCGTTAAAGAAATGCTTGGTTGCATCTGTACCTGGTAACACGCTGATGACGACGGCGACATCTGGTAGTGATGACAAGTCGTCGATGCTAAAGGTGGCGTCAAAGCCGTCTACGGGACGCCCAGATGTATTGACGCCATAGACTGGTGTGTCAAAGGCTGATAAGTAGCGCGCAATTTGTTGGCCGATGTGACCTGTTCCAAAAATCACGGTAGGTAGTTCAGAAAGCATGTATTGATCAGTGAATTCTTCCCAGTGATTACGGTTTTGATAGACGTTGAGGCCACGGGCAAAATGCATCATGTAGCCAACGGTAGATTGTGCAATCGGCACAGACTTTAAGCCACTAGCATTCGTTAAGAGAATCCCTTGTTCTGATAAATCCTTTAGTGGCATATAGTCGACGCCAGCAGACATTGTTTGAATCCACTTTAATTGGTTATTAGGCATTGCTAGGATTTTTGGTCCCAAGGTGGCTGACCACCCGTAGCTAATGGTGACGTTAGCCAAAATGTCATCACTAATGGTTTCTGGTGTTGTAACAGTCACACCGAGTTCGGTTAGTTGCGCAATGTCAGCATCACGCAGTGGTTGAACGGCGAGTAATAGTTGAGACATAGTCTAGCCCTCCTGTGGTTATTTACGCTAAGTTTATGACAAAATATCAGTATCGTCTATTAATATACACGGATTACCTTTTTGGCGCACTAAAAGTTAGTGCCTTGTTATAATAACCTCACAGAAACAAAAGAGGATATTTATTATGATGAATTCACAAAACAAGACGCGTCGTTTGGTACTTACGGCTTTGTTTATTGCAATTATTTTGGTTCAATCAATTGTTCCTTGGTTGGGCTTGTTGTCAATTACCCCAGCAGCTGGTGTGGGGGTTCAAGTTCAAATTATTAGTGTGACAGTGGCAATCGGGGCCATGGTTCTCGGACCACGTGTTGGTGCGCTACTTGGATTCGTTTGGGGTGCTTACTCACTTTGGATGGCATGGTCAAACGTGCCCAGCATCGGAGGGATGATCTTCCGTAACCCAATCACGGCATTGTTACCTCGTATTTTGGTTGGCCTGATTGTTGGATTGATTTACTGGTACGTTGTTCGCAATCGTTCACTTGCACAACAAACGGGGTGGATCGTTTTCTTGGGTGGACTATCAGCTTTCTTGAACACATTCTTCGTTTTGCTTTCAACATGGATTGGCTTCTCAGTGATGCACACGACGTTCACTGGAATTCCAACCTCAGGATTGGCTAACTGGTTGATCTTTGGTGTTGCTGGTGTAAACGGGTTGGTTGAAATCGTTGTATCAGCCATTTTGGTACCGTTGATTGGTATGCCAGTATTGACTGTATTGAAGCGCTTAAATTAAATATTAGACTGAAAAACTGGAACTGACTATATGGTCGGTTCCAGTTTTTTTGTTGATACTATCAACAAAGTCTTAAGTCCCAAGATATCAGTGGCATAAACCGGACTATAATTGTACAATGGAAGAGTAAGTGAGCACTTATTAAGAGCTTGGGATAGCATATAATTTTTAGGACAGTAGGAGGCAAGTTTTATGAACTTGATCGAAGGGCTTTCCATTTTGGATTTGGCTCGAATTCAGTTCGCAATGACAACGATTTTTCACTTTTTCTTCGTGCCATTGTCAATTGGTTTGGGGTTGATTGTTGCCACAATGGAAACCTTGTATGTGATCAAAAAGGACGATCAGTACAAGCGAATGACAAAGTTTTGGGGAAAGATATTCCTGCTAAGTTTTGCTGTTGGTGTTGTTACAGGAATCGTGCAAGAGTTCCAGTTCGGCATGAACTGGTCACGATACTCACGATACGTTGGAGACATCTTTGGACCAGCGCTAGCGGTTGAAGCCTTGGTTGCATTCTTTATGGAATCAACATTCCTGGGACTATGGACTTTTGGTTGGGAACGATTTAACAAGAAGTTGCACTTGTTGTTTATCTGGATTACGACAATTGGGTCAGGATTCTCATCATTGTGGATTTTGGCGGCAAACTCTTTCATGCAAAATCCAGTTGGATTTAAGGTTGATCATAAGTTTGATCGAGCAATTTTGACAGATTTCCCAGCTCTTTTGCAAAATCACCAATTGTGGCTAGAATTTCCGCACGTTATTTTCGGAACATTCTTGGCTGGTGCATTCGTAGTCATTGGTGTGTCGGCATGGTCTTTGCTACGAAAGCCTGATAGTAATCTTGACTTCTTTAAGAAGTCAATTAAGGTTGCTGCGGTTGTTGCATTGATTGGAACTGCGGGAATCGCGTTTACAGGTGACCGTCACTCACTATATTTGCAGGACGATCAACCAATGAAGTTCGCAGCTACCGAAGCTTTGGACGAAAATGTTGGAGGGAAGGATAAACAAGAACCTTGGTCAGTTGTTGCTTACACTAACCCTAAGACTCACGAAGTGGAATGGTCACTTGATATTCCATACGTCTTGTCAATTTTGGCCCACCACTCACTAACTGGTGAAAATAAGGGATGGACACAAATTAACAAGGAATTGCATGAAAAGTATGATGTCAAGTTTGGACATGATATGAATTATTATTTGCCAAACAACACGATTTATTATGCGTTCCGAATTATGGCTGTATCAGCTGGAGCGTTTGGTGGTCTCGCCATCATTGCTTTGTGGGCAGTACGCAAGAAGTCTAAACTTGATATTACGAAGTACCGTTGGGCACTGTGGATTTTCGGCCTTTCAATGTTCCTGCCATTCATTGCGATTACGTCAGGGTGGTTGATTACTGAATTGGGACGTGCGCCATGGGTTGTCTACGGCGTTTTGACGATTGCAGACGCAGTATCACCAAATGTTTCCTTTGCATCATTGTTAACGTCAAACATTTTGTATTTCTTGACGTTCCTTGTTCTGGGCGGTTTGATGATTATGTTGTCACGTCGTGTTATGATTGCGGGTCCTGATCCTGTTGAAGATGCTGAGGAGACCAAGGACGTTGATCCTTTCTCAGCGGAAGCATTTGATGCTGGAAAGGAGGCCTAAGCTATGTCTGAATTACAAGTTCTATGGTTCGTTTTGATTGCTGTTTTGTTTGCCGGATTCTTCTTCCTTGAAGGCTTTGACTTTGGTGTCGGTATGGCATTGAAAGGGTTAGCTAAAAATGAGCATGAAGAAGATGCATTGATTGGTTCTATTGGACCGCATTGGGATGGTAACGAGGTTTGGTTGATTACTGCCGGTGGTGCGATGTTTGCGGCCATGCCAGCATGGTATGCATCATTGTTCTCTGGTTTTTACCTTATTTTGTTCGCTGTCTTACTCGGACTAATCTACCGTGGTGTGTCATTTGAGTTCCGTGAGCAGATGCACACGACTAAGTATCGCAACATGTGGACAACGATTTCAGCTGTTACGGCTCTGATTGTACCGTTCTTGTTCGGGGTTCTATTCTCCGATGTGGTACAAGGAATGCCTTTGGACAAGGCTGGTGATATGTCAGCAACGTTCTTTGATTACTTCAACGTATTTTCAATTGTTGGGGGAATTGCATTAGTATTGTTGTCATATATCCACGGATTGAACTACTTGCGTTTGAAGGTTGAATTTGGTGAGCTACACGACCGAATTCAAAAGCAATTGAAGGTTTTGTACCCAGTGCTTCTAGCAGGCGAGGTTGTGTTTGCAATCACGTTGGCCGTCTACACTGATTTCTTAACCAAGAAACCAGTTATCACGCTAGCATTTCTGGCCGTGATTGTTGTACTGACATTAATTGCATGGACTACTGGTTTGAAGCGTTCAAATGTTTGGTCATTCATTGCATTAGGATTGACAATCATTTCAGTAGTAGCGTTGTTATTTGCCGGCTTGTTCCCACGCGTCATTGTAGGGGATACGCCAGCAATGTCATTGTTGTTGAAGAACGCAACGTCTTCACCATACACATTAAAGTGGATGACAATGATTTCATTTACCGCCTTGCCAATTGTTTTGGCTTATCAAATTTGGAGTTTCTATGTTTTCCGTCAACGTATTGTCGTGAAGAAGGAAGCTTAACATAACAAATTGGAAGGGGATCAAGTCTGGGCTTGGTCCTCTTTATACATATTAGAAATAATGGAGAGAATACTATGTTAGATCGACGATTGTTCAAATTCCCTGGTGCTGGGAAAGCCCTCGGAATCCTTTCGATATTAACGATAATTCAGGCATTCGCCATCATTGGTCAAGGTCGCTTTTTGAGTATAGCGATTACGGATTTATGGGGTGGCAATAAAATTAGTCATCTGGGGCTGCCAATATTAATTTTTATTGGCGCATACCTGTTGCGACAATTAATGGGAGTGGCGAAACAATATGCTTTATCACCGTTTGCCGATACAACAACGGCGTCATTGCAGACGCAACTCACAGAAAAGTATGCGGCACTTGGACCGCGCGTTGTCGCGAACCAAGGAACTGGTAAGTCCGTGACTTTGGCGGTAGAAGGTATTGACCAAGTCCACGATTATTTAACCTTGGTCTTAGTAAAGCTATTTGATATGAGTATTATTCCATGGTTGATTTTAGCTTACATCGCCGTCATTAATTGGAAACAAGCCGTTTTTCTATTCTTCATCTATCCCGTGATTGTATTATTTATGATTGTCTTGGGGATGGCGGCCCAAGCAAAAGCTGATCGGGAATACGCAACGTTTAACCGACTCTCAAATCACTTCGTCGACTCACTGCGTGGACTAACGACGTTGAAGCAGTTGGGGTTATCAAAGAAGTATGCGAACAACATTTTTGAAGTGTCAGAAGACCACCGTAAAGCTACGATGAGTACGTTGAAAATTGCTATCTTATCAACTTTTGCGCTCGACTTTTTTACGACATTATCCATTGCGATTGTGGCGTTGTTTTTGGGATTGGGCCTAATGGATGGCACAATGACCTTACTGCCCGCGTTGAGCATTTTGGTGTTAGCGCCGGAATACTTCTTGCCAATTCGTAATTTTGCGAATGATTATCATGCCACGTTGAACGGAAAAAATGCGCTGGCTGATATTATGGCTTTGCTTGATCAACCAACAGCAAAAGACACGAATGCTTATGAGGCAACTAGTCAACGTTGGCGTGAAAACGATGAACTACAGCTAACGGATGTTTCCTACACTTATCCAGAAGCGACTGAACCGGCCCTGCAGGGGATTAACCTAGATTTCAAAGGCTATGAGCGTGTGGCGCTGGTCGGAACATCTGGTTCAGGAAAATCAACGTTGCTTAATTTGATTGGTGGCTTCCTAAACGGTGAGGGTGATGTGTCATTAAACGAGCAACATTTACCACATTTGCAACAGAGTGCTTGGCAGGAACAAATCCAAGTCTTACCGCAACAACCGTATATTTTTCACGATACGTTGCGTCGTAATCTAGCGTTTTATGCACCAGAGGCGACGGACGACAAAATTCGTGAGGCGATTGAAACGGTGGGCTTGTCAGCCTGGTTCGAAGCGCTACCAGAAGGGTTAGATACAATCATTGGTGAAGGTGCGATGCAGACTTCCGGTGGTCAAGCACAACGTATTGGTTTAGTGAGAATTATGCTTGATGATAATCGACGTGTGTTGCTGTTGGATGAGCCAACGGCACACTTGGATATCGAGACTGAAGTGCGCTTAAAGGAAACGATGTTACCTTTGTTCGAAAAGCGTTTAGTTATTTTTGCGACACACCGTTTGCATTGGTTAACTGAAATGGATTTGATTATCGTGATGCGCGATGGTCAAATTGTTGAACAAGGAACTTTGCCGGAGTTGATGGCTAATAAGGGGTACTTTGTTGAATTGCAAGCAGCGATGCGAGGTGCAGTACATGAATAAATTAATGAGTTTAATTAAAAACGATACTTGGGTCTTTCCATATTTAAAATCGTATAAAAAGCTGCTAGTCCTGATTATTTTCTTAGGATTTATGACAACATTTTCTGGTGCAGCCTTGATGTTCACATCAGGATTTTTGATTTCACGTTCGGCGCAAATGCCAGAAAATATCCTGATGGTTTATGTCCCAATCGTATTGACACGTGCGTTTGGAATTGGTCGTCCATCATTTAAGTACGCACAACGCTTGGTGTCACACAATTGGGTGCTACGAATTGTTTCAACATTCCGTCGCCGTTTGTACGAATTAGTTGAAACGGGAACGAAGTCGGTTTATGCGAAGTCACAAACTGGTGAAGTCCTAAATGTGTTAGCGAATGACTTGTTCAAAATTGAGAACTTCTATTTGCGTACGTTATTTCCAACGATAATTGGGTTAGTCATTTACGCACTGATCGGCATTGGAGTCGGTGTATTCGACTGGGGATTTGCCTTGGCGATTTTGCTTGTGTTAGCCATGACGACAATTTTAGCGCCGATGGTAACGCTGGCGGTGAATGGTGCTCGCGACTTTAAGCAACAACAATTAGAAGGACAACTTTATACGGATTTGACGGATACGGTTATGGGGTTGCAAGATTGGGTGCTAGCCGGTCGAACGGCTGAATTGGCTGAGCGTCAGAAGCGAGATTTTGCGGCGATAAATAAAATTAAGGCGCAGCAAGCTCATTTTAATTGGTGGCGTGATTTTGGTGGATCCATGATTATTGGTGTGGTTGCTATCTTGCTGATGGTGTTTGCCACGTCACGATTTGGTGGTGATAGCTTTGGTGTGAATTGGATTGCTGCCTTTGTGTTGGCAATTTTTCCGGCTGAAGATGCGCTCACGACAATCAGTTCTGGTGTTGGTGAATGGCCACGTTATCAAGATTCAATTGTTCGACTTAATGAAATGGACAAAGAAGCAGCCCAAGAAAATAGTGCGACAGTCACACAACAAGCAGCACCTGAGCAATCTGATATTATTTTCGATCACGTCTCGTTTGGCTATACTGATGAATCGGTCTTGCAAGATTTGTCATTGCAGGTGCCAGCTGGTGAACGCTTGGCCATTTTGGGACAGTCTGGTGCCGGGAAAACGACCTTGTTGAAGCTGCTTTTGGGCGATGAGCAGCCAACAGCTGGTACAATTACAATTGGCGGTGTACGTGTAGACGCCTTAGCTGATACACGCGCATCAATAATTTCTGTGCTAGATCAACAGCCGTACTTATTTGCAAGTACGGTAGCGAATAACTTGCGCCTGGGTAACTTGCATGCGTCTGATGAACAACTGTGGGAAGTGCTAGAGAAAGTTAATTTGGCGACGCTAGTTCGTGGATTGCCAAATCAGTTAGAGACACCAATGACTGAAATGGGAAGCCGTTTTTCAGGTGGCGAACGTCAAAGATTTGCGTTGGCCCGAATCCTGCTGCAAGATACCCCAATCGTGATTCTTGATGAGCCCACGGTGGCATTGGATCCAATCACTGAATTGCAAGTGTTGCAAACCATTTTTGCAACGTTGCAAGACAAGACTGTAATCTGGGTTACACACCACTTGACCGGAATTGAGCTGATTGATAAGGTTATTTTTGTGGAAAATAAAACGATTAGCATGGCGGGGGCACCGCAGGATTTGATGACAACTGAGCCACGCTTCCAACGTTTACTAGCGCTAGACCACGGTGATTTACCAATTAATTAGTATAATGAAGAAAGGAGATATGTGATGGCTAGGAAGAAAAAACAACAGTGGCGAAAGAAACTGCTTAAGATTCACCCATCACATTTCTTCGTAAAAAAAGGCCGGTTACAACGTGGTCGTGTTGTTTTGGTAGTTGCCCTTGTCGGTGGGCTGGCATTGTGGCAAACTGATATACAACATCAGCGTGTCGAAGCGACGACACCGATTAGTGAGTTACCACTTAATGAGCTCACGCACGAACAATTTATTGCTCGATTGGCACCAGAAGCGCAGAGCTTGCAAGCGCAATATGGTGTGAAAGCGTCGATAAGTATCGCCCAAGCTGCTTTGGAATCAGATTGGGGACGTTCAGAGCTAGCAGCGAAATACAATAATTTTTTTGGTGTAAAAGCTTCAGCAGGTATGCCAAGTGTTACACTATCTACTAAAGAGTTTGTTAACGATGAATGGGTTACTGTTAATGCTGCGTTTCGAACCTATGTCGATTGGCGTAGTTCGATGACTGATCATGCGTTGTTATTGGTTAACGGTACTTCCGATAATCCGCAACGTTACCAGGCGGTATTACAAGCGACCGATTATCAGACGGCGGCCTATGCATTGGTTAGTGGTGGGTATGCAACTGATCCCGGCTACGCTGAAAAAATCATTCGTATGATTGAAACTTATAACTTGAACCAATATGATGTAAATTAGCAAGAAATGAAGCGAGAAAAATTATGAGCCTTGAATTTTTACCAGGATCAACTTTAGGAATCCTTGGCGACGGTTTGACGAGCCGTACTTTGGCCCAAAGCGCCCACAACATGGGATATAATGTGGCTGCATACAGCAGAAATCCGGATGCACCGGTTTTGGCTGAAGCAGACTATCGATTTGTTGAACAGGGCAATCAACAAACAGAATTTGAAAGTTTTATGGCATTGTCCTCGATGGTGACGTATACGTCTTCCTGGTTGCCAGCCAATATGATTACTGAATTGCAATCAGCCCGTTTGCCACAAGGTACGGAATTGCTGGAACTAACAGATGACCATGCGTTGGGACGCGCCTTTTCTGAAGCCCAATCATTCAACATCTTGCCATATGCAACGGTTAGTTCTTTGGACGAAGTTGCGCATGCAGCAGCTGAACTTGGTTATCCGGTTGTGGTTAAGCCAATTTTCAAGCATAAGCATCATGATGATACGGTCATTCTACGTGGCGACTGGGACTTAGGACTTGTCGCACCAATGATTGATGGTGGGACTCTAATCGTTGAAACGTGGCTCGATGATGCGCAAGAATTTGCGATGACGGCAGTTCGTGGTGTTACCGGCGAAATTAAGACATACCCATTGCGTCAGACGATGGTTGCCCAACAACACTTGCGTCGTGCTTGGACGGTTGGTGATATTGCTGATGACCTCATGACGGTTATGCTTGGTGTGACAGAACGTGTTGGGGATGTGTTGCAGTTTATTGGGGCATACAATGTGGCATTTTTCTACAGTGCAACAGGTAACTTGTACGTCCGTGATATTGCGGCTGGAATCCCACCAACAGCGACTTTGTATGATGCAACAACGAATGTACCGGTTGCTGAACAACATCTGCGCGCTATTACGGGTCAAGCGTTGACCGACGTCTTTATGTCGCAAGCAGCCGTTTATATGCCATTCACGACTGATCAAATTGATGCCTTGAGTCGTCACTGGGGCATCCAGTCAAATTGGAAGTTTGCCTTCTACCAAAACGAGATGATGTCGCCACAGGCGGGCCATGTTCTAGCTTGTGGTTCATCAGCGAACCAATTGTTTAATCAATTGCATGTCGCAGGCGTTTGGGAATTTGAAGAATAATGATAAGGAGAGCGATTACGGGAACGTAATCGCTCTTTTGTTTGTTGAAAGATTAAAAATATTTAATAGAGGTTAATTTGAGACAAGTGTAAGATGTGAGAGTGAGGGGGAATCTACGATGAGAAAAATAATTAAAGGCACACTGACATTTATTGGTATTGTGATTACAATGATTTTGAGCGGACCTTTCTTCCAATCTGTTATCGACGACTACTATGATAAGCACTAGTAGAACTGATAGTTAATTTAAAAAGGAGTGATTTTTTAGAAATCACTCCTTTTTATTAGTTATTTATTCAAAGTCGAAATAATAGATATGATAACTGTATTAGCCTGACGTTAATTTTTTGTTAGCATTAAATTATAGTGTTATGAGTGGAATTGTTAAGGGCATGGACTTCCATTTGAATAACTAAGTTTACAGGGGAGTATGGATTATGAGGGAATTTAAGCAACATAAAAAAATGTACAAAAGTGGTAAGTTTTGGGTGGTTGCTGGTCTAACCGTGGTATCGCTGATAACGGCTAATGATACTAATAAAGTTTTTGACTTATTTGGCGATCGATTGGGGAGTGTTTTTGCAGCCCAAACAAACTCTTCGGCGACCATTGATACAGTGACCGATGCCGACACAGCTACAGGTTCGAGTCGTTATGTTCAATGGAATACTACTACGACGAATACACACACTGAATATGCAGGTAAGGGAACTTATAATGGTACAGTTTGGTCAGCAGAAAGTAGCTCCTACAAGGATCCGGCGACTCAAACTTATGCCAAGCTGACTGCGAACGGTCAAAATACTATTGGTTACTACTATGTTAATCGTCAATTTGATGCGAGCATGAAATTTACGATTGATGGGTATTTCCATCCTAATTTGGGTGGATCAGACGGTACTTTGCCTTCTAATGGTAATTGGTCTGACTGGGTCGGACTTGTTTTGACACCGACAGATCCAGGTAAGATGGCGACGGACTACAACATGGCTAATGGTGGCGGTGGACTCGGAATTCAAGGGTTTGGTAATGCCTTGGCCTTTGGGTTGGACTTCTATCAAAATTCTGGTGATCCAGCGGCCGGCCCGTTTGGTGCCTTGCGTACCACAAATAGTTCAGGTGCATTGAATTCGGTGCCCGATGCAATGTATACCAAAGGACAAAATCTGACGTCATGGACAACAACAATTAAGTACCAACTAACTTGGAATCCAACTGGTGGACCAGGTGGTGGTCCGTACATTTCAGCGTCTCTAAAAGATACAAATGGTCACTCTTGGACAATTAATACCAACAACGCTGGTATCACACTGAACCCGCCTAAGTCCTTCTCAGTTGGTGTTAACGCTGCCAACGGACAAAAGGCCAACGATAATTTTGCCTCAATTAATAACTTGTCTGGTACGTTTAACACTGGTACTACAACTGTTAAGTATGTTGATGCCAACGGGAACGCAATCAAAGACCCAACGACGTTTGTGGCTGCGGTTGGGGATATCATTGGAATCAGTGGTTTGTCTTCAGGAGCCAAAGCGGGTACAGATGATATAGCTTTTGCCGCACCCACGATTCGTGGCTATACGGCAGGTAGTGCCAATGATGTGACTGTGTCGCAAACAGATGGTAATAACGTTATCACCATTAAATATAAAGGAACCGTACAACAAGAAGCCATTGTTAATACGAACAAGCCTGAACTATGGAACGGTTCAAGGACCGGATGGGGTAACTGTGTATTCAACGCTAGCCTCGGCTCAAGCTATTGAGCGATTTGATAATACTAACAATAGTGGCAGTACAGACGGTAGCTACCAAACCTTTACAGTGAACTACCGTCCGGCAACGCAAACTACAAGTTTGGTGGTTGATGGGTTGTCACCAATCAAGGCGGGTTCAACTTTGGCTTCTTCAGTCGGAACAACCAGTGCCGCTTTGACGATACCATACACTGACGCATCACTTTCAACTGCAGGATACACGTATGTTGTTAAGGGGCCAAATGGTTCAACTTACAGCACGTTGTCTTCAGCAGTTGCAGCAAATTCAATTTATGATGCAACTAATAATTCTGGGGCTACTGACTCTTCAGCTCAGGTGTTCACGGTGAGTTATGTCGGGCAAACGCAATCAGCGGTTATTAAGTATGATCCGAATGGTCCACTAAGTGCTGGTACAACATTTGCATCAACAAGTGGGGCAACCAACACCAGTATTTCGTTTGCAACTAACGACGGGGGGCTGGTCCGAGCAGGATACACTTATACCGTTACCTATGCTGGATCGGACAAACCTGACTCGGTGACATACACAACTTTGTCATCAGCATTGGCTGCTCACCCACGATATGACAGTACGGCATATACTGGCACAACAGATACCGCTTCACAAGCGTTTATTGTGACCTATAAGACCAATCAGTACGCGAACTTGATTACAAGTGCGGTTGATACTTCAGGAAATTCACTATTAAACTATTCGGCAATCAGCGAAATTGCGAATGGACCAGCAAGTAGTACAATTTCTTTCTCTAACAAGGACTCACAACTTGCAAAGAGTGGTTACACGTATGTTGTTCAGGTTTACGATCAAATGGGTTCGGCGGCATCACTGTTGGGAACTTATACTACCTTAGCTTCAGCTGTGGTTGCTCAAAAGTATGTCAATACCCAAAATGCGACGAATGCTCGTACGGATGCCTACCAGCAACAGTTTAGGGTGGTTTACTCACCAAGAACGGCTACGGTTACGTATAACTTTGTGGATCAAAGTGGCAAGACAATCAGTCCTGCTACTTCTGTAACTGGCCCGGTTGGATCGAATATTCCAGATGGTTCAAAGGTTATTCAAGGTTACACGTTAGTAAGTTCATCAGGTGACACCGATGGTAAGTTTGACGATGACTTGGTCTCAACCATTACTTATACGTACAAAGCACAATACCAGGCAGCAAATGTCGTCGTTGATAGTTCATCACCAATTAAAGCGAATTCAGCTGTTGATTCAGCTGCTGGTGTGACGAGTGGGTCAATTTCATTTGCTAAGACGGACTCACAATTGGCCGTTAGTGGATACACGTACGTTGTGTATGCACCTAATGGCTCAAGTTATGCGACACTTTCAGCTGCAACGGCAGCTAATAGTTTGTATGACAACACGGAAAACGGTTCGGGGTCATCGGACTCTTCAGCGCAAAACTTCCGCGTGTCATACAAGGCGAACTACCAATCAGCCTACATTCGTGTACAGCAAAATTCACCGATCAACACAGGATCGATGATTGAGAGTATCACGGGTGTAACTGACGGTTCGATGACTTTTTCAACAACGGATTCTAATTTGGTCGTCTCTGGGTATACCTACCAAGTTGGGTATGGCCCAGATGCGTCACACACAACTTATTATTCAACGCTGGCAGAAGCAATGTCAGCCGCTGGTGGTAAGTATGACTCAACCAATAACACGGCTTCGACCGATGCGGAAGCCCAACGTTTTGTCGTGAATTACATCCCAATGAGCCAGGCTGCAGTGATTAATGTATCAGCTGACTCACCTATTAGTGCAAACTCACAGTCTGTTATGTCAGCAAATGGGACAACTGGTAATACCATTAACTTCTTACCAAGCGGATCTTTTACGACGGCTGATTCACAATTGGCTGTATCTGGATACACGTACACCGTAACTTATGGCAGTGATACAACTAGCTATGCAACACTTTCTGCAGCGGTATCGGCTCACAACAAGTACAATGCAAACAACACAACATCAGGTGTTTCTGATGCTGCTCCGGATATGTTTACAATCACATACTCAGCCAACACCCAATCAGCTGTAATTGCAGTGACTTCAACGTCACCAATTTCAGCCGGTAGCCTTGCTGGCTCTGCGAGTGGTTCAACGTCAGGTGCCATTAGTTTTGCAACGGACGACCAAGCTCTAGGTCAATTAGGATATACGTACACGGTCACTGGACCGGATGGTACGGTATACAGCAATTTGGCCTCAGCTCTGGCTAATAACGGCGTATATGATAATACAAATAATTCGGGTACAAGTGATACGGCTGTACAGAGCTTCATGGTTTCATATAAGGCGGCTTACCAAGAGGCACAGGTAATCTTGGACTCAACAGGGCCATATACGTCTCAATCTGTGGCTGCTAGCGCAAGCGGCGTTACTTCAGGCAGTTTGGGGTTCAGTATTTCAGATGGTGATTTGGCCTTGTCTGGTTATCATTACACTGTGTGGGGTCGTTATGGTTCACGACAATATGCAACATTAAGTTCTGCGGTTGCCGCTGAAAGTTCCTTTGACAACACTGATAATGGTTCAGCCGTTACTGATAGAAGAATCCAAGGATTTTACGTCGTTTACACAGCTGATAGTCAATCAGCTGTTGTGCAAGTTGCAACCAATTCGCCAATTAATGCTGGGCAGACTATGGGTAGTGCAGCTGGTGTAACCAGTAGTAGCATCTCTTTTGCCGCGAATACAGAAAATAGCCTATATAGTCCGGGTTACCACTACACGGTAACAGGACCTGATGGTTCAACGTACAGCACGTTATCATCAGCGGTCGCTGCAAATAGTTTGTTTGACAACACAACCAATACGGGATCGATCGATGGTAGTGTGCAATCATTTATGGTGAGCTATACAGCCGACTCACAGATTGCCGTTTTGGCGGTGGATTCGGATTCACCAATTGACAGTGGCAGTGTTATTGATTCTGTTCTTGGAAAAACAGCGGAAGAAATCCCGTTCCGTGGTACAGATAGCTTGGTTAAGAAGCCAGGGTACTCATACGTTGTTTACTATGAAACTAACGGCGATCGAAGTGAACCATATGCAACACTGTCAGCAGCACAGGCTGACCATACGACGTTTGATAATACAAGTAATGACGGCACTAGCGATGCGGATATGCAATCGTTTATCATCAGCTACGTAGCGTTGAAGCAACAAGCCACAATTGTTGGGGATGTCAACTCACCAATTTATGCTGGTTATCAAGGGCCAACGACATCCGGAGTGACAAATGGTTCGATGGCTTTGCCACTAAGTGACGGTGATTTGTATGAACAAGGATATTCATACGTTGTTACCGGGCCAGATGGTTCTGAGTATGCTACATTGTCAGCAGCATCGGTGGCTAATAATGTTTACGACAGTACTAACAATATTGGGAATTCTGATGCCGATATTCAGACGTTCACGGTTTCATATGTCGCGCAGTATCAATCAGCTGCATTGATTGCTGGTTCGGCTTCGAACTTGCCGTCTAACGTTACAGCTGGATCAACTTTTGCTTCGTCAGCTGGTGTTACTAGTGGACGGGTATCATTTGCTACAACTGATGGTGACTTGGCTCGTTCAGGTTATCGTTATACGATTTCTACACCGGATGGTACAACATTTACAACGTTGTCTTCAGCACTCGCTGGTTCAACTGGATTGTATGATAATACGGCCAATGCCGGAGCATCCGATGCCTCGGCACAGCAATATATTGTCAATTATTTACCAGAAATTCAAACGGCTCGTGTGATAATTAGTGAAACAACTGGTGACGAGCATGCTGGAGAAGTACTTTCAGAATCAACGGGTAATACGAATGAAAAAATTTCATTTACACTATCTGATGGTTCGGATTTGAACGATACAAATTTGCAAAAATTGGAAATGACCAAAGGTTATACCTATACGGTTATAGTTGAGCATCCAAATGGAAGTACGTCTGGTCCATACGCAACGTTACAGGCTGCGTATGATGATAATCCTGTATACGACGATGATAAGAAAGGAATTACAACTTTCATTATTGTTCCTCAAGCCTCATATCAAGAGGCAGTGGTTAATATTGGCTCTGCTGGGGCACAATCAGCCTACGCAACGAGCGCTAGCGGTGTAACAAGTGGGGCAATTAATTTTGGCGACTTGGAATCTAGCTTGGCAGTGTCTGGTTACGGCTATACAGTAACGGTGACAGACGATGATGGTAATCGTATTGAATATGCAACATTGTCAGCAGCTGTCGCAGCAGTTGGAAACTACGACAACACTGTGAATGGCTTAAACCAATCTGATAGCTCTGCACAAGCATTTGATGTTAACTACACCGCTGATTATCAATCAGCTAATGTAACGTTCTCAGGTGCACCAATGTCATCAGTCGCCTTTGTTGGTGAGACAAGTGCAACGTTGGAGTCTACAAAGTTCACCGCTGATTCAGGTTACTACTTTGACGCTCAGCAACCATCATATTCAGGTGCAACAACAAGCGTTTCATCCGATGGTAAAGAGCTTTGGGTATCGTTTACGTACGACGACACAAATAACTCAGCAGCTTCTGATAGTAATCCACAAAACTTTGAAGTTACGTTGCAACCGGCAACGCAACAAGGAAACATTACGTACTCATATTCAAATGCGGTTAGCGTGCCAAGTGATGCACCAGCAGATGAATCATTAAGTGGTAAAACTGGTCAACCACACTCAGGCACGATTAAGGCGCCATCAGGTTACTACATTGCAGCTATCAATGGTGATCAATATAATGTGACATACAATGATGCCGCCACAGAAGCCGAGTACACCTTGATTTGGGATGACACACCTAATGGAAATGTGGCGACAGATAGCGAACCACAAAATTTGGTGGTCATTTTTGCCCCTGGTAATCAAAGAGCAACGGTTAGTCAGACTATGCCAGATGGGACGAACACAACTGTTAACACCCAAAACGGTCGTACTGATAAGGACTATTCATACGAGTACACCGCTCCATCAGGATATTATGTGGCTGATGATGGTGTTACGACGGATAGCAAGGGTCTGATTACTGATGCTATCTCAACTGACGGCACAAAGGTGACGTTGACCGGAAAGTTTGATAATAACTACACACACTATGCGGATGAAAACGGGGGAACGGACCCTGAACCTCAGAACGCAACAATTAAACTAACGGCTTCTAAGCAGACCGTACAATTCCAAATTAATGTGCCTGATGGTGCCACGTCGGTTTCACCGGATACCAAGTCAACTGATGGGCTCACCGGTGGACAGATTGGTACACCAGCTGGTTACACGGATGCGGAATTGCAGAAGGATGGGTACACGTACACAGTTACGGGCCCAGATGGTGTTGTATATAACACAATGGCTGACGCATTAGCTGCGAACCCTAACTTCGATGAAACGAATAATGGGTCATCAGACACTGATGCTGAAATGCAACAATTTGTTGTCACATACAAGGCTGACCAACAAACAGCCACAATTACACAACAATACGCCGACGGTGCTGAGAACACTCCTGCGTTCCCACAAGCGAACCAAACATTGACGAATGGTACAGATCAAATCACGACTGGCACGATTACCGCGCCAAAGGGATATAAGATTGCTACTGTGCCACAAGTTAACGGGATGAGGATGGATTGGCAAATCGCAACAGATGGTTCTTCGGCAACGTATACCATCACGTTCGACGCGGTAGCTGATAATGACGGGGCCAGTCAAGCGGCAATTATCACCTATGTGCCAGTTGAACAACAAGTGCGGGTTGATTTGTACGACGAAGTTGGTCGTCCGTTAACCGATAGCCAAGGCAACAAACAATATGTTTTGACTGGTCAAACCAACAATAAGGTTGATTACACACAGATTGCACCAGAAGTACCAGGATATACGTTAACGTCAAACAGTCGAAATACTGCGTTGACATATGATAACGATTCGACTACGACGCAAGTTGTCAAATATATCTATACCGATGTGACAGATCCAGTTGTAGCAAGCGACAAGGTTAAAAATACCATGACAGCTTCAACAAGTGGTGCTCCTGCCACTGAGGCTGATTTCCTGAAGGCGATTAATTATGTTGCTAATACGAAGACTGAAAGTGATACTGTAACGGATAATCAACAAAATGTACCGGGTGACGGTATTACGATTTCGTCTGATTATGAGACGGTGCTTAGCCAATTAAAGGCTAGTGGTGGTGGAACTGCAACAGTAACAGTGACGGCGATGGATGCATCAGGAAATCAGACGCCTTGGCAGGTCACACTTACGTTGATTGAAACAGCACCAGTATCAAAAGAAACAACGGTAGCTGATGCACAAGCAGCGCTTGATAAGCTAGCGAGCGATCCAAAGGCTGCTGCGGATGATGTTGCGACTGCCCAAAAGAATCTTGAAGATGCAATTAACGAGGCTAAACAAGATCGAGCGAATGCAGAAGCTGCAGCTAAGGCAGCTCAAGATGCAGCTAATGCTAGTGCTGAGTCCGCTAATCCAGAAGTTGCCAAGGCCCAGCAAGCGTTGCAAACTGCATTGGATGGAGCTGCAAATGATACGGGGACAACCCAGGCAATTGAAGATGCGACAAGTGCATTGGATAATGCAGTAGCTCGGGCTGAGGCTTCTTCAGTAGATACTGCACCAGTTTCACAAGAGCCTGGTGTGACAGAGGCCCAACAAAAGTTAGATAAGTTGTTGGCGGACAGTACTGCAACAACTGAGGAAATTAAGCAAGCAACCCAGGAATTGGAAGACGCCGTTGAAACAGCCAAGGCAGAGCGAGATGCAGCTAATACCGATGCAAATGACGTGCAAGACCAAGTAGCGGATACTAGCAGTCAAGCGGTGAAGGATGCTGTTCAAAAGTTGGAAGACTTGCAAACTCAGGCTGCTGCAGATGGCGCAACAACGGATCAGATTAAGCAAGCAACTCAAGATGTTGTTGATGCTGTCAAGAATGCCGCACAGGCAGCACTGGACGCAAGTACAACACCGGTTACAAATGAACCAAGTGTTCAGGATGCAAAATCTGCGTTGGAAGAGGTTCTAAATGATCCGAATAGCACACCAAAGCAAATTGTTGATGCAACAAATGCCTATGAGAAGGCGGTTGCTGATGCAAAGCTTGATCGTGAGGATGCAAACGACTTGGCTCAACAAGAGCTTGAGGAAGCATCTACTTCTAATCAAGCAGCGGATAACGCCGTGCAAGATGCGCAAAAGAAGCTAGAAGACTTGCTGGACAAGGCCACTAATGGTGACGCCAACGCGCTAACCCAAGATATTGCTAACGCTACCAAGGAACTGCAGGATGCTGTCAATGCAGCTGGAACTGCACAGACAACAGCTAGAACTGAGGCAAATACCGTACTTGGTCAAACAGCACCGGTTTCTAATGAAACTGAGGTAAGTGATGCCGTACAGAATTTGCAAACAGTATTAGATAATCCGAAGGCAACAGCTGATCAAATTACAGCGGCTACTAAGTTGCTCCAAGAAGCTGTGGACGAGGCAAATACACAACGTAATGCGGCAAACAGCAATGCAGTATCTGCGATTAATGCAGCTGGTGCATCAAACCAGGCTGATGAACCAGAAGTTCAAGCAGCTGCACAAAAGTTGCAAGATTTGATTGATCAAGCGGCCGGTGATTCTGCAGATGCGTTGACGCAGGATATTATTGATGCAACAAAGGCATTGCAAGATGTGGTTAATGCTGCAGCAACTTCACAAGAAGACGCGCGTCAAGCAGCTGAAACTGCGTTGGGTGACACGGCACCAGTTTCAAACGAAGCGGCTACGTCAGCAGCGATTTCAGACTTGAACACTGTTTTGAATGATCCTACGGCTACAGTCACAGCGATTAAGGAAGCAACACAACAACTCCTTAATGCAATTGCAGCTGATAAGGCAAATCGCAGTGATGCCAATACGCAAGCTAATACAGCCATCAGAGATGCTCAGGCTTCTAATCAAGCAGGGGAACCTGAGGTGATTATCGCCTTGCAAAAGCTAAAGGATGATCAAGCGCTTGCAGCTAACGATTCATCTGCAGCACTGACACAGACTATCTTGGATGATATCCAAGCCTTAAAGAATGCTGAGCAGATTGCATTACAAAACCAATCTGATGCACGTTCTCGTGCAGAGGAGGCGATGGATAATACACCAGCTGTCACTAATGAGGCGACCGTACAGAACGCGTTAGATAATCTAAATAAGGTCTTGAACGATCCAAGTTCCACGGTTGCAGAAATTGATAATGCAACGCAAGCTCTTGCTGATGCAACAAACACGGCCAAGTCAGATCGTGATGCAGCTAATCAGAAGGCGGATACAGCAATTTCGAAGGCGCAGAACTCAAATCAAGGTGCGGAACAAACTGTTCAGGATGCAATTCGCGCGCTGCAAGAAGTTCAGGAAGAAGCAGCGAATGACTCTGCAGATGCCTTGACCGCCGATATCCAACAAAAGATAGCGGAATTGCAGACAGCGGTGACAGCAGCCGCTAAGACCCAAGAAGAAGCCCGTAACGCGGCTGACGATGCCAAGCAACAAACAGCGCCTGTAACCAATGAGCCAGCTGTACAAACAGCATTGGACGAGTTAAACGAGGTGTTGAATAATCCGGCATCAACGGCAGAGGCAATTAAGCAAGCCACACAACAGTTACTGAATGCCACTGAAGATACTTTGGAAGCTCGTGATGCAGCTAAGACGGATGCACAAAATGCGATTACTAACGCTTTAGGATCAGATCAGTCAGCTGAACCTGCTATCCAAGCAGCCATTAAGAATTTGCAAGATGTTATCAAGAATGCAAATGCTGATTCACCTGATGCGTTGACAGAAGATATTAAAGCTGCCCAAAAGGCGTTGGAAGATGCGATGTCGGGTGCTGACGCCAAGCAACAAGCAGCTCGTGATGCGGCGCAAGACTTGATTGGTAAGACGGCGCCAGTTTCAAACGAGGTAGCAACGGCTCAAGCCCGTAACGCATTAGAGTCTGTATTAGCTAATACATTAGCAACAGCAAACGATATTGAGGACGCTACCCAGACTTTGCAGGAAGCATTAGCAGCTGATAATGAAAAGCGTGATAGTGCAACAACGACTGGTAATCAGTTGATTGAAACAACTAATGCGGGAGCAACATCTAATGAACCACTGGTGCAAAAGGCATTGACTGACTTACAAAATGTTATTGACGAAGCAGCAATGGATACATCAAACGCGCTGACTAAGGATATTCAAGCCGCAATTGATGCCTTAAACGCCGCTAACGATACAGCGAAAGTTAATCAAGCAACCGCTCGAGAGGCAGCAGACAATGCTATCTCACAAACGGCGCCGGTATCAAACGAATCAGCAGTGAAGGAAGCACAAGACAAACTACAGAGTTTGCTCAATGATCCTACGTCAACGGCTAAGGATATTGAGGAGGCAACAAAGACGCTGATTACAGCAACTGAAACAGCTAAGAGCTTGCGTGATGACGCCAATGATACGGCTGAAACAACAATTGACGGTGTACAAAATGATGATGTTGCTAATGAACCTAGTGTTCAAGCCGCAATTGACCGTTTGCGTGATGTCATGAATGAGGCGGCTGCTAATAACGAGAATGATTTGACGGTCGATATTCAACGAGCAACCGATGACCTGAAGACTGCCATTACTGCAGCTAATACAAGTCGTCAAACAGCGGTTGATGCAGCCGAAACATTACTTCAACAAACAGCGCCATTTATCAAATGAATCGGCAGTTAGTCAAGCAGCAGATAAGCTTAATGATTTGTTGGATGCTCTCCAGGATGATGATGTTTCAAATGATCCAACAACCGCCGAACTTGAAGCGGCTACTAAGGACTTACAGGACGCACTACAAGCAGACGGTCAGAAGCGTACAACAGCTAATAACGCAGCTGAAACAGCGATTGACCAAGCCAAGCAGTCAAAGGTCGCGGGTGATTCGGCCGTACAAGATGCGCTAAAACACTTACAAGACGTGATGAATAATGCGGCTAATGATGATCCAGATGCCTTGACGGCGGACATTGAGTCAGCCACAAAGGCATTACAGGATGCCGTCAGTGCAGCTGAGTCTGATCGTGATGAAGCAGTGCAGGACGCCAACGACTTAATTGCGAAGACCGCACCTGTTTCAAACGAGTCAAACGTGGCAGAGGCCTTGCAAAACTTGCAGGATGCATTGAATGGTGCAACAACTGGTGACGAGATTCGAGAGGCCGAAGCTAAGTTGCAAGATGCCTTGGATAAGGCAAACGCAGCCCGTACGACTGCAAATGACGCTGCCGATAAAGCTATCTCCGACGCGAACGACTCGCAAGTCGTGAATGACCCAGCTGTGCAGGATGCATTGAAGCACCTGCAAGAGGTAATGGAGGATGCGGCAAACGATGATCCAGCTGCCTTGACGGCGGATATAGAGTCAGCCACGAAGGCTGTACAAGATGCGGTGAACGCTGCTAAGTCTGACCGTGACGCAGCGACAACCGATGCTAATAGCCTAATTAGTAAGACGGCACCTGTTTCGAATGAGCCAGGTGTTGCAGAGGCCTTGCAAAACTTACGTGATGCATTGAATGGGACAACAACTGGCAGTGATATCCGAGAGGCAACTGCCAAGTTGCAGGATGCTTTGGATGCGGCAAACACAGCTCGTAACACAGCTAATGATGCTGGGAAGCAAGCAATCACTGATGCGAACGCTTCAGCGGTCGCCAATAATCCATCGGTCGCAGCGGCCATGCAACACTTGCAGGATGTGATGACTAATGCAGCTAATGATGATCCAAAGGCATTGACGGCGGACATCGAAGCAGCTATGAAGGCTTTGCAAGATGCGGTAACGGCAGCAACGAGTGACCGTGAATCAGCAGTAACGGATGCTAATAACCTAATTAGTAAGACGGCACCTGTTTCGAATGAATCAGGTGTGGCAACAGCATTGCAAGCACTACGTGATGCAGTGAAGACTGGTACAGCGTCTGAAATCCGAGAGGCAACTGCCAAGTTGCAGGATGCCTTGGATGCGGCAAACACAGCTCGTAACACAGCAAATGATGCTGGCAAGCAAGCAATCACTGATGCGAACGCTTCAGCGGTCGCCACTGATCCATCGGTCGCAGCGGCCATGCAACACTTGCAAGATGTGATGAATGATGCAGCTAATGATGATCCAAAGGCCTTGACGGCGGACATCGAAGCAGCTATCAAGGCTTTGCAAGATGCGGTAACGGCAGCAACGAATAATCGTGATTCAGCAGTAACGGATGCTAATAACTTAATTAGTAAGACGGCACCTGTTTCGAATGAACCAGGTGTGGCAACCGCATTGCAAGCACTACGTGATGCAGTGAAGACTGGTACAGCGGCTGAAATCCGAGAGGCAACTGCCAAGTTGCAGGATGCCTTGGATGCGGCAAACACATCTCGTAACACAGCAAATGACGCTGGCAAGCAAGCAATCACTGATGCGAACGCTTCAGCGGTCGCCACTGATCCATCGGTCGCAGCGGCCATGCAACACTTGCAAGATGTGATGACTAATGCAGCTAATGATGATCCAAAGGCATTGACGGCGGACATCGAAGCAGCCATGAAGGCTTTGCAAGATGCGGTAACGGCAGCAACGAGTGACCGTGAATCAGCAGTAACGGATGCTAATAACCTAATTAGTAAGACGGCACCTGTTTCGAATGAATCAGGTGTGGCAACAGCAATGCAAGCACTACGTGATGCAGTGAATACTGGTACAGCGGCTGAAATCCGCGAGGCAACTGCCAAGTTGCAAGATGCCTTGGATGCGGCAAACGCAGCTCGTAACACAGCTAATGACGCTGGAAAGCAAGCAATCACCAATGCGAAGGCTTCAGCGGTCGCCACTGATCCAGCGGTTGCAGCAGCGATGCAACACTTGCAAGATGTGATGACTAATGCAGCTAACGATGATCCAAAGGCCTTGACGGCGGACATCGAAGCAGCTATCAAGGCTTTGCAAGATGCGGTAACTAATGCGAATAACCAAGGAAGCGGTGAGCAACCAACGGATAACACACCAGGTGAAACTGAACCAGGTACAACCTTGCCAGATCCAGTTACGACTGTACCGGCCCCCGGAAAAACGCCTGAGCCTGTCGATGTTATGCCATCGGTTCCCGCGTCTGATGCGCCAATTCAACTCGTTGAAATAGTCAGCCACAGATTGTAGCAAGTGCATTTGGACCAGGTTCGGTTCAATTACCAGATACAGCAGCTGACGGCCAACGTCAGAACTGGCACATGGTATCACTGGGAATCTACTTGTTCTCAACAATGTTCTTGCTTGGGGCTACTAAGCGCCGCAAGAATGAAGATGAAAACTAGCGGATAATCTAATAGAAAAGGAGTGAACAAACTGTAGGGGATACAGTTTGTTCACTCCTTTTTGTTTGAAAAACGGCCAGTACAGAATGTGTACTAGCCGACTCTCATCTCAATATGCAATTAACCCATCATGACTTGGAACAATGTGATAAAGACACCAAGGAATGACAAAATCAACATCAAAATGACAAATCCTTGGATAACTTTTTGCATAGTAGATTTTTGCTTCTTCTTTGCCATGAAGTAATCCTCTTTTTCTTAATTACATCTATTGTACCAAGATTTTAGTTCAAATGTCACAGACGTTTAAATTCACGGTATAATATAATGATTGAAGAACGAAAAGGGGAAACAACGATATGCTTACAACGCTTGACTGGCCATTAACGGTTGCCTTGGCATTTGCGACATGGATTGCTTTGATTTTGTTTCACCGCTTGTTTCGCCGTTTGACTTGGCCAAAGTGGATGCGCCCGATTGACTTGGCGACTCTGGTTGCTTGGTGGGCTATTGAGGTCATTAGTTTCCAAGTGTGGCATCTATCTTTGTTACCACCAATTTTGTTTATGTTTGTTTTGTGGGGCATCGGCTTGGCACTGTACCAAGGCTTTGTCCGTCAAACATTTGTGATGAAGACATTTTGGTTGATGTGGTGGCGCATTGTTGGACTAGGTAGTTTTGTAGCGTTGATTGGCTTGACCATCTTCGCGTTCATTTTAACGAAATAGAGAGAAAAATAATTATGGAAAAGATTGATGGATACGTTAAGACTTGGAATGCTGACAAGGGATTTGGTTTTATTGAGTTGAAGGGTGAAGACGACGTGTTCGTTCACTTCTCAGCGATTGAAACACCGCACGTTCGCGACTTAGAAGTCGGTGAACCAGTAAAGTTGGTCGTTGTACAAGGCGTACGTGGCCCACAAGCAGCAGCAGTTGAAGTTTGGAGCTCTGAGGAGAACTAACATGGCGGATGAATTTGAAGCAAAGTTTCGTGAAGAAGTCGTTTCAGAAGAAGAAGTTTATAATGGTCACATTATTCGAGTAGTTAATCAGACGGTTACGTTGCCTGATGGCCGTGAGTCTAAGCGCGAAGTGGTACATCACAGTGGTGCGATTGCAGTGCTTGCTTTGACAGATGACGATAAGATGATTTTGGAGCGTCAATGGCGTGCACCAGTTCAAAAGGTTACAACAGAAGTGCCGGCTGGCAAGGTGGATGGTCGTGATCATAATCCATTGGATACAGTTAACCGCGAGCTAAATGAAGAGACTCGTTTGACGGCTGGTAAAATTGAAAAGATTGCTGGTTTCTACACATCAATTGGCTTTGCGGATGAATTCATGACGTTGTATTTAGCAACTGATTTAAAGCCAGTGACTGATGAATTGCCACAAGATGATGACGAGCAAATCGATTTGCTTTATGTTGATTTTGATGAAGCAACGCGATTGTTTGAAGCTGGTGAATTAGACGATGGTAAGACAGCGATGGCGTACCTTTACTGGAAGACGCTTCGTTTAGCAGGTAAGGCATAATGTTTGGATTCAAGCGTAAACGACCGGATGAGAATGTCCCAGATGAAGATTATAGCTTTGCTGGTGAATTTGAAACCCCAGAGAACACGCAGGAACGCCTAAGCCGATTGCGTGGCGAGGCTGAGCCAACCAACACACCACTTACGCGTGAAGAACACCGTTTGAGCGGTAAGGGTCGCTACGAATTAGATCCAGTAACTCGTCGTTTGACGGAAGCGGGTAAGACAGCGCGGCTGAAGCGTCGCTTAAACATCGCGATGTTAGTTTTGGTCGTGTTAATTGTGGTGACATACCTGGTTTTGTTCCTACTATAATATAGAAGTAAAAGTTGAAAGTGAGATTTTGAGAGATATGCGTTACGGTATTATTAATGCAATGTCCGAAGAAAAGGCAGCCCTAGTGGCAGCGATGACTGATGAGAAGCAATCAACTATCGCTGGTAAGTTGTTCCACCACGGTAAGATTGGCAACGTTGATGTCGTTGTTGTGGAGTCTGGCATTGGTAAGGTTGCGTCAGCTTTGACGACGACTTTGTTGATTACCAACTTTGCAGTTGATGCAGTGATTAACTCAGGTTCTGCTGGTGCTTTGGGTGCGGATTTGCGTATCGGTGACGTTGTTGTTGCTAGCGAATTGGCATACTCAGATGCAGACGCACGTGCCTTTGGTTACGATTATGGTCAAGTACCACAACAACCAGCTCGTTTTGTAACTGACGCAACGCTTTCAGCTGGTTTGGCTGAAGCTTATGGGGATGTCACAGATGCACGTTTGGTTCGCGGTTTGATTGTGACGAGCGATTCATTTATTTCAGGTGATGAGCAAAAGCAAAACATCTTGACGCACTTCCCAGAAGCCCAATCAGCTGAAATGGAAGGTGCCTCAATTGCCCAAGTAGCACACTACTTCGACGTACCATTTGCCGTTGTTCGTGCGATTTCAGACAATGCTAACGGTGAAGCTGGCCCAACGTTCGATGAGTTTATCATCGAAGCAGGTAAGCAATCAGCACAAGTGTTGATCGACTTCTTTAACAAGCAATAACCATGAAGGCTATTATTCCAGTAAGGGTAATGGCCTTTTTGTTTTGTGGTTAGCGTCGTCGCCACCAGCTTATATTGCAGGACGGAGCACCGCCAGCCCAACCACCCACCATGCCTCGTCACGGCAGTGGCGACACAAACCTAAAATAAGACGTTAATCAAGGCAATAATGCAAGTTTCCTACTATAATATAGTCAGCAGCGGGGAATGATAAAATTAACTTACAAAAAGTACACCTTTTTATTTCCCATTTAAATTTACTTCTGGTATTCTAATTACATTCAATAAGAGAATCACATAAACGAAGGAGCATCCGAATATGACTATCCGTGGAATTCACCACTTGACGACGATTACGTCAGATTCACCAAAGATTTTTGATTTCTTCTCAGGTGTTATGGGTCTTCACTTGATCAAGAAGACTGTTAACCAAGACGACGTACGTACGTACCACTTGTACTTTACTGATGACATGGGATCAGCTGGAACGGTTTTGACGTTCTTCGACTTCCCAGGTATCAACAAGGCCATCCACGGTACTGACGAAATTACGCGTACGGCTTTCCGTATCCCATCAGATGCATCATTCGATTACTGGATGAAGCGTTTTGACGAATACGGTGTTAAGCACGATGCTGAAACTCACGAAGAGTTCGGTGTTAAGTACTTGGACTTCGAAGACTTCGACGGACAATTGTACGCCTTGGAGTCAAACGAGAAGAACACGGGTACTTGGGCTGAAGGTACGCCATGGCAATACTCATCAGTTGAGCCAGAGCACGCTATCCTAGGTTTGGGTGCACAATTGTTGACGATTAACAACGAGAACGCAATGCACATGGTTTTGACGTCTGTATTGGGTGCTAAGGAAGTTGCTCGCGACGGCGATGACGTTTTGTACGAATTCGACAACGCTGGTTTCGGTGGTCAAGTTCACACGCGTTTGGTACGTTTGTTGCCACGTGGTTTGCAAGGTTACGGAAACGCTCACCACTTCGCTTTGGCAGTTGATGATGAAACGGCTTTGAACTTCTGGATCAACCGTTTGCGTCAATTGGGATTCCAAGACTCAGGCTTCGTGGATCGATTCTACTTCAAGTCAGAGTACTTCCGTCCAACACCAGGAATCTTGTTCGAAATCGCTACGAACGGACCAGGATTCTTGCAAGACGAGACGTACGAAGAGGCTGGTCACCACTTGGAGTTGCCACCATTCCTGGAGAACATGCGTGATGAAATTGAAGCTGGTTTGATTCCGTTTAACTCAGCTGAAGATGATTTGCCATCACCAGAAGTGTTCAAGAAGAACGTTTCTGATAATGCAGAAAACTAATTAATATGATTGAAGCAGGACGTAAGCAGCGCTTATGACCTGCTTCTTTTGTATCTGGACACTATTGCTTGTTAAAAGTTAGCGCTTACAGGTATAATGGAGACACAATTTGAACGGAGAATAGGACGATGGCCAAGAAAAAGTATAAGAACAACATTCGACACGCCTATGTATCAGGTGATCCTGATCTAGCACCATTGCTATTGCTACACGGTACTGGTGGAGATGAAACAGATTTGCTTGAAATTGCCGAATTTATGGCACCTGAAAACCCAAAGATTTCTATTCGTGGTCGTGTTAGTGAAAACGGCATGAATCGTTACTTTGAGCGCTACGAGGAAGGCGAGTTCAATCTCGAATCACTTCACGCAGAAACGGATTGGTTGGTTGATGCAGTTCATGAGCTATCTAAGCGCTACGAATTGCACGAAGAAGCCATGATTATGATGGGATTCTCAAATGGGGCGAACGTCGGGGCACACGCGATGATGGCTCGAGAAGACACGCCATGGAAGACAATTGTTGTTCCACGCGATGTCAGTTGAACGCTTGGGTGATGATATTCAAGATTTGACGGATTCACGTGTGTTTGCAACGTTCGGTGAGTTTGACCCAATCATTTCTGAGACAAACTTTGATATGTTGACTGAAGACTTGCGTAAGGGTGGGGCATTGTTGTCTACGTTTGCGACGAAGACGTCACACACAATGTCACAACCTGAAATGCAAGCTGCAAAGCTTTGGTTGGATGCCAACGACTTGTTGGACGTGGATGACGAGCCTGAGTGGCCAGCGTCATTAATGTACGGTGCGGACGAACACAACCATGACCACGGCCACGATCACGGCCATGATCATGGTCACGACCACCATCATCATGAGAAAGATGACCACGAGTGGCACTATCCTGACGGTCAACCAGCCGACGATGAAGATGTAGTGGAAAAGTTGCCCGAAGACTAGTAAACTTATTCACATAAGAACTAGTTAAGAGGAGATGTCACAATGGCATTTGAAACAACAGTAAAAGTACCTGGGGATTCAGTAACTTACCACTTTAATCCGCAACTAAAGAAGTATGCATTGGGTGACACTGGCTTTGTGACTAACAACGCCGGTGCGTTCGTTATGCAACGTTCACTCGAGCCTGCTAAGGGACTTGCCAACGCAATTAAGCTAAAGGTCGTTGTGAACAAGGACTTGACGGGGATGAAAATTAAGACGGTTAACCCAAATGGGGCAGCAACGGTTAATATTTTTGCCCGTAAAGACAACGAAGAAATGGTTGAGTTGTACCATTTCTACTTGAATGAGCTAGTTGATCGTGAAATTTTGACGGTTGACTAGGTTTGATAAGCGAAAAAGAGCATTCCGGCATCTACGGAATGCTCTTTTTTATGCAGAAAATGTTAAGGAATCCTTTTGTTTAGGACTTTTCCGACAATCGACTTCATGCCAAAAGTTAACGAAAAATCGAATCGTTACTTTTATATTGTAACAATCGTGACACAAAAGGGATGAATAAACTAAATTTAAACCTAATTTTACGTAATCAGGCTTGAAAAATGGCGGAATTCAGTGATTGTTAACTGGTTAATAATGTTTTTTAAAAGACTATTCTAATCGACGTTTGACCACTTATTTTTAGTAATGTTACATAGATGTTACTTTGTAGGTCGGTTTGGGCAACCTTAACGTTACGTAATGACTTTGTTTTGTAACAAAATAGTCGCTCTGATTGATAAACTAATACATGTTGTTAAGAGATACAGGTGTCACACATTAGCGATGATCCTAATGGCGTGTACCTGATGGTTTATTGAAAAGATAGAGTTAATTAGAAGGAGAGTTTTTCCCCATGAATAAGAAGATGATTACTGCATTGACTGTTGCTGGTTTGGCTACGTTCGCTATGGCCGATAACGCATCTGCAGATACGTACACAGTACAATCAGGTGACACGTTGTCACAAATTGCAGCTAACCACAACACGACTGTTGACACTTTGGTTGCTAACAACAACATTGCTGACGCTAACGTAATCTTCGTTGGTCAACAAGTTGAAATTGACGGTGTTGCTTCAAACGCTTCATATGACGCAACGCAAGCTGATGTTGCTGCCGTTGTTGCCTCACAAGCACCTGTTACACAAGAAGTGTCATACACGGCACCTGTAACGACTGTTGATTACTCAGCACAATCACAAGCACCTGTTGCACAAGAAGTATCATACACAGCACCTGTTGCAACTACTACGACAACGACTGCTGCCGCTTCAGGTTCAACTTATGATCAATTTATCGCCGCTGGTGGTACTGACGCTTTGTGGACGGCTATCGTTATGCCTGAATCAGGTGGAAACCCAGATGCATCAAACGGTCAATACAAGGGATTGGGTCAAACGAACCAATCATGGGGAACGGGTAGCGTTTCTGACCAAACTGCAGGTATGTTGAACTACGCAACGTCACGTTACGGTTCAGTTGATTCAGCAATTGCCTTCCGTGCTGCTAACGGTTGGTGGTAAGATACTGCCTTAATTAAGAAAATACATCGATAACACAAAACCGCCACACTTCAAATTTGAAGTGTGGCGGTTATTTGTTTACTCTGCTTTGTCACAGCAGCTGTTGGTCTAAAACGCCTGACTTCAGTCAGACGTAAGACCAAAGACGCACCTGATAAGGGCGACTTGGTCACGTCGGAGGTTAAAACCTCCGACATTCTCAGTCTGCTTTATGTGTATCGGCAGCTGCCGGAAATGTCAGTCTGGCACCTTTAACAGGCCACATCCAGTACTTGTCGTTTGCGAGGAGCTGCATTTGTGCTGAATAAACATCAGTAGGTGTTGCAACCTGTGTGATGTCTGTCAGGTGGCTAAAATCGAAACGATTTGGCACCAATATTTGTGAGACAAGGTGACGGTCATCATCGATTAAAATACCTTCACCTTGATCATCATTTGCAAGAATAAGTAAACGTTCCATGATATGCTCCATTCTATGATTAGATGTCACGGAATAACTCTTGCCAAGCAGCTTTGTTTAACTTCGGCTTCTTACGTCGTGGTTGGCGTTCTTTTGGCACGTACGTTGCTTTCTTATACTGACGGACAATTTCAGCCTGTACATCTTTTTCCAATGGCAATTCGTTGGAAACAAAATCAACCGCGTCAATCGGGAAATCAGGATATGCGGTGTGGTTATCAATAAACCAGGCACGCATTTCTGAATTGAGGCCAGCATGACGTCGAATACGTTGCAATAGCTCGTCAAGGCCAAAGTCCAAGTGGTGAATCTGGGTCTGCAATTGTCGCATCACGGCTTCTGGAATACCGATGTGGTCAGCAAAATGGGTGATGCCAAGCTTAATGAGCTTGCCATCCTCGTTTTGCAACACATATTGGTGCTTCAATCGGCGACCGCAGTCACAATATAACTGAGGTCCAGAATTACTGTCGTAGTTATCGTTATAGTTGTAGGCAACAAATTCCCAATTTTTACCATGGCCAACCAGATTCTGGTCAACAAATAATGATGTGTGTTGATAGCGAATGTGCTGTTTCAAGACAGCCTGCTGTTCGGTCGTTAAGTTACGCCATGTTTCTTGTCGTCGCTCACGAGTTAGCGCGACTTTTTTTGTTTTTGCAGTTGCCATTTGACGCTCCTTTCACGGTTAAATCGCATGACAACTATTATACGCTTGCTTAGTACCCAGCCTCAACTAGACGTTGATGCATGGCCCCGTATACACGTTCTACATCGCGTGATGTCCCGCGTAGCTCGTAGTTAGCGATGACAGGTGCGTCAAACGCTTGGGCGTAACGTCGCGCGGTGAGAATGTATTGGGCATTGAAATTCTTATTGCCGGATCCAACGATGCCTAATAGTTGCTGCGCATTACTGCCAGCAGCAATTTGGTCATACAGGGCGTTGGTCATAATTTCATGGACGCCGTTATCTATCCCGTTGCCACCATCAAGGTAAGTAGGGACTAAAGCAAAATAGGGTGCGACCTCATCGGTATCAACACTTGCATCCGAAATTTCTATTGGTTCAAATTCAAGTTCACCTTGTTCGTGAGCGTAAGCCACAAGGTTTTTTACGAATGACCGCGTATTTCCGGAAATTGATATATACAAAAGACGAACTTTCATGATGTTTTCCTCATATGTTTCTTTACCATTTATTCCACTATACACTAGCACAATCACAAAAAACACACCCTTTTTGTACATAACGGAAAGTTATATTTAATGATTTTGTAATAATCTATTGGGAAGGCTGATGTGGCGGTAAATGGCGCTGTCAAGCCTTTTTTTCTTCAAAAGTTACGCCTTGCATTCTGTTATGTACCTGACTATACTCAGAGACAGATATTAGCAAATGTCAGAAAATATAAAACCGAAAGATAAAGGTGAATACTATGCAAAACGTTACTGTATATACGAAGAACAACTGTGTGCAATGCATGATGACGAAGAAGACGTTGGCACAATACGGTGTCAGCTATGTTGAAAAGAACGTTGAGGAAGATGAAGCTGCATTGACTTTCTTGAAGGACCAAGGTTACCAAGCGGTACCAGTTGTGTTCACAAATGATGCTGAGCCAATCAAGGGGTTCCGACCTGACTTGTTGGCACAACTTGCCAAAGCAATGTAAAGACACAAACGGCTAGTCGTTGGCAATACTACCTAAACGTCGGTGCAGCCATGGGGGTTCCGCTTTACGTTAGGTAACACGGGGGAAATGATATGTCACTTGCTACTTTGGACCTAGATAAGGTCACATATTTCGATTTAAATAATGAACTGAACATTCCTAAGGATAACAGTATCCAATTGGGAAAAGACAAGGAGGCTTTGGAAGCTTTCTTGGCAGAAAACGTTCGACCAAATACACTCCAATTTGATTCCCTTCGTGATCGATTCGATTACCTAATCGAACATGATTTTGTGGATCAAAAGATGCTGGACAGTTATTCATTTGCGTTAATTGAACGTTTGTATGACTACCTAAAGAGTCAAGATTTCCAATTTAAGTCTTTCATGGCTGCGTACAAGTTTTATGCGCAATATGCTGTAAAGACCAATGATGGAGATTATTATGTAGAGAACTACATTGATCGTGTTGCGATGAATGCCTTGTTCTACGGCGCTGGTAATGAAGAATTGGCAATGAACTTGGCCGATGAAATGATTCACCAGCGCTACCAACCAGCCACTCCATCGTTTTTGAATGCGGGTCGTTCACGACGTGGTGAGTTGGTGTCATGTTTTATTTTGCAAACAACTGATGACATGAATGCAATTGGGCGTGTCATTAATTCAGCCTTGCAATTATCAAAGATTGGCGGCGGGGTTGGTATCAACCTGTCAAACTTGCGTGAGGCGGGTGCACCAATCAAGGGAATTGCCAATGCAGCTTCGGGTGTCGTGCCGGTAATGAAGTTGTTGGAAGATTCATTCTCATACTCAAACCAAATGGGACAACGTAACGGTGCCGGTGTGGCCTACTTGTCAGTGTTCCACCCTGATATCATGGGCTTCTTGGCAACTAAGAAGGAGAATGCGGATGAAAAGGTCCGTGTGAAGACATTGTCACTTGGGGTGACGGTGCCGGATAAGTTCTACGACTTGATTCGTTCGAACGCTGATATGTTCTTGTTCTCACCTTATGATGTTGAACGTGAATATGGTGAGCCATTTAATTACGTTGATATCACGGCTGAGTATGACAACATGGTTCGTAATCCACGTATCAAGAAGACGAAGATTCGTGCACGCGATTTGGAAAATGAAATTTCAAAGATGCAACAAGAATCAGGTTACCCATATGTGATTAACATTGATACGGTGAATGCGGCTAATCCAATTCACGGTAAGGTTGTGTCATCAAACCTTTGTTCAGAGATTTTGCAAGTGCAAAAAGCCTCTGAAATTGGTAATGATCAACAATACTACAAGATGGGATCGGACGTTTCATGTAACTTGGGGTCAACGAACATTGTTAATATGATGGAAACGACTGATTTTGAGCGTTCAGTGGACACGATGGTTCGTGCGTTGACGTTCGTTTCTGACAACTCTAGCTTGGACATTGTCCCTTCAGTTCAAAATGGTAACCGCGAATTGCATGCCGTTGGATTGGGTGCGATGGGGTTGCACGCATTCTTTGCTAAGAATCACATGCACTATGGGGATGAAGAGGCAATTGACTTTACCAACGCCTACTTCTTGATGTTAAATTACTACACGTTGCTAGCGTCAAATAAGATTGCTAAAGAACGTGGTGAATCATTCTTCGAGTTTGAGAAGTCAGCTTATGCTGATGGATCATACTTCAATAAGTACTTGATGGCTGATTGGTCACCAAAGACTGATAAGGTTAAGGCGATTTTTGAGAAGCACCACTTCCCAACCAAGCACGATTGGGCAATGCTGAAGGAATCAATCCAAAAGCACGGCTTGTACAATGCTTATCGCATGGCGATTGCGCCAACGGGATCAATTTCATACGTTAATGATTCAACGGCATCTTTGCACCCAATCATTAACAAGATTGAGGAACGTCAAGAAAAGAAGATTGGTAAGATTTACTACCCAGCACCATACTTGGGTACGGATACATTGCCATACTACGAGTCAGCGTATAACTTGGATATGCGTAAGGTGATTGATGTTTATGCCACAGCACAACAACACATCGACCAAGGAATGGCCTTAACATTGTTTATGCGTTCAACAATTCCAGCCGGCTTGTATGAGTGGAAGAATGGCCGTACTGATAAGATGACGACCCGTGATTTAAACATCTTGCGTATGTATGCCTATCACAAGGGCATCAAGTCAATTTACTACGTTCGAACTTACACTGATGACATGGAAGAATTCGGTGTGAACGAGTGTGAAAGCTGCTCAATCTGATTAATTGGAATTGCGCACACTAAAAAGGTAGAGCTGGTATAATCAACACCAGTAGTTCAGAAAACGGTCAGTGAGTGAATGACTTCCTGGCCGTTTTCGATTGAAGGAGAACATCGAATGACTGAAGGATATGTTGCAATCAACTGGAATAACGTTGAGGACGCAATCGACAAGGCGACTTGGGAAAAGTTGACTGAACAATTTTGGCTAGACACGCGTATTCCGTTGTCAAATGACTTGGATGACTGGCGTAAGATGGCGGAAAACGAACACTACTTGGTGGGGCACGTATTTGGTGGTTTGACCCTGCTTGATACGCTCCAATCACAAGATGGTATGGCGTCATTGAAGAAGTCGGTTCGTACGCAACACGAAGAAGCAGTACTGAACAATATTGAGTTTATGGAATCCGTTCACGCGAAGTCATACTCATCAATTTTTGAAACGTTGAACACCCCAGCGGAAATTGAAGAGATTTTCGATTGGACAAATACGAATGAATACTTGCAATACAAGGCACAACGCATTAACCAAATTTATCAAACTGGGGATGACCTGCAAAAGAAGGTAGCGTCTGTATTCTTGGAAACGTTCTTGTTCTACTCAGGGTTCTACACGCCACTTTGGTACCTAGGCCACAACAAGTTGAACAACGTTGCTGAAATCATTAAGTTGATTTTGCGTGATGAATCCGTTCACGGAACTTACATTGGTTACAAGTTCCAATTAGGCTTCAATGAGTTGCCTGAAGACAAGCAAGAAGAAATGAAGATGTGGATGTACGACTTGTTGTTGGATTTGTACAACAACGAAGAAAACTACACGAAGCATCTATACGATGAAATCGGTTGGACAGAATCAGTGCTTACATTCTTGCGTTACAATGCAAACAAGGCATTGATGAATCTAGGTCAGGATCCACTGTTCCCTGATGGGGCAGAAGATGTTAATCCAATTGTGATGAATGGTATTTCAACGACAACGTCTAACCACGACTTCTTCTCACAAGTCGGAAACGGTTACCGTTTGGGTCAAGTCGAAGTAATGGAAGACGATGACTACAACATCGGCTTGGATTAGGTTGCATTACAAAAAATAAAATGTTATCATAATTTTCAAGATGAAACGTTAGGTGGAAACAGTTATGTTTAAGACGACAGTACAATTGAATGGTTGGTGGCGCAGCTAACGCGTCCGAACTGTGGTTGAAGCAGATTCGGTACGTGCTCTTTTGGAGCGTAAGTATTGAGTCTGTGCCGACTGATTTCCGTTAACGAAAGGTCTGCACGGGTTACCGCGCAGGCCTTTCTTTTTACCGCGAAAGGGGCACGCAAGGTGACTCTTTCGCGGTTTTATTTTGCAATTATTTACGGGGTGAAGGTTATGAACAAGAAAGTATTGACTGCTGTTGGCTTATTAGCTGCAGTGCTTGTTGCAGCAGGGGTCCAAGAATCAATCGCGGAACATAAAGCAGCTAAGATCCCAACAGTGGGCGTTTTGCAATTTATGTCACACCCAGCATTGGATGCGATTAATAAGGGTATCAAGGAAGGCTTGGCGGATAGTGGTTACACAGTGGGCAAGGATGTCAAAATTGATTTCCAAAATGCGCAAGGTGATCAATCTAACTTGAAGACAATGTCAACAAAGTTTGAGAACGAAGGTGCTGCTGTCTCAGTTGGAATTGCGACACCGGCAGCCGTTGCATTGGCCAATACAATTAATGATAAGCCGGTTGTGTTTTCGGCTTCAACGAACCCAATGAGTGCCAAGTTGGTCAAGAGCTACGAGAAGCCAGGAGGCAATGTCACGGGTGTTTCTGATCAGGCGCCACTTGAGGCCCAATTGAAGATGATGAAAGCATTTTTGCCGGACATGAAGACGCTGGGCGTTATCTACACATCATCAGATGATTCAGCCACGACTGAAGCCCGCAAGATGATTGCGCTGGCTGAGAAGGCGGGACTAAAGGTGAAGGCGTACTCAATCGCATCATCAAACGATTTGAATCAAACGTCACTACAAATGGTTGAAAATCATAACGTTGATGCGGTCTTTGTGCCGACGGATAACACGATTGCTGGGGCAATGACAACATTGATTAAGAACACGGATGCCGCTAAGGTGCCCGTGTTCCCAACGGTCGATACGATGGTTAAAGACGGTGGTGTGGCCGCTGAGTCAATCAACCAGAAAAACATCGGGGTGATGACCGGTAAGATGGTTGCAAAAATCTTGAAGGGTGCCAACCCTAAGGCATTGCCAGTTGACTTTACCAAGACTGGTGAGTTGGTGGTAAACAAGGCGCAACTTGAGAAGTTAGGTTTGACGATGCCCAAGGGCTACGATAACGCGAAGTTCGTGAAGTAAGGAGAACGGTATGAATATTTTAGTTTCAGCGATTGGACAGGGACTTTTGTGGGCTACCCTTGGAATTGGATTGTTTTTAACTTTCCGTATCTTGGATTTTCCAGATATGACGGTTGAAGGGACCTTTCCACTAGGGGCCGCCACGGCGGTTACCTTGATTTCAAATGGTATGAACCCGGCTCTGGCTAGTTTAATTGCGGCTGGCGCTGGTGCATTAGCTGGTTTAGTTACTGGCTTAATTTACACCAAGGGTAAGGTGCCAATTTTGTTGGCTGGAATTTTGACAATGACGGCGGTTTACTCAATCAACCTACGCATCATGGGACAAGCCAACCGCTCTTTGCTTGGTAAGGGAACGCTATTTTCTGCCGACTTTCTTGATTTCTTGCCTAAGAACTTCCCAACAGTGGTTGTTGGTTTGGTGATTATTATTGTGGTGACGGCAGCGACGGCCATTTTCTTGCAAACAGAACTTGGTCAAGCATTTATTGTAACCGGTGATAACCGTGCGATGGCACGTTCACTCGGTGTTAACACAGATAACATGACGATTATGGGGTTGATGATTTCTAACGGTTTGATTGGCTTGGGTGGTGCACTGGTCGCGCAAAACAACGGCTTTGCGGACGTTAACATGGGAATTGGTATCATCGTCGTCGCCTTGGCGTCAATTATCATTGGTGAGGTTGTATTTACGGATCAAATGTCTTTGACGGACCGTTTGGTGACGATTGTCATTGGTTCTGTGCTTTACCGTTTCGTGTTGGTTATCGTGCTTTACCTGGGCTTCAACGCCAACGATTTGAACTTGTTTAGCGCTGTTGTCCTTGGTATTGCTTTGACGTTGCCACAACTTCGCAAGGTGTTGAAACTAGATAGCGTTTTGAAGAAGGGGGTTGCCTCACATGACTAAGACAAGTTTACGATTAGAAAATGCCACGGTGGTGGTTAACCAAGGCACACCTGAAGAAAAAACAATTTTGAATGATGTTTCATTGACGTTGAACGAAGGTGATTTTGTTACGGTGCTGGGATCAAACGGTGCTGGTAAATCTACGTTGTTCAATGTTATTGCTGGCTCACTTGCATTGACGGGCGGGCACATTTACCTAGGTGATGAGGATGTCACGCGGTTGTCTGAAACGCAGCGCACGAAGTTTTTGGCACGTGTGTTCCAAGACCCTAAGTTGGGTACGGCACCTCGCATGACGGTGGCAGAGAACTTGTTGTTTGCGGAACGTCGCGGGTTGTCACGTCGTTTGAAGGGGCGCGGCTTGACCAAGGAAAAGTTGGCTGACTTTGCCAAGGTTGCTGCGACGATGGGAAATGGTTTGGATTCACGTCTAAACGTTGCCACGGGTGATTTGTCAGGTGGACAACGTCAAGCGCTATCGTTTTTAATGGCCACGCGTTTGCGTCCGGAATTGTTGTTGCTCGATGAGCACACAGCGGCGTTGGACCCAAAGACGAGTGAGCAATTGATGGCCGTGACTGACCAACGCATTCGTGAGGATCATTTGACGGCCTTGATGATTACGCACCATTTGGAAGATGCGATTCAATACGGTAATCGTTTGATTATCATGTCAGCCGGGCAAATTTCATTGGATGTGTCAGGTGAAGAGAAGCAACAATTAACGGTCCCAGATTTGTTGGGGTACTTTAACCGTTATTAATCAGATATTCGGAGGATGGTCATGGGCTGTCCTCTTTTTATTTGGGGTTAGTGTTGTGCTAGCGCACAAATCGTTTTCGGGTTCCGTGTGGTGCTGTTCCGTCCTGCTGAATTAGCTGGTGGCGAAGGGAGCCTAATCTTTCTAAGTACTGGCGTGTTTCGGCGCCTGTCGGCTTGAAATCCACCCTGACTAAGAAATCTTTAGTCTCCCTTCCTTCGCTTTGAACACCGGCTAATACAGCAGGAGCTCCACATCACCCCACGAAACCCGAAAACGATAGCAGCCAAGTGGTTCTTGTCTATCTTGGATTTACATCCACGGTTCAATAGATAGGGGCAACTGCCAGCCCAACCACCCACCATGCCTCGGCGCGCAAGCGACGACACTACACGCTAAACATATTCACCCCACCGCAGTGACAAAAGTGGTAAATTAAAAGGTGAGTTTTTTTACGGAGGTGTGAGATGAAAATTGATCGGACACGCTTGCTAACAGTTGGTCGGGCCGTAGTGGTCGGCATTCTGGTTGGTGTCGTCGTCAGTACATTTCGTTGGTTGGTTGAGCTGATTCTAGATCAGTGGCGCCATGTTTATCATCAACTTGTTGTTTCACCAGATAAGGGCTTCTGGTTGGCCGGCACAATAATTGCCATGATTCTATTTACATTCATTGTTGGCCAAATCATTAAAGGTGACCCTAACGTTAACGGGTCTGGTATTCCACAAGTTGAAGGACAGTTGGCGGGACAGATGACAGTTAATCCGTTCTCTGTGTTGTGGCGTAAATTTACCGCGGGTCTATTAACCATTGGTTCGGGTGCGATGCTTGGTCGCGAAGGTCCATCTATTCAACTGGGTGCCGCGGTTGCCCAGTTATATGGTGAGAAGCGTGGCTTTGATTCACGTAACAACAAACTGATGATTGCAATGGGGGCTGCCGCGGGCTTGTCAGCTGCATTTGGTGCACCAGTTGCCGGTACGTTGTTTGTCCTTGAAGAGGTATATCGGACGTTCTCGACGCTGGTTTGGCTGGGTGCGTTGACGAGTGCTGTTGTGGCGGACATGGTTTCAGTTAATGTGTTCGGTTTAACGCCAGTGCTAAGTATGACTAAGCTGCATGACTTGCCACTAATGGACTATGCCTGGTTGCCTGTGTTGGGTATTTTATTGGGCTTGTTCGGATATGCTTATCAACGTGCGACTTTGTGGGCACCGAACATGTTCCGCTGGTTGAAGTGGTTGCCACGACACTATCATTTTATTGTCGTCTTCCTATTGTTAATTCCAGTTGGTATCTGGGCACCACAAGCCCTTGGTGGTGGTGCGAGTTTGATTTTGCACGATGCCAACTTTGTGCCAACTATTAGCGTCCTGGTTGGATTAATCGTCTTGCGCTTTGTTTACTCAACAATTGCGTTTGGTTCAGGTGTGCCAGGTGGTATCTTCTTACCAATCTTAACGTTGGGTGCCTTGGCAGGGGCGTTGTTTGGTACGGTACTTGTTCATTTTGGCTTGCTTGCACCAGTCAATGTGATGAACATGATGATTGTCGGAATGGCGGGTTACTTTGCAAGTATTTCAAAAGCCCCATTTACAGCTATCGTATTGATTGCTGAAATGGTTGGGTCAATGACTCACCTAGTTGCCATGGCAATTGTGGCATTGATTGCCTATCTTGTCGTTGACTTTATGGGTGGTGAACCAATTTATGAGTCATTGTTGGCTCGCTTGCGTTTGCCAGATCAACTGTCTGCTTTGCGTGGCCGCCTTGAAGGAATGACGTTTGTCGTTGCACCGGGGAGTGCACTTGAAGATGCAGAAGTGCGTCAACTACAATTGCCACGTGGTGTTTTGATTCAACGTATTCGTCGTGGTAGTGAAGAACACTTGCCAAATGGTGATTTCATTTTACAAGTTGGGGATGAACTGTCATTGCTGACTGATGAGGCGCAATTCAAACAAGTTTGGACGGTTATGCAAGACTTGAATAAAGAAACGGAGGCACAACATGGATAAGCTATTTTGGCAACGTTTACTAGCTGTGGGCGTTGGTGGCTTTTTTGGTGGCGGACTGCGTGAGCTAATTGCTTTGCTTATTCAAGTGTCCACTTTTCCATTATCAACGTTAGTTATCAATTTAACTGGGACGTTCTTATCCGCATTTCTGGTGGTGATTTGGTCCAAGAAAATTACCTTGGCCCAACCAGTTGCTGATTTTATTATGGTCGGTGTGTTGGGTGCCTACACAACGTATTCAACGGCCATTTTAGATATGGTTAAACATGGCTGGCTAATTGGTTTTGTCTATATTGTCTTAAGCATTGTCGGTGGTGTATTGGTTGTGTATGCCGGTCGTGCGCTCGCTGAAAAGGTGGTGGCGTAATATGTTGATACAAATTGGACTAGCTGGTCTGGGCGCGGTGATTGGCTCGATGGGGCGATTTTCACTTTTAGAAATTGCGCCTAAGGTATTTGGAACCGCCAGCGCCTGGATGGTGATGGTGATTAATTTGACGGCCGCATTTTTAATCGGTATTTTGTTTGGCATGCACTTACCATTGTTACAGAATACATTTTGGGCGACTGGGATCATGGGTGGCTACTCGACTTTCTCAACACCCATCGTTGAACTGGCTAATGGTTTGCCTAATCAATCAGAACGAACCCGTGTTTTGTTGAAAACCGTATTGGCCTTTGCGGGTGGTGTACCAGTATTGCTGATTGGCTTTTGGATAGGGTCGCTATTCTAATCGTTTCGTGTTAAATTGATAAACGACATATACAATTTTGGAGTTGGATATTATGAGTAAGATTGCAGTTTTAGTTGATAGTTCTAGTTATATTGCGCCAGCTGATTTGGCAGCGTTGAACATCTATCAAATCAATGACCCTATTATGATGGGTGAGCAAGTTTTTCATGAAAATGAGAGTTGGGCATCTCAAGAGGACTTTTACACATTTCAACGTACGGCGGATCCGGCTTTGACAACGTCTCAACCAGAAATTGGTGCGTTCATGGATAAGTTTGATGAATTGGCAGAAGCGGGCTATACGGATGTCATTGTTATCGTATTGTCATCAGGTATTTCAGGTGCCTTCTCGTCACTTGAATCATTGGCTGGAACGGTAGATAACATTAAGGTTCACGTGTGGGATTCACAAATTGCAGCTAGCGGTGCGGGAAACCAAGCTAAGTTGGCGGCCGATATGGTGAAGGCTGATAAGAATGTGTCGGAAATTCTAGCGAGTTTGGAACAACTACGCGCGACAACGAAGGTGTTGTTCGCTGTGGATGAAATTCGTCACTTGCAACGCACTGGTCGCATTTCTGGTGGTCAAGCAACATTGGGATCGTTGCTGAACATCAAACCATTGCTAACCTTTGAAGATACGAAGATTATTGCTATTGGTAAGGAGCGTGCGATGAAGCGTGCCTGGAAGAAGATTGAGGCTGACTTTAAGGAAGTCCATGACAGTGTGGATTACAAGATTCGTGCCACGATTGTAGATGGTAACAACCCTGATTTAGCTGATCAATGGGCAGCTGATTTGACGGCACAGTTCCCGGATGTTGTTGTTGAGCGTAGTATCATTGGACCTTACATCGGGGTTCACACTGGTGAAAAAGCAATGGGACTCATCTGGGCCCAAGACTATAAAACATTAGAAAATTAATTAAAAGGTCTATACCAACTGTTGTGTGGTATAGACCTTTTTAGCATTGTCAAAACAGGGTATGAGCGTAAAATAGATAGCATTGGTATACAAAATATCTTTAGGAATTATTAGTAGGGGATTTACAAATGAAAGACTATCTACAACGAATGGGTCGTTCATTGATGTTGCCTGTTTCAGTTTTGCCGGCTGCTGCTTTGTTGGTTGGTATCGGAAACTGGATTATGCGCATTGATGGTTCTGTCGCCCAATCGATTGGAAACTTTTTGGCAATTGCTGGTAACGGTGTCTTGGGACAATTGGCGTTGCTGTTCGCTGTCGGACTTGCGTTGGGTATGGTGCAAAAGAAGGAAGCTGGGGCCGTGGCCTTGGCTGCCGTCGTAGCATACGAGTTGCCAGTATTCTTATTGGCGCCCGCACAAATTGCCACGTTGACAAATGTCAAAGTCGGCCATGTTAATCCGGCATTTGAGGCGTTGGTAAATAACAATGTCTTGCTTGGAATCGTGGCTGGACTAGTTGCGGCTGCTTTGTACAACCGCTTCAGTGAAGTTCGCTTGCCAACGGCGCTGGCGTTCTTTAGTGGTAAGCGTTCAGTGCCAATTATTTCTGCGGTGGCGATGTTGGTCGTCTCAGTTGTGCTATTGTTTGTGTGGCCACCGGTTTACACAGGCTTGGTAACGTTTGCTAAGTTCATTTCAGGTCTTGGCTGGGTTGGTGCTGGTTTGTACGGATTCTTCAACCGTATGTTGATTCCAACGGGATTGCACCACGCGTTGAACTCTGTCTTCTGGTTTAATATTGCTGGTATTAATGACATTGGAAATTACTGGGCGTCAACTGGTACCAAGGGAATCACTGGTATGTATCAAGCTGGCTTCTTCCCAGTGATGATGTTCGGGTTGCCTGCTGGTGCGTTTGCGATTTATCGCCAAGCACGTCCAGCCCAAAAGAAGCGTGTTGGCTCATTGATGTTGGCCGCTGGAATTGCTGCCTTCTTTACCGGTGTAACGGAACCATTGGAATTCTCATTCATGTTCGTGGCATGGCCTTTGTACGTTATCCACGCTATTTTGATGGGATTGTCATTGGCAATCGCTGCGTTCTTCCACTGGACATCAGGATTTACGTTCTCAGGTGGATTGGTCGATTACGTTTTGAGTTTCTCAATGCCTTTGGCTAACAAGCCTTACATGTTGCTTGTGCAAGGGCTCGTGTTTGCTGTTTTGTATTATGCAATCTTTACGTTTGCGATTAAGAAGTTCAACTTGATGACACCTGGTCGTGATCCTAAGGATGACGACGATGCAGCTAACAATGTTCAAGTGGGTAAGGCTGCAACGGTTGGTGGCGAAGACAAGTATCTCCGTACGGCACGTATGGTTTGGTCAGCACTTGGTGGGGATGCTTCTGCTAAGGAAAACTTGACGTACCTTTACAACTGCACGACGCGTTTGCGTTACAAGATGACAGATACGTCATTGGCTGACGTGGATGCCTTGAAGAAGACACCTGGTGTTATGGGTGTTAACGTTTTGGATGATCACCAAATTCACATTGTTATCGGTCCGGATGTGCAATTCGTTGCCGATAACGTTGAGAAGATTTACAACGGTGAAATTTCATCTAAGTTGGAGAAGCCATTGTCTGCTGACGAAGCAAAGCCAGTAGATGATGCACCAGCTGGTAAGGAAGAAAACTTCTTTGCCGTTGCTAATGGATCATTGCTTCACCTTGAGCACGTTCAAGATGAAACATTCGCGTCAAAGATGATGGGTGATGGTTTCGCAATTGAACCATCTGATAACAACATTACCGCACCATTGGATGCTGAAGTGACGATGGTTGCACCCACAAAGCACGCCATTGGGTTGCGCACAGAAAGTGGTTTGGAAGTGTTGGTTCACATGGGAATTAACACCGTTGAGATGAACGGAGAACCATTTGATGTGAAGGTGTCAGTTGGCGATAAGGTTAAGCACGGTGACTTACTTGCAACAATGGACATCGAAGCGGTTAAGGCAGCTGGCAAGCTAGCCACGACGATGGTTATCTTCATGGGCTTGGCTGAAAACGCTGCAGTTAAGGTAGATGACGAAGATATCTTTGATGGTATCGGCGGCAACTATGTTGGACGCGTTATCTTTTAATCACATATAATCAAGGAAGCTCGAACGAACTGTTCGGGCTTTTTTACTGAAATAAAAGTAAGCACTTTTTGTTGAACGTATGTTCCGTGGGTGGTACACTCAAACATGAGCATACGGGCACGATTGTGCAGAGAAATAATTATATAGAGAGATTTGTTTAGAAGGTAAAACGAATGAGCTTAATTAATCGTGAACGAATAAATGAAATTCGACAGGCAAATGACATTCCTGTCCGGGAGTTAGCTAACATCGGCATTAGCCGAAACCGTTACTACCGTTATTTGAATGAAGAAAACGATTTGCCTGCTGAAGGGTTCATTTCGTTGATGAGTCATTTGCTTTTAACGGGTGCCGAAATTAATACGGAATTGGTTAACGGACAAGACACAGTTGAAGGGTTGATGTATGAGTTGCTGGATGCAAATCGAAAGCGTGATCCTGAGACGATTAAGGAAGTTAGTCGACGTAGCTATCAACTCTTCCGTAACACTATGGCGCGTGGCTTTTTGCGTGTGGCCAGCTTGGCTGATGTGCTTCATGCGCGTTTGAGTCCTGATGAGCATGCGCAAATCGCCCAACAAATTTTGATTGATTCATTTGAAGCTGTTAAGATTTGGCGCGAAATGGACGTGGCCCTATTGTATCCGGTAATCGCTGAAGTTGAGCAAAAAGATGCTTTTAACTATTTGTCAGTTATTTGGCAAAAAGAATGGCCTCACGGTACGATGGAGCGCCTAAATGCAACGACGGCTCGTTATTTAATTGAGCTACTTAAGGCAGATGAATTTGATTTAGAAACGTTCAAACAAGTGGCTGATTGGATGGCAAACCAAGCTAAGAGTGCGATGAGCTTCGCTTGGTGGGCGACTGTGATTAGTCAATTGGAGAACCACGAATGGGATGCAGTGAAGCAACAAGTTGCGAATGCTGCAGCTATTGGCATGGCTGATATGGCCGATTTAGCTGAAGAATTGGTAACGGTTTGGTATCAACGTGCTGAAAATAGGTAAAAAGAAAAGGAGAGCGAACGGTTGTTCACTCTCCTTTTACTTTTGTTTACTTATTAGCGATTACTTCGATGTGGTTACCCTCAAAATCATCGAGATGGAAAATGATGTGACGACCATCTTCTGATTCAGTTGCTGGCTTTGCTTGGGTGACGTAGTAATTGATGAAGTGGTTTTCAACCGTTTCCTTGTGGTCACGAACCGTCACTTGAACCGTAATTGGGTCAGCATCTGGATCTTCTTCAAACACAATTGATTGTTGGTCGAAGTAAAGGTGGCGTGACTCATTTTCACCAAATTCAGTTGGCAAATCAAACACTTCACGGTAAAAACGAACCGCACGAGCAACATTTTTACTTGGAATACGAAGGGGGGTAAACTTACGAACGCGCATTTAAAAAACTTCCTTTTTTATTTTCATTATACGCTGTGACTGATAAAAATTACATTTTTGGAAAAAACGGACTTTGTGCCTCCTTTATTAATGGAGGTGCGACGATATGTTACGAACAATCAAGTCAGTTGCTGAATTAGGGCAATATTTGGCCAGAAAATATGGGAATCAACCGCAGGAAAGCTGCTGGTTAATTGCCGTTAATACACAAATGCGCGTACTTGATATTCAACAAGTGGCGCAGGGAACGTTGGATGGCGTGTCGATTCACCCACGTGACATTTTTAGGCGTTTGGTGGCATTGAACGCTTATGGCTTTATTTTGGTCCACAATCATCCTAGTGGACATTTGAAAGCCTCATTGGCCGATCGTCTTTTTATGCGCCAGCTTGCGTATTGCAGTACGATGATGCAGTTACATTTTTTTGATTTTATGATTATTGGATTGGACGGTTTTATGAGCTTAAGAGCGACAGGGGAACTGCCAAAAATCAGCCTTGAAAGCCTGTATGATTTATGGACGGATGCTAACAAGTTGTGATACACTAAATAAGAAATTAATGTGGCGTTTTTATGTAGTGCCATACGATGAATGATAATAAAAATTAGTAAAGAAAAGGGATAAAAGCCGTGTTTTCATTTGGAACTCGAAATGTCGGAATCGACCTAGGAACTGCCAACACGTTGGTATACATTGAAGGTAAGGGAATTGTATTGCGCGAGCCATCAGTAGTTGCGCGCAACACAAAGACGAACGAGGTTGTTGCCGTTGGTGCAGCCGCCCGTGATATGTTGGGTCGTACGCCTGGTTCAATCAAGGCTATCCGCCCAATGCGTGATGGGGTGATTGCTGACTACGAAACAACTGTTGCTATGTTGAAGTACTACCTAGGCAAGGCTTTGGGTGGTCGTGGCTCAAAGCCATATGTTACGATTGGTGTACCATCAGGTGTAACGGCTGTTGAGCGTCGTGCAGTTATTGATGCTGCACGTGTCGCTGGTGCGCGTGACGCTTACGTTATTGAAGAACCATTCGCAGCTGCTGTTGGTGCTGGTTTGCCAGTTATGGAGCCAACTGGATCAATGGTTGTAGACATGGGTGGTGGAACGACTGACGTTGCCACGATTTCATTGGGTGGTATTGTATCCTCACGTTCAATCCGTATGGCTGGTGATAAGCTTGATGAAGCTATTATGTCATATATCCGCCAAAAGTACTCAGTATTGATTGGTGAGCAAACGGCAGAGCGTTTGAAGATGGAAGTTGGATCAGCTGATGTTGAAGCTGCCAAGGACATGGAAGGTACAACGGCTCGCGGTCGTGACTTGGTAACTGGTTTGCCAAAGACGATCGATATCGAAGCGACTGATGTTGCCGAAGCTATCAAGGATGTCATTGCTGAAATCATCGTTGCTATTAAGGAAACGTTGGAAGAGACGTCTCCAGAAATTGCAGCTGACGTTATCGACCACGGTATCGTTTTGACTGGTGGTGGTGCTATGTTGCAGCACCTTGATGAAGTAATTGCTGAAGCAACTAAGGTGCCAGTATTCGTTGCACCAGAGCCATTGGATGCAGTTGTCATCGGTACTGGTGAAGCATTGAAGTCAATCGATGTTTTGAAGAACAACTAATCAATTTTAACGATAACGCCGCACCATTCGGTGTGGCGTTATTTGTTAGCAAAACTGACGAAAGGCATGTTTGATATGAAGAATATCTTAACTTCACGACGTTTGGTTGTAGCGGTTATCGTTGCAATCGTGACAATCGGTGTGATTGTCATTAGTTCGCGAGCACAAAACTCTCAAAAAGAACCTTCTTTGCCAACGCGTGTTGTGTCCGACGTTTCAGGTTGGGTATCAAGTGTTGTCAGTTCACCAGTTAAAGCAGTTAGCGGTGGATATGAGGCAGTCTCAGGGTTGCTAAACACATACAAAGAAAATCAAGCATTAACTGAAAAAGTTGATGATTTAGCACAAGCGAAGGTGCAATTGCAAACGTTGCAAGCCGAAAATCGTGCATTGAAGGATCAATTGCAAATTGAAAACACGTTGACCGACTATAAGGTTGTTAATGCGGTTGTTATTTCACGTTCACCAAGTAATTGGCAATCACAATTGATTGTTAACAAAGGATCAAATGCAGGCATCAAGAAGGGGATGTCTGTGATGGGTTCTGGTGGCTTGATTGGTCGCGTTTCTGAAGTAAATACAACGAACGCCAAGGTTGAGTTGCTGTCTGATGACAGTCAAGTCGCGGATCGTTTTGCAATCCGTGTGGCCAACAAGAACGGCGATGTTGTTGACGGTATCGTTACCAGCTTCAATCAAGAAAAGAACTTGATTGTGATGGGACAAATTACATCAGATGTCGCTTTGGAAAAGGGTGATCTTGTAACGACTAGTGGTTTGGGTGGTGTTACGCCAGCCGGCCTTTACGTTGGTAAGGTACAAAAGATCAGCCAAGATGACTACGGTCTATCAAAGAAGATTTACATTAAGCCAGCAACTGACTTTAATAATATTCCGGTTGTTAGTGTGGCTATTCCACAACAATAACAAAAAAGACGTCACACTCTGCAAGAACGCAGGGTGTGACGTCTTTCTATTTGTCTTGATAATATAGGACATGGCGCCCATTCAAAGGCTGTAAATGACGATTATTATGGTCATAGTGAACATGGAATTCAGCTAACTGTGCCGCTGAAATTGTCATTGGTTGTTCTAATACATACCAGTCAACATTTTCAGATAGTGGCGGCGTCGTTAGGGATCCGATGTAATGATAGTATGACCGGTTAGTTGGTAATAGGTCAGTGACTTCACATGAGAAAACCGACTCATCATTAATGCGGTTTAAAATACTAGCAAACGTTTCTGATGGGGCACCTAGGCGTAAGAAGACGCCGATAACTGCCAAACGCCCGTCAGCAGCTTCGTGCACAAAATGAATTTCACCATCATATGCCTGGCCGTCGAGGGTATGCTCGCTGGGCGCGTGGACGTGAAACTGTTGCAACCGGAACGGACGATTAGCGATTATCGCTGTTCCTGTCAGCCCGACCTCTAAACCTTGTCCGGTGTCACGGACATAATTGGCGTTAAGATCATAGTACAATTCTAATGAGGCAGGGTAGTCAATACTATCAGCGGTTTTGCTTACAATGGCGATTGGCGATTGCATTAAACCAGCTGTCATTGACCAAGACTCCTGCGCATCATAATTGAGTTTTTGCATGAATTTAGTCCCTTCTGAAGTGTCTCTCTCTCCTCAGAACACTTTTAGTTTATCAGCAGTCCGAAAAAATGGCTAGGGGGTTTTTAAGAGACGGGCAATAAATGTGACATTTTGTTGACGTTCGACAATCGGTAGGGATAATATAGTAGAAGCTACAAACAATCGTAGTGCTTAATGGAGAAGATAAATGTTGAAATACGTGCACACCTCTTGGTTACATTTTGTCCTGGTGTATGTCGCAATCATGCTAGATGGGGGGATTGCGCTGTACTTTGCACCAGTGCTATTTAAAATGCCGATGTCGGCCAGTCCATACTTATCATTGATTGTCATGATGATGCCGGTGCTGACCGGAACGGTTACGCAAATGAAGGAACGCAGTTTATATATTGCGGCCTTCCTAGGCGGCTTGCTGTTTGATATTTTTTATTCGGGTTTGATTGGTATTTCAATGATTGGTTTCCCGTTGACGGTTTGGCTAGCCAGCAAGTTACAACGATACCTACCAACATCATTTATTTCGTCAGTTGCCGTCTGGTTTGTGTCGATGAGCATGTATTTGGTGTTTGATTACGCTGGATTCGGTATCATCAACTTAACGAACTTGAACATTCCGGATTTTATTATTTTCCACATGTTCCCAACGCTAATTGTCAATCTATTGTTGTTGGTTTTGGTATACGGGTTGCTGAACTACTGGTACCACGCAACCCGTCAGCCAGATATCTCAGCATATAATGTTGACGATAGTGACTTGAATGGGCGTATGCCATCATTAAATTCAAAGTCACGATCACGTTCGATTCGTTAGTCTGGTTTGAAACTGTTGACTTACGACACTAATTACTTTAAAGTAATCCCATAAAGATTTGATTGGACGAGTAGTCTAACGTCGGTGCTAAGAGAGTTGCGCAGAAGCTGGGAAGCAACCATCGGCCTAGATGAACCACACCCATGATTATCGATACATCACAAAATGTATCCGGATCGCCTCGTTATAGGCGCGCGCCTGGTTTAATCAGGGGCTAGAGTGTTGGTTGGTAACAACTAACAAAATTGAGGTGGAACCACGATTTTTATCGTCCTCAAGTAACCTATTTTTGGGTTGCTTGAGGACTTTTTTATTGCAGGAAATGGAGTGCAAGGTATGGATTACATGATGCAAATTATGCCAAGTTTGCTGGATGGACTTAAGATGACCATCGGTGTCTTCGCATTAACTTTAATTGGATCAGTGCCGTTGGGAATTTTGGTGGCATTGGCATTGAAATCGGATATTTTCTTGTTGCGCTGGGTAACGAATGGTTATATCTGGGTGATGCGTGGCACGCCATTGTTGCTTCAAATTGTGTTTGTCTACTATGGATTGAGTTTAGCTCACATTGTGACATTCCCACGCTTTGAAGCTGCGGTCATCACATTTATTATTAACTATGCTGCGTACTTCGCTGAGATTTTCCGCGGAGGGCTACAAAGCATTCCGCAAGGACAATATGATGGCGCAAAAGTACTTGGTCTAACCCGCTGGCAAACAATGCGCAAGATTGTTTTGCCACAAGTGGTTAAGATTGTAATGCCATCAGTTGGAAACGAAGTGGTGACGCTGGTTAAGGATACGTCTTTGGTCTACGTTATCGGTTTGGGCGACTTGATGCGTGCTGGTAATATTGCGGCTTCACGTGACGTTACGTTGGCACCATATCTACTAGTCGGTTTGCTATATTTGATTTTGACGGCAGTCGCAACCGTGTTGCTACGTCGCATTGAAACGAATATGAACTACTATCGTTAAGGAGTAAGAAGAATGCTAGAAATTAAAAACTTAGCTAAGTCATATGACACGCGCACGATTTTTAAGAACATGAATCTTACAGTTAACGACGGTGAGGTTTTGAGTATTGTTGGTCCTTCAGGTATTGGTAAGACAACGTTCTTGCGAATCGTTGCTGGTTTACTACCCGCAGATCAAGGTGAGTTGATTCTGAACGGTGAGTCGCTTGATTTAACTGGTGAACGCACCGGCGCTCAAGTTGGGGTTATTTTCCAAGACTTCAACTTGTTTCCACAATATACCGTGAAGGAAAATGTGATGTTGGCGCCACAAATGGTGCACAATGAGTCAAAGGCTGAGGCTGCCGAAAATGCAGACCGCTTGCTAGCGGATTTGGGATTGACGGCCCAAGCAGACCAATATCCATTCCAGCTGTCTGGTGGACAAAAGCAACGTGTTGCCATCGCACGTGCATTGGCGATGAAGCCTGGTATTTTGGCATATGATGAACCAACATCTGGTTTGGATGCTGAATCAACGGAACGTGTTATTGCAGTGATTAAGCAGTTGCAAGCGCAAGGTGTGACGCAATTGATTGTTACCCACGATTTGCCATTTGCTGAGGCCGTGGCTGATAAGACCTTTGATTTTGGGACGGATGTTGAACGATAGGGGGCTGTCGCAATGAAAAAGAAGATTAACTGGCGCCGACAGATTATCGGTAACGGAATTGTGCTGGCAGTGTTAGCGTTGCTGGTTGGATTTGTTTGGTATCGCACGACGCACGCACAAGACACTTGGCGCCAAATGACGGCTGACAAAACTGTTGTCGTTGGTTTGGACGATACGTATGTGCCAATGGGCTTCCGTGACAAGTCAGGTAAGTTGGTTGGGTACGACGTTGATTTGGCACGTGCAACATTCAAGAAGTTGGGACTAAAGGTTAAGTTCCAAGCAATTGACTGGTCAATGAAGGAAACTGAACTTGATACGGGTCACATTGATATGATTTGGAATGGTTACACGATTACACCAGCCCGTGCTAAGAAGGTTGCCTTCTCAGTACCGTATCACAACGATTCACAAGTGTTGGTCACGATGAAGCGTGATCAAATTAACACGATTAAGGATATGGCCGGTAAGACGCTAGCTGCGCAAACTGGTTCGGCTGGACTAACGTTGTTTAACGACAAGCCAAAGGTGTTGAAGAGTTTCCTTGGGTCAGCACCCGTGCAATATGACACTTTTGATAAGGCGTTGAACGACTTGCAAGTTGGCCGAGTGAATGCGGTATTGATTGATTCGGATTATGCCCGTTATTACGTTGCGCACGAGTCAAATCCAGCCGAGTTCAAGGTCATCAAGACTGGTTACGGACAAGACGCTTATGGTATCGGTTTCCGTAAGGGTGATGTAACGTTGCGTGAAAAGGTTAACGGTGTGATTAATGAGTTCAAGAAGGACGGCACACTGGACAAGATTTCTGAGCGCTACTTTGGCACGAAGAACGCAGATTAATTGATTTAGGAGACAACCTCGTGATGGGGTTGTCTTTTTTATGTGCGTTGGTGTTGTGCTAGCGCACAAGCAAATGCCTGGGTTAACTCTCCATTACAGAGTTAACCGTGGATGATCTACTAAACAAATATAGAATATCTCGGCTGCTGGCATGGTGGGTGGTTGGGCTGGTGGTGTGGAGCTCCTGCGATATTAGCCGGTGACCAAGCGAGGACAGGGGCACCAGTTATCACTTAGCAGCAGTGGATTTCGAGCCGACAGGCGATGGAACACGCTGAGGCTTAGTGAGAACGGGACCCCGTCGCCACCAGCTTATATTGCAGGACGGAACACCACCAGCCCAACCACCCACCATGCTTCGTCACGCCAGTGGCGACACAAATTACGAACAATATTTAATTAACAACATCAACAAAATATTTCCAACCGTGTTCGAAACGATTCAACAACTGTTTGAGAGCGAAGTTAACGTTTGAAAAACGAATGTTCGGCCAAATGAAATTTTAACTATCGAAAAGTGGGTTGTCACAAAACGGTTTGTCCGTAAGCTTAGTTGTGTAACCAAATCACTTCGGATGGCTAAAAGGAGAAGTTTTAATCATGAAGACGACGTTTGACACAGTTGCTGATGCATTGACCGTATTGCGCCAAGGGGGCGTTATCATCTTGGCGGATGATGAGAGCCGTGAAAATGAAGGGGATCTTGTTGCGCTTGCACAAGATATTACGCCGGAAACGGTACACATGATGTTGCGTGAAGCCGCTGGCTTGATGTGCACGCCAGTTGGGCCTGAAATTGCAGAGCGTTTGGGATTCAAAGATATGGTGGCGGAATCAACTGACCCACACCAAACGCCGTTCACGTACACGGTTGATGGTACGTTTGAAGCGACTGGTGTGACAACGGGTGTATCAGCGATGGATCGTGCTGCAACGATTCGCCAAATTGCGAACCCAACGGCTACCCGCGCTGACTTTAACGCACCTGGTCACACGCAACCTTTGACGGCCAAGGAAGGTGGTTTGGCAACGCGTATTGGGCACACAGAGGCCGCCGTTGATCTGGCGCGTTTGGTTGGGTCAGAACCAGCTGCCGTTATTATTGAAGTTTTGAAGGAAGACGGTACGATGGCTCGTCGTGATGATTTGTTTGCGATGTCTGAACGATTGGATATCCCCTTTATTACAATCGAACAAATCAGTGCTTACATGACGGTGCCAGCTGTCTAATTTAAATGATGAGAGGTTTGGATTCACATCCGAACCTCTTTTTTGTCACGTCGGAGTTTTTTTGACCTCCGACGTTCTCAGTCCGCTTTATAAAAATTCCCAGGTTAAACGGGAATGTTTGTTTAATTTTGTGAAGAAAACGATTAAACACGAATATTTATTTTTCATTTGTATTACTTCGTGAATAAAAACTGTACATTTAGAATAAACGGTGGTTAAATCATCTTGTAAATACGAACGAAAAAGAATAGGGAGAACATAATGAATCGTGTTTCAGTAATAATGGGATCGATATCAGATTGGCCAACGATGAAAGAAGCAGTAGCAATTCTGGAACAATTTGATGTAACAGTCGAAACACATATCATTTCAGCTCATCGGATGCCGACGGAGATGGCAACGTACGCGGCTAATGCTCGCGAAGCTGGGGTGGATGTGATTATTGCCGGTGCTGGTGGCGCAGCTCACTTACCGGGGATGGTCGCTGCACAAACCACATTGCCTGTTATTGGGGTGCCAATGAAGACGAAAACGTTAAATGGTGTTGATTCATTATTGAGTATCGTACAAATGCCCGCAGGCGTGCCGGTTGGCACGGTTGCTATTGGTGAAGCGGGCGCCAAAAACGCCGCTTACTATGCACTTCAAATTCTTTCAATTACAAATCAAACGTTGGTGACAGAACTTGAAACATTCCGTGAGAAGCAATCCCAAAAAGCACGCGAGAGTGAGGCACAGTTACATGACTAAAACAATTTTGCCACCAGCGACGCTCGGAATTGTGGGTGGTGGCCAGCTTGGTCAAATGATGGCCTTAGCGGCTAAGCCAATGGGATATCGCGTAGTGGTGCTGGACCCGCAGATTAACGCACCAGCTGCCCAAATTGCAGACCAGCAGTTGGTTGCGAACTACGATGATGAATCTGCGCTACGCAATTTGGCGGACATTGCCGATGTCATTACGTATGAATTTGAAAATGTCAGTCAAGAAGCGTTGGCAAATGCAGTGCCAGCTAAGCAGTTGCCACAAGGGACACAACTGCTGCACATCACAGCTAACCGCTTGCGTGAAAAAACATTTATCGCGGAATTGGGATTGCCCGTTGCACCATTCGCGGCCGTCGATAATGTCGTTGCCTTGGATGCGAGTTGCCACAAAGTATCGTTGCCAGCGATTTTGAAAACGGTTGAAGGCGGTTATGACGGTCATGGTCAGTGGGACATTCCAAATCAGGAAGCTTTGGCAAACTTATTGGCACACTGGGATGTGCCGGTTAACACGCCGATGATTTTGGAAAAGCAGGTGACATTTGATCGCGAGCTAAGTGTGATGGTTGCCCGTGATATTTCGGGTGATATTAGAACTTGGCCTGTGACGGTCAATGAACATCAGAATCACATTTTGCATGTGTCAGCTGCACCAGCGTCATTATCAGACAAAATTGCGGATGAAATTGCCCACATTGCCAAAACGTTAGCGAACGCGTTGAATCTTGTTGGCGTACTTGGCATTGAAATGTTTGTGGCTGGGGATCAAGTTTATGTAAATGAATTAGCACCTCGGCCACATAATTCAGGTCACTTCACTATTGAAGCTACTAATGTGTCGCAATTTGAAGGCCATGTGCGGAGCGTACTTGGTCTGCCGATTCCAGAAATTAAGCAGTGGGCACCAGCGATGATGCTGAACTTATTGGGGGATGACATCAATCGCGCGCGCCGTGAATTAGTCGACCATCCTGACTGGCATATACATGATTACGGGAAAGATGACGTTAAGCCGGGCCGCAAGATGGGGCATATCACGGTGACGGGATTACGAGAAATGAAGGCATTACGTGCATGGGGGCATCAAAAGGGATGATTACACAAGAAGCGTTGTTAGCAACAGGTAAAGCAAAGGCTGTTTATGCAACTAGCAACCCGCAAATCCTTTGGTTGCATAGTTTGGATCAAGCGACAGCATTGAACGGTAAGCAAAAAGAACATATTCCGGATAAGGGACGTTTGACGACACAAATTAGTGGCTTGTTATTCGAGATGCTAAATCGAGCTGGTATTAAGACACATTATCTGTCACCAGTTGATGAGACGGATATTTTGGTCACGCGTCTGACGATGGTGCCGATTGAGGTTGTGGTTCGAAACTTTGCGGCGGGTCACTTTGCTTCACGTTTTGATGTTGAACCGATGACACCACTTGTTCCGGTGGTTGAAGAGTATTACTACAAGCGTGATGACTTAGATGATCCGGCGCTAAATGCATCTCAAGCAGTGGCGTTAAAGCTAGCGACACCGGCACAATTGGCAGAGATTTCTGACATTACGGCGCGTGTCAATCAATTGCTGACCGAGAAGTTTAAAACAATTGGGATTACATTACTCGATTTCAAAATTGAATTTGGCTTAGATGACCAAGGCGCATTGGTCTTGGGGGATGAATTGTCACCAGATAATATGCGCTTGATTGACGATGCAACGGGTACTTCGCTTGATAAGGATGTTTTCCGACGTGGCGAAGGCGACTTGCGTGATGGATATGAAATTGTATTGCACCGTTTGAATGAAACAAAAGGAGAATAACCCATGTTTTTAGCTAAGATTTACGTCACATACAAGCCCTCAATTCTTGATCCACAAGGTGAGGTGATCAAATCAGCTTTGCACCGCATGAATTTTGAAACGGTTGAAACTGTGACGCAAGGTAAGTATTTTGAAGTCACAATGAACAACGATGATGAGGCAGCGGCTTACGATGAAGCAGTGGCTTATACGGAAGCACTTCTGATTAACCCAAACACTGAAACGTATCGAATCGACTTGCTTAAGTCAGTGGAGGCGTAAACATGAAAGCAGCGGTGGTTCGTTTTCCAGGCTCAAATTGTGATTTTGATATGTATTATGCCTTGCAAGATTTTGGCGTGGACGTAGCGTTTGTCGATGAAAAAGCAACGTCACTAGCAGGTTTTGATGCCATCTTCCTTCCTGGCGGATTTTCATATGGTGACTATCTCCGTACTGGGGCAGTTGCCCGCTTCGCACCTGTGATGGACGCTGTTCGAATAGCAGCTGATGACCACAAATTGGTGGTTGGTATCTGCAATGGCTTCCAAATTTTGACTGAAGCTGGCTTATTGCCAGGACAACTCATGATGAATGAACACCCCGGCTTCATTTGCGATGAAGTGCCACTCGAAATCGTGAATCAAACTTCACGCTTTTCGAAGGCGTATGAGACGCAAACGGTGACATTGCCAGTTGCCCACGGGGAAGGTCGTTATGTTGCTGATGAAGCAACATTAGAAGAGTTACGCGACAATAACCAAATCATCTTTAAGTATCGAACAAATGTTAATGGTTCGATGGATCAAATTGCGGGCATTTCAAACCAAAATGGTAATGTATTCGGCATGATGCCACACCCAGAGCGAGCAGTCGATGCATTGCTTGGTAACACAGATGGTCAGGCATTTTTCAAAAGTTTGTTAACCCCAATTATGACGGAGGCATTGGTAACCGAATGACAACAGCAACAACCACATATGAACCAACCGCAGAAATGGTTCGTGATGAAAAAATTTATCTTGCGTGGGGTCTAACGGAGGCAGAGTACGACTTGATTGTCGCCAAGTTGGATCGACTGCCAAATTACACAGAAGCTGGCTTGTTTTCCGCCATGTGGTCAGAACACGTGTCATACAAAAAGTCTAAGCCAGTTCTACGTACTTTCTGGTCACGCAATGAACGTGTCTTGCAAGGCCCAGGTGAAGGTGCCGGAATTTTAGATATTGGGGATGGCCAAGCAGTCGTTTTCAAGGCAGAATCTCATAACCATCCATCAGCTGTTGAACCTTATGAAGGAGCTGCAACTGGGGTCGGTGGTATTTTACGTGATATTTTCTCGATGGGGGCGCAACCGGTTGCTGTCTTGGATAGTTTGCGTTTCGGTGAACTCGATAATGCCACGACTAAGCATCTATTAGACGGTGTAATTGACGGTATTGCTGGCTATGGAAATGCCATTGGCATTCCAACGGTTGGCGGTGAAATCGGGTTTGATGCTGTTTATCAAGGTAATCCACTAGTTAACGTGATGGCCGTTGGTGTGATTGACCAAGCAGCCATGCAAGTTGGTCGTGCTGAGGGAATCGGCAATACAGTCATGTACGTCGGTGCCAAAACAGGTCGTGATGGTATTCATGGGGCAACTTTTGCGTCAGCCGAATTTTCTTCAGATGAAGATCAAAATCGCTCAGCGGTCCAAGTTGGTGATCCGTTCATGGAAAAGCTAGTTATGGATGCCACGTTAAAGGCGATTCGTGAACATGGTGATGATATTGTCGGCGTGCAAGACATGGGCGCCGCTGGACTAGTGTCATCTTCAGCTGAGATGGCTGGTAAGGCTGGCATGGGGATGCAGTTGAACCTGGACCTCGTACCACAGCGTGAAGCCGGCATGACACCGTATGAATTGATGTTGTCAGAATCACAAGAACGTATGCTGTTGGTTGTGGCGGCTGGCCATGAAGCTGAAGTACAAGCAGTCTTTGAGGCGGCTGGCCTTGATGCGGTTGCCATTGGGACGGTGACAGATACTGGCCGTTACGAATTGCTTTGGCATGGTGACGTGGCAGCTGATGTGCCCGTTGATTTTCTAACAACGGCACCGAAACAAGATATGCCACAAGCAACGCCAGCTCGTTTAAACGAACCAAGCGCTGATTTTGTACCTGGCGATGTTGATGGTGCAGCCATGCTTAATGAGTTGTTGCAACAACCTACAATCGCATCTAAAGCATCCTTGTTCCGTCATTTTGACAGCATGGTGCGTGCAGATACGGTGGTGAAACCCGGTGGGGATGCCGCGGTTGTCCGCTTGCGTGGCACGAAGAAAGCGTTAGCAATGACGACTGACGTGAACAGTCGTTTCACCTACCTAGATCCCTTCGTTGGTGGTCAGTTGGCGGTTGCCGAAGCAGCCGGTAATGTGGTTGCGACTGGGGCACAACCAATTGGTATTACAGATTGCCTGAACTTTGGTAATCCAGATGATCCGGAAATTTATTATGAGCTAGCCCAGTCAGTGGCTGGTATTAATCAAATGGCCAAGCAACTAAACACACCGGTTATCTCTGGAAATGTGTCGCTGTATAACGAAACTGACGGGCAGGCAATTTACCCGACACCAATGATTGGGATGGTTGGCCTGCACGAAGATGTGAAAGCAATTACGACGATTAGCTTTAAAAATGCAGGCGACGTTATTTATGTTCTTGGTGAAACGGCAGCCGACTTTAATGGATCAGAATTGCAAAAGTTGGTAACTGGTGGGATTGCTGGTCGCTTGCGTCAATTTGATATGACGGCCATTCAAGATACCCAAACTAAGCTACTAACGGCCATTGCTGATGGTCAAGTGGCAAGTGCCCACGACATCGCCGAAGGTGGCTTAGGGGTTGCGTTGGCAGAAAGTGCCTTCAAGACACCGTTTGGAGTGACTGCGACGTGGCAAGCGCCATCGGCTTGGTTGTTCAGCGAAACGCCTGGTCGCTTTGTGGTCTCAGTACCAGCAGACAAGGCAATTGCATTTGAAGAATTGATGGGCGCGACGGCTACAAAGTTAGGTATCGTTACGACCGACGATGTGCTGTCAATTGAAACTGCGACAGAAGAATTAAAGCTCGCAAAAAGAACATTGCAAGAGAACTATGAGGAGGCCATCACATGGCAACGCAACCAGTGAGTGAGAATCGATCACTGAATGAAGAATGTGGCATTTTTGGTGTTTGGGGACATCAATCAGCTGCGGATTTAACATACTATGGGTTGCATGCTTTGCAACACCGTGGTCAAGAAGGAGCCGGTATTGTTGCTAACAAGCAAGGACGTTTATGGCAAGAACGAGGCCTTGGTTTGCTGAGCGATGTATTCAGTGACCCAAGTCGCTTGCAACATTTGCAAGGCCAGTCAGCTATTGGTCACGTTCGCTATGCAACAGCCGGCTCAGCTGGCATTGAAAATATTCAACCGTTGATGGTGAACTTTTCAGATATGCAATTATCACTGGCTCACAACGGTAACATTACAAACGCCTTGTCGTTACGCCGTTCATTGGAACAAAACGGGGCGATTTTCCAATCGTCATCGGATACAGAAGTCTTGTTGCATTTGATTCGTCGTTCATCAGCACCAACTTTCTATGACAAGTTGAAAGATGCGTTGCGGACGGTTCGTGGTGGGTTTGCCTTTTTGCTCCTGACACCAACGGCGATGTATGCAGCTCTTGATCCGCACGGTTTCCGTCCGTTTGTGGTTGGGCAAATGCCAGACGGACAGTACATTGTGACGAGTGAAACGGCAGCTTTGAATGCGGTTGGCGCAACATTTATTCGTGATGTGCAACCAGGCGAGCTAATTACGATTGATCAACACGGGTTGAAAATTGATCACTACACGACCAACACTGACTTGCATATTGATGCGATGGAATACATTTATTTTGCGCGACCAGATTCAGATATTTATGGCGTGAATGTGCACGCAGCTCGTAAGCGTATGGGGCGGTTGCTGGCTGCCGAACAACCAGTCGAAGCTGACTTGGTTGTTGGGGTACCAAATTCTTCTTTGTCCGCTGCCATGGGCTTTGCGGAGGCGGCTGGTTTGCCGAATGAGATGGGTTTGGTTAAGAATCAATACATCGCCCGCACGTTTATCGAACCAACGCAGGAGCGTCGTGAACGTGCCGTGCGAATGAAGTTAAGTGCCGTACCATCAGTTGTAGCGGGCAAGCGTGTAGTGTTGGTAGATGACTCAATTGTCCGAGGAACAACGTCTAAATTTATCGTCCGGATGCTACGTGAAGCCGGGGCGAGCGAGGTTCACATTCGGATTGCTTCCCCGGCCTTCAAGTACCCATCATTCTATGGTGTGGATATGCAGACGACGGAAGAACTGTTGGCTGCAAATTATTCGATGACGGAAATGCAGGAGATGCTAGGCGTTGACTCATTGGCCTTTTTGTCAGTCGATGGTTTAGTTGAAGCGATTGATTTGCCTTATGAAGGAAATGGTACTGGCTTAACGACAGCCTATTTTGATGGTCACTATCCATCACCAATTTATGACTATGAGACAACCTTGGCGGATGCGAAGGCCGCCGGATTGGTTGATTTTCAACCTGAGCCAACGACGACATATCATCCAAACCAAGTGGCGTCCTTGCAAAAACAACAATTACAAGATGCACAAACAGTTGGTTAATTCATTGGGGGAGTTATGACAAATCAAAATGCATATGCGAATGCTGGTGTTGATGTTGCCGCTGGTGAACAAGCCGTCGATTTGATGGGCCAGGCAGTGTCAGCTACGTATACGCCACAAGTCCTCGGTGGTATTGGTGGCTTTGGAGCAGCGTTTGCCTTAGGAAAGTCGTATCGTGATCCGGTTTTGATTTCGGGCACAGATGGTGTTGGAACGAAATTGCTCTTAGCAATTGCAGCTGATAAGCACGATACCATCGGGCAAGATTTAGTGGCAATGGTCATGAACGATATCTTGGCGCAGGGGGCTAAGCCACTTTTTCTGCTGGATTATCTGGCGATCGCTAAGATGACACCAGAGAAAGTTGCGACCATTGTGACGGGGATTGCCAAAGCAACCCAAGCAGTCGGGGCAGCTTTGATTGGTGGTGAATCAGCTGAGTTGCCAGGAATGTATGCGCCGAATCACTACGATTTGGCGGCATTTGGTGTTGGGGTTGTCGAGCGTGATGAGATGCTGAATCCAACCGATGTGGCAGCCGGGGATGTGTTGATTGGCTTACCATCAAGTGGCATTCATTCTAACGGTTATACGTTGGTTCGCGAAGTCTTTGGAATTCATCAAGAAGCAGATTCTCTTAATTTACCAACCCGCTTACAAGACGCATTACTGAAGCCAACCGTGCTATACGCGCCGGCCGTCCTACCTTTACTGGCACAAAAGCTGGTTGTCAGCATAGCGCATATTACGGGTGGTGGTATCGTTGGTAATTTGCCACGTGCCTACAACGACCACGTTACCGCTAGCTTGCGTTGGGGGTCATGGCCAATTCTGCCGATTTTCACGGAAATTCAAACGCGTGGTGAGTTGACGGCAACGGACATGTTGGAGACGTTCAACCTTGGTTTAGGCATGATTTTGATTGTGAAACCAGACCAGGTGGATGCAGCAATGACCATGTTGCAAGATGCTAATCACCCAGCGTTTATCATTGGTGAAATGGTCCCACGCAAGTCGCAACCAATTATCTGGCAAGGAGCACGACCATGGTGAAAAAGCCTAAGCTCGCTGTCTTCGCGTCAGGTACTGGCTCAAATTTGGCAGCGTTGTTAAAAGCTGCCAAAGCTGGCACACTCGGTGGCGATATTGTGCGAGTCGTTGTAGATCGCAAAAAAGCAGGGGCGATTGCTATCGCTGAGGCGGCCAATGTGCCGCTATTGCAAATTCGCTACCCAGCTTTTGCGTCACGAGAAGAGGCCGAGCAAGAAATTGTGAAGACATTACAAGCAGATGGCGTGACTGGCATTTTGCTTGCTGGCTATATGAGAATTTTGACGCCATACATTGTTCAAGCGTTTGAACAGCGTATTTTAAACATTCACCCAGCGTTATTGCCAAGTTTTCCAGGTAATAATGCGATTGAAGATGCTTGGCACGCCGGGGTTAAAGTGACTGGCGTGACAATTCATTACGTTGATACTGGCGTTGACTCAGGGCAAATTATTGCGCAGACGCCAGTCCTTATTTCAGAAGACGAAACAATTGATGAACTGACTGAACGTATTCACGACGCGGAACATCAGTTGTATCCAAACACTGTTGCAAAGTTAATTAAAGAAGGAGCATTTCAAGCATGACACGAGCACTACTAAGCGTTTCAGATAAGGCCGGTTTGGCGGAGTTCGCCAAGGGACTAGTTGCATTGGGCTACGAGTTGGTTTCAACAGGTGGCACATTGGCAGCGTTGCAGGTGGCTGGTTTGCCAGTGACGCCAATTGATGAAGTAACGCAATTCCCTGAAATGCTCGATGGACGTGTGAAGACATTACACCCACGTGTCCATGCTGGGTTGTTAGCCAAGCGTGACAATCCTGCTCACATGGCAACGCTGGCTGAACATGACATTACGCCAATTGATTTGGTTGTGGTGAATTTGTACCCGTTCAAGGAAACGATTCAAAAGCCAGGTGTGACATTGGCGGATGCCATTGAAAATATTGATATTGGTGGCCCATCAATGTTGCGTTCAGCGGCTAAAAATTATGCGGCTGTATTGCCAGTTGTTGATCCAACTGACTATGATGCTGTGCTTGAAAAGCTGCAAACCAACACGATTGATGATACGTTCCGTCGTCAACTAGGTGCTAAGGTTTTCCGTCACACGGCAGCATATGATGCCTTGATTGCTGACTATTTGACGGATGAAGAATTTCCAGCTCAAAAGACGGTAACCTACGAGCTATTTGAGCCGTTGCGTTACGGTGAAAATAGTCACCAACAAGCGGCTGCATACCGCGATGCATTGCCAACGGCGTACTCAGTTCTGTCTGCTGATATTTTGCACGGTAAGCAATTGTCATATAACAATATTCGTGATGCTGATGCGGCCTTGCGTATTATTGCTGAGTTTGATGAGCCAACTGTTGTGACGGTTAAGCACATGAATCCAGCTGGAATTGGACAAGGAACGACGATTGAAACAGCCTGGGATGCTGCGTTTGCTGCTGATGACATCTCTATTTTTGGTGGCATCGTCGCTCTGAACCGTGAAGTTGATTTGGCAACTGCTGAAAAGATGCACCAAATTTTCTTGGAAATTATCATTGCGCCAAGCTTTACGCCTGAAGCGTACGATGTGTTGGCTAAGAAGAAGAATTTGCGTTTGTTGACAGTGCCGTTCACAACGGATGTCCCACAAGCGGTTGAATTGACAGCTGTCCTTGGTGGTGTCGTGATGCAAGAGCGTGACCTAGTATCTGAAACGTTGGCTGATTTCGAAGTGGTTGGTAATGTGCAACCCACGTCAGCCCAACTTGAAGCGATGATTTTTGCCCAAAAGGCGGTCAAGCATGTGAAGTCAAACGCGATTGTGGTTGCCCAAAAGGGACAAACGCTTGGCGTTGGGGCGGGCCAACCAAATCGTATCGATTCAGTTAAGATGGCGATTACGAAGGCAAGTGAAAAGCCTGGCTTTGAAAATGCGGTTTTGGCATCGGACGCCTTCTTCCCAATGGACGACTCAGTAACCTACGCAGCTGAACATGGGATTACGGCAATTGTGGAACCCGGTGGCTCAATCAAGGATCAAGCGTCAATTGATAAGGCCAACGAGCTTGGTATTGCATTGGTATTTTCTGGCACGCGCCACTTTAAGCACTAGGAGAGAAACATGGCGAAGGTGATGGTAATTGGGTCTGGGGCCCGCGAGCATGCGTTAGCAGAAACATTTCTACGGAGTGCTGATGTTGAAGAAGTTATTGTGGTGCCCGGTAATGCGGGGATGCAGTCAGTAGGTATTCGGACAATCAATCACGACATGCTGGATGTCGCTGGATTGCGGGACCTAGCAGAGCAAGAAGCAGTTGATTTGACGTTTGTTGGTTCAGAAGCGCCACTGATTGCTGGTGTGGTCGACGTTTTTCAAACAGCAGGGCTAAAGATTTTTGGTCCCACACAACAAGCTGCGCAGTTAGAAGGTTCAAAGCAATTTGCCAAGGACGTCATGGCGCAAGCAGGGGTGCCAACCGCTACGTCAGTGATGGTTACCGATGAGTCTAGCGCATTGCAGGCGCTAAAAAACTTTGACTTGCCACTTGTCATTAAGCAAGATGGTTTAGCAGCCGGCAAGGGCGTGGTGATTTGTCGTGACCGTGAAGATGCTGAAACGATGATTCAACTCGCGTATGAACGTCAGGCGGATGCGGCGTTGGTCATTGAGTCATATATGGCGGGGGTGGAGTTTTCAATATTTAGTTTAGTTGGCCCCAATGGAGTCATTCACGCCCCAATTGCGCAAGATCATAAGCGCCGTTTTGACAATGATCAAGGTCTAAATACTGGTGGTATGGGTGCCTATTCGCCAGTTCGCTGGGTTTCAGATGAGATTGTGCAAGAAGCCATTCGAACATTGGTTTTACCAACATTGAACACGATGGCAGCACGTGAGATGCCGTTCACGGGTGTGTTATACACAGGGGTGATGTTGACTGATGAGGGACCTAAAGTCGTTGAATATAATGTGCGTTTCGGTGATCCTGAGGCGCAGGTTGTTTTGCCACAGCTACAAAGTGATTTTTATGAACTTATTTTGGCATTATTGGCTGGTGAACAACCAGAAGTAACTTGGCAACAGGATGATGTCTATGTTGGCGTCGTGCTGGCGAATCCAAGTTATCCTGCACCAACGACCGAGCACATCCTTCTACCATCATTTTCAATGGCTGGCATCAACACATTTTATGCGGGTGTGACGCGAAATGATGATAAACTAATAAGTAATGGTGGTCGTATCGCCACGGTTGTCGGTCATGCAGCGACGGCGTCACAGGCGCAAGAGATGGTGTACGAGGCAATTGATGCGACACAAACAACATTAGCTTATCGCCATGATATTGGTTATCAGGCGGTTCGAGAAGAAAATAAGGTGGTATCTGGGGATGCAAACTGATATTGAAATTGCACAAGCGGCTGAAGTTTGGCCAATTGAAAAAATTGCAGAGAAGGCTGGCTTGACGGCAGCTGAATGGGAACCATACGGTCGTGATAAAGCCAAGATTGAAATCGATGAAACTGCCCGACAAAATGATTTGGGTAAGTTGATTTTGGTGACGTCAATTAACCCAACGCCAGCTGGTGAGGGTAAGTCAACGGTGACGGTTGGCTTGGCTGATGCGCTAAGCTTGGCTGGTAAGAAGACGATGGTTGCGTTGCGTGAACCGTCACTTGGACCAGTTATGGGCTTGAAGGGTGGTGCTACTGGTGGTGGATACGCCCAAGTTGTCCCAATGGCTGACATAAACTTGCACTTTACGGGTGATTTCCATGCTTTGACAAGTGCCCACAACACGTTGGCCGCCGTTATCGATAACAGCATCTACCAAGGAAATCCTTTGAACATTGACCCACGTCGTTTGCTTTGGAAGCGCGCTTTGGACGTTAATGATCGTGCTTTGCGCCACATTACAATTGGTTTGGGTGGCCCAACTTCTGGAGTGCCGCGTGAAGATGGTTTTGATATCACGGTTGCTTCTGAATTGATGGCTATTTTGACGTTGTCACATGATTTGATGGATATGAAGGCGCGTATTGAACGCATCGTTATCGGTTACACGTATGACAAGGAGCCTGTGACAGTTAAGGACTTGGGCGTTGCCGGCGCGTTGACGACGTTGTTGAAGGATGCGATTAAGCCAAACTTGGTTCAAACGCTTGCCCACACGCCAACGTTGATTCACGGAGGTCCATTTGCCAATATTGCGCAAGGAACCAACTCAATTCGCGCAACTAAGACAGCTTTGCAATTAGCGGACTACGTTGTCACTGAAGCTGGTTTCGGGGCTGACTTGGGTGGTGAGAAGTTCTTGGACTTCAAGGTGCCATTGTTGGGCAAGACACCGGACACAATTGTCATTGTGGCGACGGTGCGTGCGTTGAAGATGCACGGTGGTTTGCCTAAGACGGAATTGACAGAACCTAATTTGGACGCTTTGTCAGCCGGCTTGGCTAACTTGGGTCAACACTTGCAAAGCATGTCACGTTACGGCGTGCCAGTTGTTGTTGCCGTTAACCGCTTTGTGAGTGACACACCTGAAGAAATCGAGATGGTTGAAAATTACGTTCGTGAGCGTGGTGCTGAGGCCTACATGGCTGACGTTTGGGCGCAAGGCGGTGCTGGTGCGCCAGAGTTGGCGCAAGCAGTTATCGCAGCAACTGAGCAAGAAAGCCACTTTACGCCATTGTATGCACCTGAAGATGATGCTGTTACAAAAATCGAAAAGATTGTGCAAACAATTTACGGCGGTGCTGGTGTTGAATTGTCAGATAAGGCTACTAAGCAATTACGTGAGTTTGCAAAGCGTGGTTGGGATAAGATGCCAGTTATCATGGCGAAGACGCAATACTCATTGAGTGATGATGCGAAGAAGTTGGGTGCACCAGCGGACTTTAAGATTCATGTGCGTGAGTTTGTGCCTAAGTTAGGAGCTGGCTTCTTGGTTGCCTTGACTGGTTCAATTTTGACGATGCCAGGATTGCCAAGTCACCCAGCAGCATATGACATTGATATTGATGAAAACGGTCAAATTACTGGCTTGTTCTAAAACTGCATAGTCAAAAAGCCGATCTAACTGATCGGCTTTTTGTATGCAATGATGTTGTTGTAGGCACCGGTTTTAATGAAACCAAGCTTCTCTAGGATGCGCTGTGACGCGACATTATCAACAAATGTTTCGGCTAACAATGTTGTTGGCGTCGGCAATGCTGTGATAAAGCTGTGTAAGGCTTGAGTCATAATGCCATGGCCTGTAAAACGGCTATCTAAGAAATACGCCAGGTCATACTCATTAGGGATGAAGTCACCGGTTTCAGAAACTCGGGCGTAGGCGATGATGCTACCGATAATCTGGGATTTATAAACGATGGCAGCCTGGAATGGCTGATATAAATCCGTTTCAAACATCATGCGACGTTGCTGTGTGTCTGCATTAGGCAACCCAGCTCCTTGCATAATTTCAGGTTGTGCGATTAATTTTTCATAGGCATCGAAGTCTGTCGATTGCCAGGAACGTAAGGTGATTTTAGCCATTTTTTAGAACCATGAATTACTGAATCCGTTCATGCGGTACGCGCGCGGGGCGTAATTACCATAGAACTGTGCGGCGAGTTGTAGCCAAGCAATCGCGAGTAGCCAGCCAGCCACAGCATCAGAAAATGTGTAGTTAGTTGAGAGAATCGTGCCGATAAAGGTGAGGATCCACCCCGTTAAAATAATAATTTGACCAGCGATTTGACGGGGAAATGATTTCAACTCCGGCACGACAATCTTGCTGAGAAAGAAATAAAGTAATGTGACGAAAAAGATAGTATGGGCTGGAAATTGTGTTGCCTGGCCAGCTAGGCGATGGGGGAAGATTAACGAGAAGATGTTAATCAACAATGACCCGCTGATGGTCGTTAGCACAATCCATGCGGCCGGGATTTTGAATTTAAATCCCCAAAGCAAAAAAGCAAGTAAAAAGATGACCAAGGCAAACAATAAGCCGTGACTAAATAAAACAAATGGTTTAGTTAGTGTCGACAATGACGCAGGCGCCATGCTATCTAAAAAGTTCTGCTCAGCTGAATCGATTAAAGTGAGCAGCGAAGCACCAAGAAAAGTGCTAATGGTTAGAATTAAGAAAGCCAATATACTTATTATTAATATAATGAGCCGGCTTTTAGAGGGCTTAATAATCATGATAATCGACAACTCCTTTAACAACCAATGTGGTTAACTAACTTTTCATCTATCGTATCATCAGTGTTTTTAAAAAGGGTGTGATTAAGTTTTACGCTTAAGCGGTATTTAAGAAGTTTTTAGGGTTAGATTGCGAGTTGGGTTGACGATGTCTAAAAACATGCTTATACTTAGTCTCATAAATTAAATATGACATAGAGGTTGCAACCAACATGAGTGATCAACCAAGTCGGCAGACAAGGCGGTTGATTTAAAGGGGCGGTTGCCGAAATGTGTTTTCACGGCGGTGAAACATGTTGGTCCTTACGTGAACAACGGAAGGACTGTCGCAGCAAAATTCGTCGGCTGCGGAGCGCTATCGACAACACTAATGATTTCAAACGAGGTCCCTAGTTTATGCGATGGTATGAACTGGGGACTTTTTTCGTTCTCACGAGTGCGATTAGGCCTCTCTATATAGGAGGAATTATGTCAGATAATCAACAGAATCAAGGGACGCTGAAGCGCACGATGAAGACGCGTCACCTGTCAATGATTGCCCTTGGTGGGACAATCGGGACTGGTTTGTTCGTTGCCTCAGGTGCAACGGTTGCACAAGCTGGACCATTCGGAGCCCTTACTGCTTATGCGGTTATTGGTTTGATGGTTTACTTCTTGATGACCAGTTTGGGTGAAATGGCGACTTACATGCCAGTTTCAGGTTCATTCTCAACGTTCGCCGATCGTTTCGTTGATCCTGCTTTCGGTTTTGCCATGGGTTGGAATTATTGGTTTAATTGGGCAATTACGGTTGCGGTTGAAGCGGCAACGGTCGGTGTGGTCATGGGTTACTGGTTACCGAATGTCCCAAGTTGGATTTGGTCAGCGCTAGTGTTGCTCTTGATTACGGTCATCAACCTAATGTCAGCTAAGTCATACGCTGAAACTGAGTTCTGGATGGCAACGATTAAGGTTGTTGCGGTAGTCGCATTCTTGGTCATCGGAGTTGCAACAATCTTCGGTATCATGGCTTATCACCCAGATGTCCCACGTAACTTGTCAGCTGGCGGTAACCACGGATTTGTTGGTGGCGTTGGTGGTATGCTAGCCGTCTTCATGGTGGCTGGTTTCTCATTCCAAGGAACTGAGATGGTTGGTATTACGGCTGGTGAGTCAGAAACACCAGAAACGTCAGTGCCAACGGCTATCAAGCAAGTCTTCTGGCGTATCCTTTTGTTCTACATCCTTGCCATCTTCATTATTGGGGCATTGATTTACTACAAGGATCCAAACTTGCTCCGTTCAAGTGAAACAAACATTGCGGTCTCACCATTTACGTTGGTCTTTAAGCAAGCTGGTTTGGCTGCTGCTGCTTCAATTATGAACGCTGTTATCTTGACGTCAGTTATTTCTTCAGCTAACTCTGGTGTTTACGCTTCAACGCGTATGTTGTACGCCATGGCCGTTGAAGGAAAGGCGCCAAAGGTATTCGCACGTGTTAACATCAACACGGGTATTCCAGTGCCAGCTTTGTTGGCTACGGTTGCCGTTGGTTTGTTGACGTTCGTCACGTCTGTTTTCGGACCTGGCATCTACTACTACTTGGTGGCTGCTTCAGGTTTGACTGGTTTCATCGCTTGGATTGGTATCGCAATTTCACACTATCGTTTCCGTCGTGCCTTTGTGGCGCAAGGTCGTGATGTGAAGAAGCTCCGCTACCATGCTAAGTGGTTCCCAGTTGGTCCAATTTTGGCATTGGTTTTGTCAATCGTTGTTGTTGTTGGACAAGACTTGGCATCATTCCAAGGACCAATTTCACACTGGAACTGGTCAGGAATTATCACAACGTACATGTCACTACCATTGTTTATTGGTTTGTACCTTGGATACAAGATTAAGCACAAGACAAAGTTGCGTAAGTTGACGGAAGTTGATTTGGATACGGACGCACGACAATAATAATGTTAAAAAACACACAAGCTGTAAGCTTGTGTGTTTTTTGTTTGAATATTGGAACAGATAAGAAACAAAAATTGTGTACAAAAAAAGTGAAAAATAGTACAATTAACATCAGTTAGATAGATACACTATCAACACAAAACGAAGGAGATTTTTCAGATCATGAAGAAGACCAAGATTGTTTCAACGCTTGGACCAGCTAGTTCTGACGTCGAGACTATTACTAAGTTGATCGAGTCAGGTGCAAACGTTGTACGTTTCAACTTCTCACACGGAGACCACGAAGAGCACTTGGGTCGTATGAACGCTGTGCGCGAAGCCGAGAAGATTTCAGGTAAGACTGTAGGATTCTTGTTGGACACTAAGGGTGCCGAAATCCGTACGACTGTTCAAGAGCCAGGTAAGATTGAGTTCAACATCGGTGATGTTGTTCGCATCTCAATGGATGCTTCTCTTGAAGGTACTAAGGAAAAGGTTGCCGTAACTTACCCTGGTTTGTTCGACGACGTTAAGGTTGGCGGACACGTTTTGTTCGACGACGGTAAGATCGACATGTTGATCACTGAAAAGGACGAAGCTAACCGCGAATTGGTTACTGAAGTTCAAAACCACGGTTTGTTGGGATCACGTAAGGGTGTTAACGCACCTGGTGTTTCAATCAACTTGCCAGGTATCACTGAAAAGGATGCCGATGACATCCGCTTCGGTTTGGAACAAGGTATCCAATACATCGCCGCTTCATTCGTACGTAAGCCTTCAGACGTTGAAGACATCCGTGCTTTGTTGCTAGAAGCTGGTAAGGAAGATGTTATGATCTTCCCTAAGATCGAATCACAAGAAGGTATCGACAACTTCGCCGAAATCTTGAAGGTTTCTGATGGTTTGATGATTGCTCGTGGAGACATGGGTGTTGAAATTCCAGCAGAAAACGTTCCTTTGGTACAAAAGGACTTGATCCGCATGATGAACGCTGCCGGTAAGCCAGTTATTACTGCTACTGACATGTTGGACTCAATGCAAGAGAACCCACGCCCAACGCGTGCCGAAGCTTCTGACGTTGCCAACGCCGTATTTGACGGAACTGACGCAACTATGTTGTCAGGTGAGTCAGCTAACGGTGCTTACCCAGTTGCTGCTGTTGCTACTATGGCACGCATCGACGAGAAGGCAGAAACTGCTTTGGCAGCAAACGGCCGTCACGTAAACAACTTCGACGCATCAGACGTTACTGAATCAGTTGCTGCTGCTGTTGCTACGGCTGCAGAAAACTTGAATGTTAAGGCTATCGTTGCTGCAACGACTTCAGGTTACACGGCAAAGATGATCTCAAAGTACCGTCCTAACGCTGACATCTTGGCATTGACGTTCGACGAGCGTGTACAACGTTCATTGACGATTTACTGGGGTGTTCAACCAATGATCTCAGAAGCAGTGGACAACACTGATGCTTTGATCGAATTGGCAAAGAAGGAAGTTGTTGCTGCAGGTTTGGCAGAAAAGGGTGATACTATCATCGTTACTGCAGGTATTCCTGTAACGACTTCAGGTACGACTAACTTGATGACGATCGTTACGGTCGACTAATTATTAGTTGTGTTAATTAAGAACGAGAGATACATTGTATCTCTCGTTTTTTTGTTGTCGCGATAAGCAAAGAAGCGGGTTAAAGCAGACAACATTTTTAGGCAACTTTATGTTATTCTGTTGTTAAGACTATAACGAAGTGATGAGGAAGTGCTGATGAGTTGGCAAGAAATAATTGTTGAGACACAAACTGAGGCTGTTGAAGCTGTCAGCAATATTTTGATGGAAGCCGGGGCAGAAGGTATCCAAATCGATGATGCGGCAGATGTGAACAGCTATGAACCTGCTGATGCCACTGTATGGGTCGATTGGGATGTTGTTGAGCACCGCGAATCAGGTGCGACGGTCGCTGGCTATTTTGCAGAAGATGTTAATTTGCCTGAGGTGATTAACGATGTGCAAATGCGTGTGAACCAATTGGCATCATTTGGACTTGATGCAACACCAGGTAAGGTAACAACAAGTGCAGTTAAGGATGAAGACTGGGCTACTGAATGGCAAAAGTACTACCACCCAGTTCGTGTGACACGTCATTTGACAGTCGTGCCTAAGTGGGAAGAATACCAACCAGCCCAAGAAGGCGAAAAAGTGATTGTTTTGGACCCTGGGATGGCCTTTGGAACTGGTACTCACCCAACGACACGTTTGATGATGCAAGCACTTGAAATCGTCGTACGTGGCGGTGAGCGTTTGCTAGACGTTGGAACTGGTTCAGGTGTGCTTGGTATTGCGGCAAAGTTGTTGGGGGCTGATAAGGTGCTAGGTACGGATATTGATGAAGTGGCTGTGCGATCAGCTCAAGGTAATTTGGATTTGAATCCTGTTGCCTCAGATATCCAAGTGATGGCAAGTGACTTGCTAAGCGATGTACCGGCCCAAGAATTTGATATTGTTGTGGCTAACATGTTGGCTGAAGTGCTTGTACCATTGATTCCACAAGTTGATAGCGTTTTGCGTCCGGGTGGTAAGTTCTTGTTATCAGGTATTTACGAAGACAAGGCGCAAACGATTATTGCGAAGTTGGAAGAGAATGGCTATGCGCTCGACGAGACGATGAAGCTTGGTGAATGGTATGGTTTGATTGCTCACCGTAAAAGCGAGGACGAATAATGCAACGTTATTTTTTGACTGAAGCGCCAGCCGGTCAAGAATTTATTTTGCCAGAAGATGTGCAACATCATTTAATGACCGTCCTTCGTGGCAAGGAAGGGACACAGGCAGAATTTGTGTATCCTGATCAACAAACCATGGTGGTGGCTGAAGTGATTCAGGTTGCTGATGAAATGACAACGATGCGTGTCGTTGAAGAAGTGGCAACTGATGTTGAATTGCCGGTGGAGACGACAATCATTCTTGGCTTAGCTAAGGGTGATAAACCTGAATTGGTTGTTCAAAAAGCGACCGAATTAGGCGTTCACCACGTCATTATCGTGGAGACGGATTGGTCAGTGGTCCATTGGGGGATGAAAGCTGATAAGAAGCTTGCGCGATTGCAAAAGATTGCCCAAGGTGCTGCTGAACAATCACACCGACTACGTGTGCCAGATGTGACGTATGTTGAAAAACTACGCGATTTGGATTTGCCGGATGATATGGTTAAGATTGTTGCCTGGGAAGAGAGTGCCAAGCAGGGCGAAACAGCGCAACTGGTGGCCCAGTTTAGTCACTTGAATGTGGGCGACAAAATTGCCTTTTTGGTTGGACCTGAAGGTGGGTTAAAGGAAAGTGAGTTAGACTTGCTAACAAATACGTTTGGCTTTGTGCCTGCAGGGCTTGGGCCGCGCATTTTGCGTGCCGAGACCGCACCGCTCTATGCGCTAAGTGCATTGAGCTATGCACTTGAGTTAGCACGTTAGAATTTTTAAGGTTAACATCGTTGCAGGGATGTTAAAAGGGGAATTGATATGAAGCGTTTGAAAGAAGCGTTGGATTGGCGGTTCTGGATTTGGATGCCAATCTTGGGGTTGTTAGTACCGTTTGCAATTAACGAATCACCGTTAACGGCGAATGTTAAAATTATTTTTTCATTGTTTGTGGCAAACATGATTTTCAGTGCCATTGCAGGAGCTTTCTTGCGTAAGCGCGGTGCTTTCTGGTACTTGATGTTTGTGTGGCCAGTGGTGTTCTTGGTGTCAGTTTGGCTACATTTGAACTCAGCGATGTACGGCTACTATTTGGCAGCCCTTTATTTTGTTATTGAGTTGTTCGCCTTTACACGTGGACAGGAAGAAGAAATCGACATCGAGGATCAAATTCCAGTTGATGGCGGTTTCCGCGAAATTTAAATAGATTTTAGGTTCAAAGTCAAATGGTACTGATGACCGGTAAAATTTAATATTTTGAACCTTGCTTAGGCAGCTGATTTCACATTGTTGAAATCAGCTGCCTTTTGCTTATAGTTCATTG
>JAAOED010000010.1 GCA_016466735.1 Weissella confusa | reverse complement strand
GACTTTAGGATACACCGAGCTATTGGTGTTTTTTATTTTTATTTTGAGAATGATTGATAAATGCAAAAAAGCGTTGGTGATTAATCACCAACGCCAAAAAGAATAGAACCGGTTTTTTTGTACCATCAAACATCACAATTTACACATAAAGTTCATTTATTCTGGAAATTGCGCATAAGACGGGCGTTCTTTCTGATATAATAGTTCTTAGTTAGTTTTTATTTACCGCTTTAGTTAGCGGGTGAAAATAGTATGCTAGCACATTTAACAGATGTGTCAGGAAGGAAGTCGAAACATGTCAGATTATGCTGTGAAGTACGAATTGCTTCACGTTGAAAAGCATACTGGTGCACGTTTGGGTAAGATTACAACGCCACACGGTGAAGTAATGACCCCAATGTTCATGCCAGTTGGTACACAAGCAACCGTTAAAAATGTCTCACCTCGTGAATTGAAGGAGATCAAGTCTCAATTCATTTTGTCTAACACATACCACTTGTGGGTACGTCCTGGTGATGAATTGATTGCTGAAGCTGGTGGCTTGCACAAGTTTATGAATTGGGATGGCCCAATTTTGACTGATTCTGGTGGTTTCCAAGTTTGGTCATTGTCAGAGCGTAACAACATTAAGGAAGAAGGAGTCACTTTCCGTAACCACGTGAATGGTGAAGAAATGTTCCTTTCTCCGGAAGTTGCGATGCGAATCCAAAATAACTTGGGTTCTGACGTGATGATGCAATTGGATGAAGCGATTCCATACTTCGAAACGTATGATTACGTGAAAAACTCAGTTGAGCGTACTTCACGTTGGGCTGAGCGTGCGATGGCAGCGCACCGTCGTCCAGAGGATCAAGCATTGTTTGGTATTGTGCAAGGTGCTGGTTTCCGTGAGCTACGTAAGCAATCAGCCCGTGATTTGGTATCACTTGATTTGCCTGGTTATGCGGTGGGTGGTTTGTCAGTTGGTGAAACGAAGGAAGAAATGAACCGTGTGCTAGACTTCACGGTGCCATTCTTGCCTGAGAACAAGCCACGTTACTTGATGGGTGTGGCGGCACCAGACTCATTGATTGACGGTGCTATCCGTGGTATCGACATGTTTGATTCAGTTTTGCCAACGCGTATCGCTCGTAAGGGAACGTTGATGACATCTAAGGGTCGTATCGTGATTACGAACTCAAAGTACAAGAATGACTTCTCTTTGATTGACCCTGAGACGGAAGACTACGGTTCACAAAACTTTACCAAGGCTTACTTGCATCACTTGTTTAAGGCTGATGAGTTGTATGCACAAAACATCGCCTCAGTGCACAATTTGCGTTACTTGTTGAAGCTCATGGAAGACATGCGCCAAGCAATTGCGGAAGATCGACTACTCGAGTTCCGTGAAGAGGTTATGGCTAACTACGGTTATAACAACGCAAATGCCCGTCTGTTCTAATTACTGTTATTAAAATTTTAGGAGATTTACTACTATGTCAATGAACATTTTGATTTTGATTGTCTTCGTGGCAGCTATGTACTTTATCATGATTCGCCCACAACAAAAGGCGCAAAAGACGCGTCAAGAGATGATCAACAACGTGCAACCAGGTGCCGAAGTTGTGACTATCGGTGGTTTGCACGGTAAGATTGCTGCTGTTAACAAGGAAGCTAAGACTTTCGATTTGGATGCTGAAGGTGTTATCTTGGTATTCGAGTTGTCAGCTATCCGCCAAGTTGTTAAGGCTGCTGAAGCTAAGACTGAAGCTGTTGAAGCACCAGCTGCTGAAGTAAAGGCCGACGAGCCAGCTTCAGGAGACGAAAAGTAATTTTTTAGAATTCGAGTTGCAATGCGCAACTTGAATTCTTTTTATTAGTTGGCAAGAAAGGAGATTATCATGGCGGATTTGCTAGAGATACCAGTGCATTTAAAAACAGATCGACAAATTATTCACGTGGATATGGATGCGTTTTATGCCCAAGTGGAAATCCGTGATAATCCCGCTCTTGCAAGTGTGCCACTAATTTTGGCGCATGATCCGCGTAAGAATGGTGGCCGTGGTGTGGTGGCGACAGCTAACTATGTTGCACGAAAGCTAGGTGTGCATTCGGCAATGAGTGCAGCTGAAGCGCTACGGTTAGCACCGAATGCCACGTTCTTAGACCCTAATTTTGAGAAGTATCGGGCGGTGTCGAAACAAGTTCATGATATTTTTCACCGTTACACGGATAAGGTTGAACCAATTGCATTTGATGAGGCTTATCTTGATGTCACTGAGAATAAAACGGGGCATACCGATGCAGTCGCACTTGCCCATGAATTGCAGCAAACGATTTTTGCAGAATTGACGTTGACGAGTTCGGTGGGAATTTCATTCAATAAATTCTTAGCGAAGTTGTCGTCTGAGCATAATAAACCGGTTGGATTAACGGTTGTCCGTGAGGCGGACATTCGACCGTTCCTGGATGCGCTACCGATTGAAGATGTACGTGGCGTTGGTCAGAAAACCGCAATTAAAATGCATGAACTAGGTGTTGATACCGGTCGAGATTTGTACGAAATGGATCAAACCACGTTAACCCAGCACTTCGGGCGCATGGGCTACGATTTTTATCGCCGTATTCGTGGTGTTGATGACCGTCCAGTTGAGTGGCAGCGCGAACGTAAGTCAATTGGGAAAGAGCATACATATGGGCCGTTTTTGGACACTGAGGAGCAGATTGAGGCGGAGTTCAAACGATTAGCCGAGCGACTAGAACAGTCGCTTAAACGACGCGGTATGCACGGTAAAACACTGGTCTTGAAAGTACGTGACGAAGATTTTGACACAGAGACACGTCGCTTTACGCAGACGGACTTCTTGCCAAATGATGCCACAGAATTTGTGCGATTAGCACAAGACATTTGGGAAGAATTAGGTGGGTATCAAAAGCCGATTCGCTTGCTTGGCTTAACGATGACAAATCTGGCGCCGTTGACGTTTGAAAATATTCCGTTGAATCTGTATGATAACTAACCACAACGCGTTTTTACGGCCATTTTCTGCTATACTAATAAAAGCAACGTAAGTAAACTAGATAGAATAGAGAAAGCAACATGACAGCGCAAACAGCAATTTTAGCGCAAATTAAGGCGGCGGATACAATCATTATTCACCGTCATCAACGTCCAGACCCTGACGCATTTGGTTCACAACTTGGTCTTGCTGAATTGATTAAGACATCATTCCCGAATAAGCATGTCCACGTTGTGGGGAAACAAGTGCCTAGCTCGGCTTGGATGGGTGACATGGAAGATATTCCAGATTCACTTTATGATAACGCCTTAGTTATTGTTACCGATACGGCCAATGAACCACGTATTGATGACCGCCGTTTTGATTACGGTAAGACGTTAGTTAAGATTGACCACCACCCTAATGAAGACCCATATGCAGATTTTAATTGGGTTGAAGAGGGTGCGTCATCAACATCAGCTTTGATTTACGCCTTCTACAAGGAATTTGAAGACGAATTGAAGTTGTCTGATGCGGGTGCGTCATATTTGTATGCTGGAATTGTCGGCGATACAGGCCGCTTTTTGTATGCAACGAAGTCTGAAACGATGCAGGTTGTGGCAGATTTGATGAAATACGATTTTGATTGGTTTGAGATTAACCAACGAATGGATACGATTTCACTTGAAGCTGCCCGTGCATCAGCTTACGTTTATAGCAATATGGTCATGACTGAAAATGGCTTTAACTATATTATTTTGACGAATGAAGTCGTAGAGAGTTTCGATCTTGGCGAATTTGGTACCGCATTTATCGTGCCGTTGCTAGGAAAGATTAACACGGCGAAGGCCTGGGCTGTTTTTGAGCAGCAAGATGAAGGGTACTTCCGCGTACGACTCCGTTCACGTAACACGGTGATTAACGAAATTGCTAAGCGTCACGGCGGTGGTGGACACAAGTTCGCCTCTGGTGCCTTAGCAAAGGATATGGATGAAATTAACGATATCATTCGTGAAGCCGATCAAACATTGAAGGAGCAAACAGAAGCATAATGGCGAAGTTTACTGACTACAACCTACGATCAGAAATTTACACAGCGTTGGAAGAAATTCGTTTCACAACGCCTACAAAGGTGCAAGAGCGCTTGATTCCAGTTGTCATGCAAGGACGTTCAGTCGTTGGACAATCACAAACGGGATCTGGTAAGACACACACATTTTTGATTCCTATTTTCCAAAAGTACGACCCATCAATTCAAAAGGTGCAAGCCGTTATTACAACGCCTTCACGTGAATTGGCGCAACAAATCTATGCAGCGGCAAAGCAATTGGGCACTGGTTTCCCAGTTGACCAACAACCACGCATTGGTTTGTACGTTGGTGGTACTGACAAGGCACGTCAATTGCACCAATTGGAAAGCTCACAACCACAAATCGTTATCGGAACGCCTGGTCGTATCAAGGACTTGTACACGGCTGGGGCATTGGATATCCACACGGCAGACACATTGGTTGTCGACGAAGCAGATATGACGATGGACTTGGGGTTCTTGCCTGAAGTTGACGCAATCGCTGGTGCAATGCCAGAAGACTTGCAAATGTTGGTCTTCTCAGCAACGATTCCACAAAAGTTGCAACCATTCTTGAAGAAGTACCTAACGAACCCAGTTATCGAAGAAATCCCAACGGAAACGGTTATCGCCCCAACTATCACGAACTTGTTGGTTGGTACGAAGGGAATGAAGAAGGACGACTTGGTTTACGAGTTGTTGACGATGGGTAACCCATACATGGCTTTGGTCTTCACGAACACGAAGGAACGTGCCCGTGAGTTGACGAAGTCATTGCGTAACCGCGGCTTGAAGGTTGCTGAAATTCACGGTGGTATCCAACCACGTGAACGTAAGCGTACCATGCAACAAATCCAACACTTGGATTACCAATACGTCGTAGCCACTGACTTGGCTGCTCGTGGTATCGATATCCCTGGTGTCTCATTGATTATCAACGATGGTATTCCTACTGAATTGGAATTCTTCGTGCACCGTGTTGGTCGTACTGGCCGTAACGGTATGGAAGGAACTGCGATTACGATTTACAACCCTGATGAGGAAGATCGCGTGCAAGCGGTTGAAGCCATGGGAGTTGAATTCGAGCCAATGACGTACTCACATGGTGAGTTGAAGCCTGGTTACGACCGTCGTCGTCGTAAGCAACGTTCAAAGTCAACGGTTAAGCTTGACCCAACGATGATCGGAATGGTCAAGAAGAAGAAGAAGAACGTTAAGCCTGGTTACAAGCGTCAAATTAAGGCAGCGATTGCCCGCGACGCAAAGTACAAGAAGCGTGTCGAAGAGCGTCAATCACTCCGCGCCGCTAAGAAGGCCAAGAAAAAGGCGAACGAAAAGTAAGTCTTTTTCGCAGGCCTGCCACAACCGAAGCGAGTCTCGACTCGCGTAGGAAGTCAGTCGGCATCCATGGAATGGATAAAAGCCGAGTGAAGAAAAAGGCGAACGAGAAGTAGGATTTTTAGTTATAAAATAAAAGCACAAGCGCATTCTCAATTCAGAGAGTTGCGCTTGTGCTTTTTTTAAAATCAAATATAAACTAATCATTAAAGTTAACTGTATGTCGATTATTATTTCGATACTTTTTTCTATACGCAGCCGGGGTAGTTTTGAAATGTTTTGAAAATTTTTGTACAAAGTAACTGGAGCTAGAAAAACCGGTATCAAAGGCAATGTCCGTAATAGTGCTATTTGTGTCACGTAAAGCGTACAATGCGTTGTTTAATCGTACGTTGTTTAAGTACTCATTTGGCGAAATATTTAAAAGTTGATTGAAGAGTGAAAATACCTGAGTTCTTGAAACGTGGGCAAAATCAGCTATGTCTTCCACACGTATAGGTTGAGCGTAGTTGTCGTGGATAAAAGACACCATTGACCATAAAGTTTGATGAAGACGACTATCAATTGGGCGTTCTTTTACTTTTAGGTAGGGGATAATTGAGTTTGTTATATTAGAAATCTTACCCAGAAGAGCAAATGGTGGGGCAGTTGAGACTGAATTATAGATGTCTTCAATACTCAGTAATACCTGATTTTGCCAATCTGTCTCATGACCCAATAGAATGTAATCCTGGGTTGCAGTGGAAAAATAATGCTGAAAGTATTCCTGTGTAAATGGGGTTGCATCAGCAAACATTCGCAAATTAAAGATAACAGCTGTGAACTCTGCTACGGTATTTAAACTAGTGTAGCTAAAATTCATGCGATTGCTGTTTATAAAAATTCCATCACCGGCTTGAATTAAAAGATTTTTTCCGTTTACGAACACAGACATTTCTCCAGTTGTCACTTTTAAGAACTCGAGGTCTGGGTGCCAGTGCGGTACAACCTGGAAGTTGAACTCTGATAAAGCATGATGCCGGGCATACAAAGGAAAGCCAGAATTATAATTTACCTGTTCAGCAGCAACAGCGTTAGTTCTTGGTTGCATCATATACACCTTCTTGTTGTATTTTGTACAATTTTAACATTTTACCGCCCAAAATTGAAAGCCCTTTCATTATTGGATGACTTATAATTTATACATCGAATGAAAGGAGAAAGGCTGTGAATAAAGACATTAAGAAGATCATGATTCTTATTGCTGTTTCATTTCTATTAGGTAGTAATGAATTTTTGGTTTTGGGGATTTCTTCCGTTTTATCACACGATTTTAATGTTTCTACCAATCAAATCGGGTTATTAACAACCATATACTCTGTTGTGTATGCGGCATTTATTGTGATACTTGTGCCGTTAACTGCGAGACTACACAACTTCAAAAGATTGTTGTGGTTGATTACTATTTTTGCCGGCTCAAACTTATTTACGGCTATCAGCACAAGCTATGTAATTTTCGCAATTGCACGAATTACTTCGGCGACTATTGTTGGTACGATTAACGCATTATTAATTGCCTTTGCGAATAAGATTGCTCCGAAAGGGAAAGAAAATTCATTCCTGATTAGCGTATTTACAGGCATTTCTTTGTCTTCAGTATTGGGTGTGCCGATATATTCGTACTTAACCAATATCACAAGTTGGAGAATAATATTTATTCTGATAGCGACGCTAACCATGTTAAGTCTCAGTGTTTTACGTGCAAATTTGCCCTGGTGGGAAGGTGAAAAAAATACGTTAATAAGACAACAATACAAAGTGTTTCGAGACGCTAACATATTGTTGGGAATAGCTGTCACAAGTATGAGTGTTGCTGCTCTGTATAGTTTCTACACTTATTTAGAGCCATTTTTACGTTCCGAACTTCATTTACAAACGGCAGGTGTTAGTGTGGCCTTAGGTGCTTTTGGTACGATGTCATTAGCTTCGAATCATATTTCAGGAATCATACAAAGCAAGTACAAGTTAAGTTCGTTTCCAAGAATATTAATCGTTATAATCGTATTTTTAATGCTGGGCCTTTTAGCACAAAACCATCATGGAATTGAGCTAATTGTGGTTGTATTCATTGGTAGTATTTTATATTTAGTGGGAACGCCGTCAACGATTATGTTTATGGATTTTGCACGGGCAACTCACCCTCAATCGGATATCATGGGCGCATCTCTGTATCCTGTAGCGTTTAACGTTGGTATTGCTTTAGGATCGGTTACTGGGGGTGCAATGATACAAAAAATGCAATTTTCAGGCATGTTTTTATCAGGCATTAGCTGGGGTACGGTTGGTCTAGTGTTGAGCATATTATTAATTAAGAGACAATCTGTCTAACTAAATGCGGCACTTATCCTCTTTCAACATTTATTAATCCTATGAGTCAATTCTCAACGCGGTAAGTGCCGTATAAAGCACCATGGTTGTTATGAAACCATGGTGCTTTAATTTGTTGGTGTTATTCATGAGTTGATACTTTTTCTGGATTACGATTCGTATTATTTGTAGTCGAGGGTCTGTTTTAATGCCACATTAAGTTTTTCGTAATCTGCAAGTGAGAACTCAAGATATATTTTTTCTAAATACTGACCCTGGCCATCATCACGGTATACAACCTGCATATGATAGATTGGGCCGTTTACCTGGCTAATGTAATTATTAATTGCCTGTAGTAAATCGAATCCTTGAAAATAGTTATCTCTAGCAAATAAACGTGAGATATGAACGAATTTAGAATCATTTAATTTGGCTATCCGAACTGTATTTGTGGGGATGTTGTTCATTTTTTGATAGCTAGTTATTAATGATTTGAAATAATCCATCTAAATGACTCCTTATAGGTCGTAATAAAATATAAGCAACTATTTTTTTGAGTCCTTAGAAGCCAGTACAACAATGACAATAATTGCAATTGCAGACGTTGACTTAACCAAAAAGTGCCATATTGAAGGCCAGGCAGGGTGTACAAAAATGTCGATTAGGAAATCGATTACCAGTATTAACGCCCAGAATAAGATTTGTTTCATTATTTTGCCCCTTTGGTTACGCGATATTCTTTGTACGTATAACCGATTAGGACGGCAACCCAAAATACGAGTAAATAGATTTTGCGGCAGCTAGTTAACTCGGTTATGCCTGGGAAAAAGAGACCCAAAATCAGCATTGCTAAAAAAAAGTACCCATGACTGTTGTGCTTTTACGTAAACTATATATGAACCACATTTAACGACTCCTTTGTCTTGCTAAATCATACTTAAACAATATCAAAAGGAAGTAAAATGCAACTATGTATTAATTAACACGAAGTGAATAGAAAGTTATGCGTATAAAAAACACCGCGACTGCGCGGTGTTGACTGTCTAACTAAAGGGTGAAGAGTGACGCATCATTTGGTACGTTCGATGGTTTGGCTTATGGTAGGTCTTGCTGATATTAGCACTAATTGGCTTAGGCACATCGGTTAAATCGATCCAACGCGATGCTTTCACGTAAGAGCCTCGATGCTGCAAGACGATAATATTGTCTTTATGTGGTGAGTCAATCAAGCCCATTGTTACGCTTACAATTTCTGTGTTTTCACCAAACGGATCACTAATTGCTTCGGTCGCAAATTGTTTACCTGGTGTTGACCAGTGTTTTGGACCTGTTGCATATGAAGTTTTCATGGGTAAGAATGGATTGAATCGATCGATTAAACCGATTTGGAAATATCGCCCCATTGATAGCGTAATCAAAAATGCGGCAACAACGCTAACTATCAACCAAAATCCCAGTCGGTACCACTTTGAGTGCTTAATATTTGTGTCGATTTTGGTTGCAGTTTGGTATGCATCGGATTTGAAGAGTTCGCTGATTTCAACAGCGTATGCATCTGCTATTTCAATTAAAGTCATCAAACTAGGCGTATCTTTGTTATTCTCCCAACGCGAAATTGCCTGGCGCGTTACGTGTAATTTTTCGGCGGCTTGTTCTTGTGAGAGTTGATTCGCCAAGCGTAACTCTTTCAACTTTGTCCCTAGTTCCATAATGTCCTCCTGATATATCACTTACTAATTAACAGTCTGCCGGAATGACGCATATAGTACAAGCAAGTAATAAGTTACGTCGTTGACCAGCCTTGATTTGGCGCGGTTTTCGGATTACGATTAACCCAGTGAGGAAATGATATGAAATTTGTAATTGCACCAGATTCATTCAAAGAGAGCATGACGGCGAAAGTGGCGGCTGTAGCAATTCAGGCCGGCTTACAAAAGATTTTTCCAGATGCGGAATATGAATTAGTGCCAATGGCTGATGGCGGTGAAGGAACTGTTCAATCCCTGGTTGATGCAACGGAGGGCGAAATTATCACTGCCGATGTCCAAAATCCATTGGACGAGACTGTTTCGGCCTTTTACGGTATTTTGGGTGACCAACAAACGGCTGTAATCGAAATGTCGGCCGCATCAGGTATTCAATTCGTGACGACAGAAACGAAGAACCCATTGATTACGACAACTTACGGTACGGGTCAATTGATTAAAGATGCGTTGGACCGTGGCATGCGTCGCTTCATTATTGGGCTGGGTGGCTCTGCCACTAACGACGGTGGTGCTGGCATGGCCGAAGCCCTGGGTGTTCGATTCCTTGATGAAAATGGGCAGCAAGTTGCTCGCGGTGGTGCGGCACTAGCAACGTTGCATGAAATTGATATGAGTAATCTTGATCCCCGTGTGGCTGAATCTGAGTTTTTGCTAGCATCAGATGTTACTAATCCTTTGGTTGGTGAAACGGGTGCGTCTGCTGTCTTTGGGCCACAAAAGGGTGCGACACTAGCAATGGTTGCCGAATTGGATGCGGCTTTGACGAATTATGCCGTAGTTATTAAGTCCCAACTTGGCATTGATTTGGCTAACACACCAGGTGCTGGCGCTGCTGGCGGGCTGGGTGCTGGTATGTTGGCATTCACTCAGGCTAAGATGCAGTCAGGCATTAGCTTGGTTGTTGAAGCAACGGATTTGGTTGCTAAAGCTGCAAATGTGGACGTTGCATTTGTTGGCGAAGGCGCAATTGATTTTCAAACGCAATACGGTAAGACCCCGATAGGTGCAGCGCAAGCAATCAAGCAAGCCGCACCAAATGCGAAGGTGATTGGGTTAGCTGGCTACGTTGGGGATGGCATTGAAGCATTGTATGAGTTGGGAATCGATGCCGTGTTCAGCATTGTGCCGGGTGCAGTCGATTTGCCAACAGCGATGAAGACCGGTGAGGCAAATCTAACCCGAACGGCTGAAAACATCGCCCGATTGCTAAATACCAAATAACTTTTACAAAAACATTTCAAGCAAACAAAAACGGTTATTAGAAGTTCTTAATATGTTACAATAATGAACAAGGACATATCATTTAAGGTTTGAGAGCCGGCAGAAACGTTGTGGATGATGCAAACAACGCTCAACCTTTTCTGATGCTACCTTCTAGCTGCTTGTGAAAACAAGCCGTGCGCCCGCGTTAACGGCATCCTAAGAGGTAATGATGCAGACCATCATTGCAAGCAGAGTGGTACCGCGTGTTAGCGTCTCTGTTATGCAATGGCGGTCTGTTTTTATTTAGATATTTATTTAAGTGAGGATTGGAAAGATGAAGCCATTATCATCAGCTGAGATTCGCGATATGTTTCTACGTTTCTTTGAGAGTAAGGGACACAGCATTGAGCCATCTCAATCATTGATTCCAAAGGATGATCCAACATTGTTGTGGATCAACTCAGGTGTCGCAACTTTGAAGAAGTATTTTGACGGTACGGTTGTACCTGATAACCGTCGTATTACGAATGCACAAAAGTCAATTCGTACGAACGACATTGAGAACGTTGGTCACACTGCTCGTCACCACACGTTGTTCGAAATGATGGGAAACTTCTCAATCGGTGACTACTTCAAGCCTGAAGTTATTCCTTGGGCATGGGAGTTGTTGACGAGCCCAGAGTGGTACGGCATGGAACCTGAAAAGTTGTATGTCACGGTTTACCCTAACGATGAAGAGGCAAAAGATATTTGGTTGAACGTGGTTGGTTTGCCAAAGGATCACTTGTACGAAGAGCCAGATAACTTCTGGGATATCGGTGAAGGACCATCAGGACCTGACACTGAAATCTTCTACGATCGCGGTGAAGAATTTAACTCAGACGATCCAAAGGAAAACTACCCTGGTGGTGAAAACGAGCGTTACTTGGAAATCTGGAACATCGTGTTCTCACAATTCAACCACTTGCCTGGTTTGACTGACAACAAGGACTATCCTGAGTTGCCACACAAGAACATTGATACGGGTATGGGACTAGAACGTGTTGTCTCAGTGTTCCAAAACGCTAAGACGAACTTTGAAACGGACTTGTTCTTGCCAATCATCCGTAAGACGGAAGAGATGTCAGGTCAATTCAAGTACGGTGAAGATCCTGAAAAGGATATCTCATTCAAGGTTATTGCTGACCACGCACGTGCCGTAACGTTCGCTATCGGTGATGGTGCTTTGCCATCAAACGAAGGTCGCGGTTACATCATCCGTCGTTTGCTACGTCGTGCTGTTTTGCACGGACGCAAGCTTGGTATCAGCAAGGTCTTCTTGAAGGACTTGGTACCAGTTGTCGGTGAGATCATGAAGTCATACTACCCAGAAGTTTTGGAGAATGCAGACTACATCGCTTCAGTTGTTGAAGCTGAAGAAGTTCGTTTCAACAAGACGTTGGCTGATGGTTTGTCATTGTTGGATGGTGTCATCGAAGAAGCTAAGGCTAACGGTGGTGTTATCGACGGTGCCGTTGCCTTCAAGATGTACGATACGTACGGATTCCCATACGAGTTGACGGAAGAATCAGCAGCTGATGCTGGTTTGACAGTTGATCGTGCTGGCTTCGATGCTGAGATGAAGGCGCAACAAGAACGTGCTCGTGCTGCTCGTGGTAACACAGCTTCAATGGGTGTTCAAAACGCTTTGTTGACGGACTTGAAGACGGAATCAAAGTACGTTGGTTGGTCAGAATTGACGGTCGATGCCGCTAAGTTGACGGATTTGATTGTTGATAACGAATTGGTTGACTCTGCTAAGGATGGCCAAGCTGAAGTTATCTTCGACGTAACGCCATTCTATGCTGAAATGGGTGGTCAGATTGCTGACCGCGGTGTTGTCATCAACGCGGCTGGTGAAGTGGTTGCCGAATTGGTTGACGTGCAAAACGCACCAAACGGACAACACTTGCACACGTTGAACGTTAACGCTGAAATCAAGGCTGGCGAGACTTACAAGCTTGAAGTGAACCGTGCTTACCACGCTGCTGTGTCAAAGAACCACACAGCCACGCACATGCTTGACCAAGCTTTGCGTAACATCTTGGGTGAGCACACGACACAAGCTGGGTCATTGGTTACTGAAGACGGATTGCGTTATGATTTTACTTATAACGGAGCTGTTTCAGCTGAAAAGTTGCAAGAAATCGAAGACTTGATCAACGAAAAGATTATTGAAAACTTGCCAATTTCATGGGTTGAGACGGATATCGAATCAGCTAAGAAGTTGGGTGCTGTTGCCGTCTTTACTGAAAAGTATGGCGAGACAGTTCGTGTCGTTTCAATCGGTGATTTCAACGTCGAATTCGACGGTGGAACTCACGCAAACTCAACGGCTGAGTTGGGAATGTTTAAGATTGTGAGCGAGCAAGGTACTGGTGCCGGTGTTCGTCGTATCGAAGCCGTTACTGGTAAGGGTGCAATGGACTTGTTCAAGCAACACGATGCTTGGTTGAACGAAGCTATGGCACAAGTTAAGGCACCACAATTGTCAGAAGTAAACGACAAGATTGCTGCTTTGCAAGCGCAATTGAAGGATGCTGAGCGTCAAGTTGCATCATTGGAGCAAAAGTTGGCTAACCAAGCTGCTGATGCTGCCTTTAACGATGTTCAAACGGCCGGTAACTTCACGTTGATTGCAACGGAAATGGCTGTTGAATCAATGGATGCCTTGCGTGCAACGGCAGATAACTGGAAGCAAACAACACCATCAGACGTGCTTGTTTTGGCTGCTAACTTGGGTGAAAAGGTTAACCTATTGGTTGCCGCTTCACCTGACGCTATCGCAAAGGGTGTTAAGGCCGGTGACTTGATTAAGGCCATTGCACCTGCTGTCGGTGGTGGCGGTGGTGGTCGCCCAGACATGGCACAAGCTGGTGGTAAGAACCCTGCTGGTATTAAGGATGCCTTTGCACAAGCCACTGAATGGTTGGCTGCAAAGTAGCATTTGATTAGAGGATAATTCCTCAGAAGGAGGCTGCATATGAGTTCATTGGATAATACAGCTGTTTTTGATTTTGGAAACAACCAAGATCACGACGTGCGTAAGACGCTTGAAATTGTATACGCCGCATTGGAAGAAAAGGGTTATAACCCAATCAACCAAATCGTTGGTTACTTGATTTCAAACGATCCAGCGTACATTCCACGTGTTAATGATGCACGTAACTTGATTCGCAAGTTCGAACGTGATGAAATCATTGAAGCACTTGTGAAGGATTACTTGGCTAAGTAATCTAATTCAGAAAGGAATGGTCGATTAATAATGGGACGAATTATGGGACTTGATGTCGGGTCACGCACTGTTGGTGTGGCGGTATCTGATCTACTTGGTTGGACGGCACAAGGTGTTGAAATCATTCGCATTAACGAGGATGAAAAAGAGTTCGGTATCGACCGTATGAAGGAACTGGTAGCCCAATTTGAGCCAACTGGCTTTGTACTTGGTCTACCAAAGAACATGAATAATACATCTGGTCCGCGTGTTGAAGCAGCGCAAGCCTATGGTGAATTGCTAACGGAAACTTTCGGGTTACCAATCGATTTCCAGGACGAACGCTTGACGACGGTTGAGGCAGAACGTATGCTTGTTGAGGAAGCCGATGCGTCTCGTAAGAAGCGCAAGCAGGTGATTGATAAGTTGGCAGCTGCCTTGATTCTCCAAAACTATTTGGATCGCAAAGGCCCACTTGTAAAGTAAGAGGTAAATTGAGATGGACGAAGAGCAAGACATTATCACGTTGATCGATGACAATGGCGATGAGCAACTTTTCGAAGTGTTGTTCACGTTTAAGTCAGAAGATTACGGTAAGTCATACATCGTTTTGTACCCAGCGGGTGCAGGCGAAGACGAAGAAGTGGAGATGTTGGCATACATCTTTGACCCAGACGAGACTGCAGAGTCTACTGAGGGTGGTTTGACGCCAATCGAAGACGACGATGAGTGGTCAATGGTTGAAGAGCGTTTGAACCAATTCTTGGACGAACAAGAAGACTAATTTTAGTACAATTGATGGCCGGTGATGAATCGGCCATTTTTTGTTAAGTACGAAAGGAATGCAACATGAACGAAGCTGAATTGTTTATCTTGACTGACGAAGAAGGTAACGAGCACGAATTTATTGAGTTGTTCTCTTTTGATTCAGAAGACTTTGGTAAGTCATACATCATCCTTGGTCCTGCTGATGCAGCCATGGAAGGTGATGACGATGAAGAAGTTGGTATCATGCCATTCATCTACAACAAGGATGACGAAGAAGGTATGCTGCAACCAATCGAAACAGAAGAAGAGTTTGACATGGTTGAAGAAGTGATGAACACGATTTTCAACGATCCAAACTTGCAGTAAAAAGATTTGCGGCGAATTTTGCGATTCGTCGCATTTTTTTTGGACTTTTTGTCGGTTTTCACCTCTTTATTACTGGAGGAGAAATAAATGACGACTTTAAAAGCACTTTATTATCGGTTCCAACACGTGATTTTCTTTTTCGGTGGTCTGGTTGCTGTGGGCATCGGCTTAATTGTTTGGTGGCAGTGTTCACAGACAAAACTGGTCTTGCCTCGTGATGTGTCGCCGAGCATCGCGGCCGATCAATCTTCGCAAATAACAAGTAGCGTTAGCAGGTCAGTAAGTACACCAACCGCCAAAGTAGTGATTGATGTCAAAGGGGCCGTGTATCGACCGGGAGTTTATAAATTTAGTAATAGCCCTATTATGGCTGAGGTTCTAGAAAAAGCAGGTGGTACATTGCCGACGGTTGACCGAACGCGGTTGAATTTAGCGGCACCGTTAGCTAATGCTCAGGTATTATATGTGCCGAACGGAACGGAAGACGTCCCTGAGCAGTACCCGTTGCCTGGTCAAGCGACGGCAACGACTGCGACAAGTGGAGATGCAAGCAACGAGACGATCAATCTAAACACGGCGACGTTGGCAGAACTACAACAACTACCTGGCGTTGGCGCTAAGCGCGCACAAGACATTATTGATCAACGAGAAACGATGGGCGGTTTTAAAACGGTCGCTGATTTACAAGAAGTGTCCGGGATTGGTGAAAAAACGTTTGCGAAATTAGAGCCATTGGTCACGGTGTAATGAACGGCTATTGGTTAGTAATTGGTTTGTTAGTTGGCGCACTAAATGTCATGATTTGTCATCAATTTTGGTGGGCCGTGCCAATGTTTGCATGGTTGCTGATTTTGTTGGTGACTCGTTTTAAAAAGCGAGTGTGTTTGACCGTTTTGATTATGGGAAGTTATGGGACGTTTTTTGGTGTGCATCAGATTCAACTGAATCAACTTGGCGACCAGCTAATCGGTGATGTTAAAACAACCGTTATGGTGCATCCAGACGAATTACATTTCACAGGTACGACAATTGCTGGCTTTGCTACATTGCCAAATAAAGAACGCGTTCGATTGACTTGGTTCTGTAAGGAAGAAAAACCGTTTCGCGAGTTACAACGGCGTCATGATGCCGTTGTGATATCGGGTAGCGGACGATACGAAAAGACTGCACCTCGACGTAATGCATACACTTTTGATCCAGTGGGGTATTGGCGGAGCCGTGGTATTATGCATCAGCTTGTTTTGACGCAAGGTGAGATAAAACGGGCTTATGTACCGACGAATGCGGGTGAATTCTTTGTAGGCCAAATTCGAACTTGGCATAGCAGGTTAGTGCAGTGGTTTGAACAGTTGCCGCCTGGTCTACGTGATTACGGTGAGACGTTGTTTCTTGGTTATACCCGCCGTGACTTTTACGATGATAATCTGGGCATTCAGAAAATGGGATTGGTTCATTTGTTTAGTATTTCCGGTTTTCAAGTGGCCGGTTTGTATGTGATTTGGCGTCGCATTGGCCGGTGGTTAGGTGTGACGCGCGAACGGTCGTTGTTAATTGTGCAAGTGCTTTTGTTGGGCTTGCTACTATTTGCTGGTGGCGTGCAATCATTAGTTCGAGCTGTTTTGTTGGCCCTGACCCAAGCGTGGCGAGAGTTAGGATGGTTAAGGTTGTCAGCAGTCGATGCCTGGGGAATTGCACTACTGGGTGGCCTTATCTTAGAACCGGGTGTGTTGTATAACCTAGGTGGCCAACTGTCCTACTTGTTAACGTTTGGTTTGTTATGGCTTGAAGGTAAACCGGGATGGTGGCAGTGCGTCTTCTTGTCGTTGTTAATTTTGCCGGTGTTGCTGTGGCACACATATGCATGGCACCCAATTGGTATCTTAGCGAACTTGATTGCCATGCCACTGTTCACATGGCTTGTGATTCCCGTTTTAACCGTGGGCATACTTGCAGCGTGGTTGAATATTACGGTACTAACTAACTGGTGTAATGCATTTATTGATGGGGTACGTTGGACGATTGCACAAACAGAAGGCCTGCCGGGCGAATTAACGTTTGGACAGCCACCGATGTTGTTATGCGCGATTGTTTTAATCGGCACGCTAGTTTGGTTGGCCGTTCGACGGCGATGGTTATTGGGCATTTTAGGCACTGTTTACGGCATTATGCTGTTGTTGCCTAATTTGCTGCCGGGCGGGTTTGCGACATTTGTGGATGTCGGTCAGGGCGATGCAACTATCATTAAACAACATGCTAATCAAGTGATGATGGTTGATGTCGGGGGTAAGTTGCAGTTGCCTCAACCAGATTGGGCAGCACCCCGCAAGACGGATTTTCAAGCACAACAGTTGGCACAGTATCTAAAAGGTAACGGTATCACTAAAATTCAGCAGTTAGTGCTGACTCATAAGGATGTCGATCATATTGGTAACTTGCCGCATTTCCTGAAATTAGTGCGGGTTGAGATGATTTATGTACCGTTGGGGATGCAACAGACCGACGCATACAAACGATTGGTTGTACCTTATCTCGGAACGACTAAAGTGCGAGAAGTTCGCGCGGGCATGCGCCTAAATGAATGGACAACGGTTCATCATCCGTTTGACACGGGAACTGGTGAAAATGAAGATTCGGTCGCATTGCTGGTGAACGTTGGACCAAAACACTTAATGATGACAGGGGATTTGGACCAGGCTGGTGAGGAGCGAATTATCCAGAACGACCAATTAGGAAAAGTAGACCTTCTGAAGTTGGGACACCACGGTTCGAAAACGAGTACCGCCCCATCATTTGTGCAGGCATTAAAGCCACAAATTGGTGTTGTTTCTGCTGGTGTGAATAATCGATTTGGTCACCCAAACAAAGAAACGCTAGTCACGGCTAAGCAACAGGGGATGACGGTGTTTAATACAGCCGAAAGTGGCATGTTGCAGTACCGCTGGCGTGGTAACCAAGATTGGTGGCAAGCTGAAATCAAGTAGCTATTCACGTTCAGGAGGCAACATGATACAGTAGAGATACGATTAAAACGAGGAGGCGTGGGCATGGCTTATACGCTGAAAGATGTGCAACAAGATGTTGCAAAGCAAACATTACAGCCAATCTACCTCATTCAAGGTACGGACCAATATTTGCTTGATCAAGTTCGTGCGGCGTTTGTGAGTCTGATTCCGGACGAGGACCGCACGTTGAATTTGGCGCAATTTGATATGCGTGAAACGGCGTTAGGAATTGCAGTTGATGATGCACGGTCAGTGCCATTTTTCGGTGACCGACGTGTCGTCATTATCGATGATGCCTACTTCTTGACTGGGGAGAATCCACGAACGAAGGTCGAACACCACGTTGAAGATTTGTTGGCTTACGTTGAGCATCCCGAACCACAAACGGTCTTGGTAATTTTTGCGCCATATGAGAAGCTTGATAGTCGCAAGAAGATTGTTAAGTTGCTTAAAGAGAAAGCTGCGTATCTAGCGTTCGGTGACTTAACTGAAAAAGATGTGCGCAACATGATTAGCGACAAGTTGCGTCAAGGTGGTTTTGAAATGTCAGGACCAGCGATGCAATTATTGATTCGTTTAACGAATATGTCGTTAACACAGATTATGTCTGAGCTCGATAAGTTGATGCTATATGCCTATGATACGAAGCAAATTGACGAACAAGCCGTTGATGCATTAGTAACGCGTATGCTGAGTGAAAATATCTTCGACTTAATTAATGCGCTGTTGAACCGTAAGCTAACGCGCGCTGTGGAGTTGTACCATGAATTGGTCGAGAGTGGTGAGGCACCCTTGCGATTGCACGCAGCATTGCTAGGACAATTCCGCTTGTTGTTACAGGTGAAGTCATCAACTCAAAGTGAATCAGGTACAGCATCGATGTTGAAGGTAAATCCATACCGTGTGAAGCTTGGTCGTCAGACGGTCCGTCGTTTCAGTTATACCGCACTAGCTAAAGCTTATCTTGGGCTAGTTGATATGGAAGAACAGCTGAAATCAACGGCACGCGACCCTGAATTATTGTTCGAATTATTCGTGTTGCGTTACCAAGCCGATATTGCCTAGGATTTCTACTTGCATCAAGTTAGAAAGTTTAGTATTATATTTGAAGTGCAAAAGCACACGACCTTTTACGATGTTTGACGGTTCACCGTCGTCCTACGTTGTTTTAGGCGACTATATATTAAGAAAGGTGGATATCCAACATGGCTATTTCTGCACAACGCAAGAATGAAATCATCAAGGAATTCGCACGTCACGAAGGTGATACTGGTTCAGTTGAAGTTCAAGTTGCAGTTTTGACTGCTGACATCAACGAATTGAACGCACACATGTCAGAGCACAAGCACGACTTCCACTCACAACGTGGGTTGATGAAGAAGATCGGTCACCGTCGTAACTTGTTGCGTTACTTGCGTGACAACGACGTTCAACGTTACCGTGAGTTGATCCAAAAGCTTGGATTGCGTCGTTAATTTTTACATTAACAACGTACGTTATTTTGACATTTATCATCGGAGGGAAAAGCGATGCCAATTATTGAGTCATCAATCCAACGTGCCCGCTTGAACAAGGTGCAACGCGAGCGTAACATCTCACAATTGAGTGCATACCGTACTGAAGTGAAGAAGTTCCGTAAGGCTGCTGAAGCTGGTGCAGACAACTTGCAAGAGTTGTTTGTTAACGCTACGTCAGCTATCGATCGTGCCGCATCAAAGGGCTTGATTGCTAAGAACAAGGCTTCACGTGACAAGTCACGTTTGGCAGCTTTGTTGAACAAGTAATTTATTACTTGCGATAGCAAACTGAAAAAAGACCAACATCTTTGGGTGTTGGTCTTTTTTGATGTCTACAGATATATAATGAGTTTGTAACATAAATATTAATGAGGGGCCGCGATTGTGAAATTACGGTATGGGTAAAGATTATGAAAAATCAAATTGATAAGGTCACATGGGCTGTTTTGCCGGTGGCCATCGTGCTGTTTGTTTTAAGTATGGTTTACCAGGGGTGGTTTAACGTTGCTTTCAATGTACTAATGTCGGTCATGTTTATATACGCGGCTAAGAAAAGTGGCCAGTCTTGGAACCTATTTGTAGGTATTGTTTTTGGATTGTTGGCGTTGTTGGGCACATGGCAGGGGTTAAGATAATTATCAACGGGCGAATAATCGCCTTTTTTTGTTGCATGCATATAATCCAAAATATATTTTCTCGTTGTTGGTAGGGCAGGCATTGTGTGGTAAACTTGTAATAAATCATACAAACGTTTGGGTTGTGCTGACCCGTGAAATATAACGAGAATAGGAACATTATGGCTACGACATTAAGTATTATGCCGTTCGGTGGTGTACGTGAAAATGGAAAGAACATGTACGCAGTTACCGTCGGTGAAGACATTTTTATTTTGGATGCAGGGTTGAAGTACCCAGAAAGCGATTTGCTAGGAGTTGACGTTGTCATTCCTGACTTTGCCTACTTGGTAGAGAACGCAGATAAGATTGCCGGTGTCTTTTTGACACACGGACACGCGGATGCAATTGGTGCATTGCCTTACTTGTTGAGCGAGGTTAAGGTGCCAGTCTTCGGATCAGAACTAACGATTGAATTGGCTAAGTTGGCTGTGGAAGCAGAGCCTGAAGCAAAGGGGTTTGATGATTACCACGTGGTTCGTGGTAACTCAGAAGTATCATTTGGGGATGTGACCGTTTCATTCTTTGAGACGACACACACGATTCCAGAATCACTTGGAATTGTTATTGAGACGCCAGAAGGACAAGTCGTCTACACTGGTGATTTTAAGATTGATACAACGGCATTGCCATATTACCGTACTGATTTGGCGCGTTTGGCACAAATTGGTGCCAAGGGTGTTATCGCTTTGCTTGCTGATGCAGCAGGTACAGCTAGCTACGGTTTGGCAGCCCACGAATCTGAATTGGGTAGCTACGTTTTGGATACGTTCCGCGGTCACACTGAGGGGCGTATCATCGTTGCTGCAGTTGCATCAAACATTCAACGTATCCAACAAGTTATCGATGCAGCCTTTAAGGTTGGTCGTAAGATTGTAATTTCTGGAAACGACTTGGAAAAGGTTGTTCGTACAGCTTTGCGTTTGAAGAAGTTGCACTTGCCAATGCCTGAAAATGAACTATTTGTTTCTTTGAAGAACTTGAGCAAGTTGGAGCCTAACGAGACCGTTATCCTTGAAACGGGTAAGATGGGTGAGCCAATTCGTCACTTGCAACGTATGGCACAAGGTGATGATCGCAACATCCAAATCCAAGAAGGTGACTTGGTCTTCATTACGACGACTCCTTCAACGGCTATGGAAGGTTACGTGGCACGTACGCGTGACATGTTGTTCCGTGCCGGTGCAACGGTTAAGCAAATTTCAACGGATAAGAAGTCTTCAGGTCACGCATCTAAGGAAGATTTCCAACTCTTGTTGAACTTGTTGAAGCCTAAGAATGTTATCCCTGTACAAGGTGAGTACCGCGTCTTGAACGCAGCTTACAAGGCTGCTGAACAAGTTGGTTACGATGATAACCACGTCTTCTTGCTTGCCAAGGGTGATAACCTTCGCTGGGATGGTGAAGAGATGTACTTGGGTGGTTCAATCCAAGTTGGCTCAACGATGATCGACGGTTCTGGTGTCGGTGATATCGGTTCTATCGTGTTGAACGACCGTCGCATCTTGTCAGAAGACGGTGTATTCATCGCCGTTGTGACGATTGATCGTAAGAAAAAGAAGATTATCTCAAAGCCAAAGATTGATTCACGTGGATTCGTTTATGTGAAGACATCACGTGATTTGATTCGCGAGGCTGGTGACTTGGTTGAAACGACCGTTGCTGAAGGCATCAAGAACGCCAAGGAATTCGACTGGGGTAACCTTAAGAACTCTGTTCGCGATGCATTGGGTAAGTTCTTGTACGAGCAAACACGTCGTAAGCCAGTGATTTTGCCAGTTATCATGGAAGCTAACCAAAATGGTCGTCGTCGCAAGCGCTCAGCAAGCAAGACGAACGCCAAGAAGGCCGAAGCTCCTGAAGCAAACAAGTCACAAAAGCAAAATAACAAGCCAAAGAAGAAGCAGAACGCAAAAGCTAACAAGCCAGCGCCTGCTAAGAATAATAATAATCAACCTGCTAAGCCAGCTGAAAACGGGGCGGAGGTCGCTAAGAAAAAGAAGCGTCGTCCACGTCGTCGCAAGCCAAAGGCAACGCAAGGTTCAGACTCAGCACCATCAGCTGAATAAAACACAAGCGTCGATTCTAACGGGTCGACGCTTGTTTGTTAGGAAGGATGCCTCATGAACGAAGAACAAACGCAACGTTACGAGCTGCTACTAGCAAAGGGAACAGAAGCGTATGAAAACCATGCATTCGGTCCAGCACTGGATGCATTTGACGAAGCATATGATTTGCAACAAACGCCAGAACTTAATCAATTGATTACGCGTGTGCTATTAGCGGATGGTCAATTCAAGACAGCGCAATTGTTTGCGGATGAATTCATTGATTCATATTTAGAAAGTGCCGAATTGGCTGAACTATATGTCACGGTGGCATTAAAGAATCAACAATTTATCGCAGCACGTGAATTTGTGACGTGGGTGGCACCAGATGTTGCGAATGCATTAGTATCAGATATCGAAACTGCTGAAGAAACGTTTAGAACAGAACAAAAGGCGACGTTGAACACGATTGCACGTCAGTTCTATCACCTTAGTGACGGGGATGCCATTAATCAAAAGGAACGCCTAATTGCCGCTGACAAGTTACCGCTACGTGAGTACCTGGTTGGCGCACGATTTGCATTAGTTGACCCGTTCTTACCAGCGATTGCTCGCGTAACAGTTCTAGATAAGTTGCGTCGTTTGAAGGTGACCGAGTCGGTTGAGATGACGTGGTTAGATGAAACGACGATGACACTTGTGCCGAATGAGTTGCAGTCACTAGATGAAATGGCTCTTTTTCAAACGATTGTGTCGACATTATCGGGGTATGAACACGAAATTGGCTCAGCCACGGTACATGCGTTAGTTGAACAAGCGCGTTTGATGTTGATGATTGCTTATCCAGCAATTGATCGCGTTGTTGAGAACCCGCGCGCTTGGGCAGCTGGTTTAATGGCGGAGGCGATGGGTGAAAATGCCCCAGTGGAGCCGGTTGAACAACAATCTTGGCGGGCAAAATTAGGGCAAGAAATGATGAGTTTATTGCCTTAAAAAAACTATTTTGAAATTGATAGTCGAATTTAGGTAAAAAATATTTACAAAAATCGCCAAGTTATATATAATAATTCCAGTCTCATATAGAGAAATTACAAAGATTTTCGCACCAAGTTGTTTTAGTTCTGTAAGGAATGTAGTATAATACTATTTAAGCAATAAGGGTTAGCCCATTTAAGGGCTAACATGCGAATATTAGGAGGACAAGCTTTTGGCTAAGGAAAATTTCGAGCGCACTAAGCCTCACGTTAACATTGGAACTATCGGTCACGTCGACCACGGTAAGACTACTTTGACTGCCGCTATCTCAAAGGTATTGGCTGACAAGGGATTGGCTGAGCAACAAGACTTTGCTGCTATCGACGCTGCTCCTGAAGAGCGTGAGCGTGGTATCACGATCAACACTGCTCACATCGAGTACGAGACGGAAGCTCGTCACTACGCCCACATCGACGCCCCTGGTCACGCGGACTACGTTAAGAACATGATCACTGGTGCTGCCCAAATGGACGGTGCTATCTTGGTTGTTGCTTCAACTGACGGTCCTATGCCACAAACTCGTGAGCACATCTTGTTGGCTCGCCAAGTTGGTGTTGACTACTTGGTTGTATTCTTGAACAAGGTTGACTTGGTTGACGACGAAGAGTTGATTGACTTGGTTGAAATGGAAGTTCGTGAATTGTTGTCAGAGTACGATTTCCCTGGGGACGATATTCCAGTTGTCCGTGGATCAGCTTTGAAGGCTTTGGAAGGTGACGCAGAACAAGTTAAGGTTATCGAAGAGTTGATGGACATCGTTGACTCATACATTCCTACTCCAGAGCGTGACACTGACAAGCCATTCTTGATGCCAGTCGAAGACGTATTTACGATCACTGGTCGTGGTACTGTTGCTTCAGGTCGTATCGACCGTGGAACTGTTAACTTGAACGACGAAGTTGAAATCGTTGGTTTGAAGGAAGAAGTTCGCAAGACTGTTGTTACTGGAATCGAAATGTTCCGTAAGTCAATGCAACAAGGTCAAGCTGGTGATAACATCGGTGCATTGTTGCGTGGTGTTGATCGTAAGGAAATCGAGCGTGGTCAAGTTTTGGCTAAGCCTGGTTCAATCCAAACGCACACTAAGTTCTTGGCCGAAGTTTATGTTTTGACTAAGGAAGAAGGAGGCCGTCACACGCCATTCTTCACTAACTACCGTCCACAATTCTACTTCCACACGACTGACGTTACGGGTGTAGTTCAATTGCCAGAAGGCGTTGAAATGGTTATGCCTGGTGACAACGTAACATTCGATATCGAATTGATCGCACCAGTTGCCATCGAAAAGGGATTGAAGTTTACGGTTCGTGAAGGTGGACGTACTGTCGGTGCCGGAACTGTTTCAGAAATCAAGGACTAATTTTACGGTTAACGTAAAATTTTCCAATGTAGCTTAGGCTGCTCAAAAAAGAGAGTTATGACATATTCGTATGTCATAACTCTCTTTTTGTTTATCAGGCGCTTCTTTGGTCACGTCGGAGGCCAAAAAGCTCCGACATTCTCGGTCTGCTTTACTTAGGCATATTGTTGGGACTTTCGTCTCGTGAATGGTATTCTGACGGTAAATACTAGGTACTAGGGGAAATGACCATGGCGAGACCAAAGACAAAAGCGGAGTTGTTAACTGCATCAGAACAGCAATTTGAGAAGATGTGGCAGTTAATTGATGCCATGTCGGATGAAGAACAAGCAGCCACCTTTGCATTTGGTGCAGAGATGGGTAAGGAAGCGCATTGGGGACGCGATAAGAATATCCGAGATGTGTTGGTTCATCTTTATGAATGGCACCAGCTACTACTGCGGTGGGTGAATGCCAATCTAAATGGTGATCAGCAACCATTCTTACCAGCGCCCTATAATTGGAAAACGTACGGTGAGATGAACGTTGGTTTCTGGGAAAAGGACCAAGCGACCACGTTAGCAGATGCGAAGGTCATGCTACATGCTAGTCATGATAAAGTAATGGCACTTATAGCAGAGTTTTCCGATGAAGCATTGTTTACCCAACAATATTTCTCATGGACGGGTACAACGACACTTGGCAGCTATTGTATTTCAGCCACAGTTGCACATTATGAGTGGGCAATAAAGAAGCTTAAAGCGCATAAGAAAACGTATCCAGCTTAATGACTGGTATGACAAGGCTCTTGGTATTCATATGAATTCAAGAGCCATTTTTCTGCAAATTTTGTTGCTCACGACCAACGCAAATGTGATAGAGTAGCTTATACACTTTTTTCAATGAAGAGGAGCTTTAAACAATGCAAATTTATTTGGCAGCACCATTCTTTAGTGATGAGCAAATTGACCGTGTCGCACGTATCGAGGCAGCCCTAGAGGCTAACCCAACGGTGACGGATTTCTACTCACCACGTCACCACCAAAAGACAGATAACCCAGAATACACGCCAGCATGGGCTGCAGAAGTATTCCGTCGTGATGTCACACAAGTGTTGGACGCTGACGCATTGGTGGTTGTTGCTGATTTCCGTGATGATGACGCTGATTCAGGAACGGCCTTTGAAGCTGGTATGGCATGGGCATTGAAGAAGCCAGTTATCATGGTCGAAGAGACGGACTACAAGACTAACTTGATGTTGACGGAATCATTGACGGCCTTCGTTAACAAGGCAGAAGATTTGGCAACTTATGACTTTAAGAACTACCCAGAGTCAAAGTTTGAGGGTCAACTTTTCTAAGTTCGTTTTTGTCGGAAAAATGTCGTGTTTTGGCCTACATTTATTGCCAAATACCTGTTTTTCCGGTAAACTTATAAAGTATGTAAAGATAATATATGTCGTCGGTCTTTAACCGGTGACTATTGGAGGAATAAACATGGCAAACGCAGTTTTCACTAAGGGTGAAGGCAACAAGGGAACGATCAAGTTCGAAGTTCCTGTTGACGTATACGAAAAGGGTATCGACGCCGCATTTAACGACGTTAAGAAGCAAATTACGGTTCCTGGTTTCCGTAAGGGTAAGATGCCTAAGCAAGTCTTTTTCCAAATGTACGGTGAAGAGTCATTGTACCAAGACGCTTTGAACGTTGTATTGCCAGATGTATTTGCTGATGCAGTTGCTGAAGCAGGTGTTACGACTGTTGGTCAACCAAAGATCGACGCAGAGTCAATGAACAAGGGTGAAGCTTGGGTTTTGACTGCTGAAGTTGAATTGGCACCAGAAATCGAATTGGGCGAGTACAAGGGTGTTAAGGTTCCTGCATCAGACGTTACTGTTTCTGATGAAGAATTGGACGCTGAAATCACTCGTTTGCAAGAAGGTCAAGCAGAATTGGTTTTGGTTGACGCTCCTGCAAAGAACGGTGACACGGTTGTTATCGACTTCGTTGGTTCAGTTGACGGTGTTGAGTTCGACGGTGGAAAGGGTGAGAACTACTCACTTGAATTGGGTTCAGGCTCATTCATCCCTGGCTTCGAAGACCAATTGGTTGGTGCCAAGGCCGAAGACGTTGTTAACGTTAACGTAACGTTCCCAGAAGAATACCAAGCTGCTGACTTGGCAGGTAAGGACGCTTTGTTCGTTGTTACTGTGCACGAAGTTAAGGCTAAGGAAGTTCCAGCTTTGGACGACGAGTTCGCAAAGGACATCGACGAAGAAGTTGAAACTTTGGCAGAATTGAAGGATAAGGTTAAGGCTCGCTTGACGACTTCTAAGGAAGACGCAGCTAAGGATGCCAAGGAAGACGCAGCTATCGCAGCTGTTGTTGACAACGCATCTGTTGAAGGTGGTCAAATTCCTGAGTCAATGATTCACGAAGACGTTCACCGTCAAATGAACCAATTCTTCGCTTCAATGCAACAACAAGGTATCTCACCAGAGTTGTACTACCAAATCACTGGTTCATCAGAAGATGATTTGCACAAGCAATACGAAGAAGGTGCTGAGCGTCGTGTAAAGACGAACTTGGTATTGGAAGCTATTGTTAAGGCAGAAAACATCAAGCCATCAGCTGACGATATTGCTGCTGAAGTAAAGTCATTGGCTGACCAATACGGTATGGACGAGGCTGCTGTTCGCGGTGCTTTGTCAGACGACATGTTGTCACACGACATTGCTATCAAGCAAGTTGTTGACATGATTGTTGATAACGCTGTTGAAGCTTAATTCAATTAAACGTTAAACAAAAGAGGTTAGACTTTTTCAAGTCTAACCTCTTTTTGCAGTGTTACACTATATAAGTCCTAAGAATATCGTATAAAAAAACACAAAATCTCTGGTACAATAGTAGGTAACTTACGTTTAGTCTAACGTTTAAAAACTTACAGGAGGTTGAACAGTGTTTAATACAACCGATAATTCAAACGGCATTGCCTACTGTTCATTCTGTGGTAAGGCTTCTACTGAAGTGAAGAAGCTTATCGCAGGGCCAGGCGTATACATTTGTAACGAATGTGTGGCTTTGGCACAAGATATTATTAATGAAGATTTGCAACAAGATGCATTGGAGCGCACATTGACTTTGAAAACACCACGTGAAATTGTCGATAACTTGAATTCTTATGTTATCGGACAAGACGAAGCTAAGCGTACTCTTGCAGTTGCCGTCTACAACCACTACAAGCGCGTTAACGCGATGTTGACGGGCGAAACTGGGGCTGAAGGTGTTGAACTGCAAAAGTCAAACATCGCCATGATTGGACCTACTGGGTCTGGTAAGACGTACATCGCACAATCAATGGCTAAGCTATTGAACGTGCCATTCGCAATTGCGGATGCCACGACTTTGACTGAAGCTGGATATGTCGGAGAAGACGTTGAAAACATTCTTTTGAAGTTGATCCAAGCCGCCGACTACGATGTCGAGCGTGCTGAAACTGGTATCATCTACATCGACGAAATTGACAAGATTGCCAAGAAGGCCGAAAACGTTTCAATTACCCGAGACGTTTCTGGTGAAGGTGTGCAACAAGCCCTTTTGAAGATGCTAGAAGGTACGATTGCTAACGTTCCACCTCAAGGAGGACGTAAGCACCCTAACCAAGAGTTCATCCAAATCGATACGACGAACATTTTGTTCATCGTCGGTGGTGCCTTTGCAGGTATTGAACAAATGGTTAAGGAGCGTGTTGGTGCGAAGGTTATTGGATTCGGAACGGATTCAAAGACGCAACAATTCAACACGTCAGACAAGTCAATCATGCAACAAGTTGTGCCTGAAGACTTGATGAGCTTTGGTTTGATTCCAGAATTCATTGGTCGTTTGCCAATTTTGACAGCTTTGGAAGAATTGACTGAAGATGACTTGGTTCGTATTTTGACAGAGCCTAAGAACGCTTTGGTTAAGCAATACCAAGCTTTGTTGGCCCTAGAAGGTGTTGCTTTGACGTTCACGCCTGAAGCTTTGAAGGCAATGGCCCACTTGGCTATCGAGCGTGAGACGGGAGCCCGTGGCTTGCGTTCAATCATCGAAGAAACGATGCGTGACGTGATGTTCGACGTGCCTTCACGTGATGACGTTAATGGCGTTATTATTACGGAAGGTGCCGTGTTGAACCACGAGCAACCTGAATTGGTCACTGAACAAGCATAATTAAACGGAGGATTTATCATGGAAGTACACAATGTCGAAATGGTAATGTCTGCCGTTCGTGCGAGCCAATACCCAACTGATGGGTTGCCAGAGGTGGCTTTTGTTGGTCGTTCAAACGTTGGTAAGTCATCATTGACGAACGTTTTGATTAACCGCAAGTCATTTGCTCGTACGTCATCACAACCAGGTAAGACGCAAACGTTGAACTTCTACAAAGTAGAGGATCAAATTTTCTTCGTCGACGTCCCTGGTTACGGTTATGCCAAGGTGTCAAAGAAGGCCCGTGAAGAATTTGCTGTGATGATCGGTGAATACTTGCGTACACGTGAGCCTTTGAAGGGAATCGTGCAACTAGTTGATGCCCGTCACATGCCTTCTAAGGAAGACATCGAAATGTACAACTGGTTGACGTCAGATGACATCGGTTTGCCAGTGCTTGTTGTTGCGACGAAGGCCGACAAGATTTCACGCGGTAAGTGGAACAAGGCTGAAGCTGACATCAAGCGTGGGTTGCAATTCAACCCCGATGTTTCTGACTTTGAGATTTTCTCATCAGAAACGAAGTATGGTAAGGACAATGTTTGGGATTGGCTAGAAGCTCGTATGCTAGATGGTACGGACTTTGATCCTGAAGATTACGAAGACTAAAAATGATACCCGTGTCAGTTTTTGACATGGGTATTTTTTATGGCGAACCAAGCGTCATTTATACAATCCCTCCCAAAACCGTGTAGAATAATTAATGAAGAGGGATTAGCTACCGTAGAAAGTAGGTAACGATAATGCAAGCGAAGCATGGTACACAAATTGTGGATGTGTGGCAAATTTCAGATGACATGACGCCAGCAGTTTGGGTGCAAGATGCATTCAAACAAGGACTTCTTCACTGGGATGCACGTGAAGAAAACACCTTGATGCTCAATGCGCCTTGGTCGGTTGCAATGGGGGCATGCGGTGACTTTTTGACGCGTGATGGTCAGGAATTGCGCATCGTGAATGAAAATGAATTCGAAAAAGATTATCAGGTAATTGATAATCAATAGCATCGACCGGAAAGCGCTGAAATATCAGCGCTTTTTTGCTATACTGGTAGTTATGAATAAACAAGAAGAGGAAAGACAACATGGCAGAAAAGACACGTTTTAAAGGCGAAATTCTAGGTAAAGAGATCACAATTACAGCTGCTGAATCACAAGCGCACATGAAGGCTGTTTTTGAATTGGCTAACCAACAATTGGACCAAATGAAGCAATTGGCACCCAAGTTGTCAGATGACCAACTTCTAACATTGTTGGCAATCAACGCCTTGTCTGACCAATTGAAGATGCAAGCTGAGAAGGATCACGCCGAATAATGAACTTGCTGTCAATTATTATTGCAGTATTGCTTTTGGCGGCGGTACTACGTGGCCGTTATCTAGGTTTCGTCCGTAGCTTGTTGTCATTGGGCGGTCGCTTTGTGGTTTATGCAGTAGCTGTCTTGATGTCACACCGCTTGGGAAGCTGGATTCACGAAACATTTTTGATGACCGTGCAAGCACGCTGGGCAGCCAACGGTGTACCCGATTTCGTTTCTGATAAAGCCAATGAATTTTTGGCATCCGGCTTAGCGTTTGGGCTCATTATGGTGATTGGGACGTTCATCGTGCGTTCAATTGAGCGTAGTTTGCGTTTCATTAATAAAGTGCCTTTGCTTGGAACGATGAATCGTTTGGCTGGTATGCTTGTTTACGGCCTTTTAGTCTACGTTGAAATCTTCTTTGTTTTACAATTAACACAGACATGGGAAATCCCTTGGTACCACGATGCGATGGTTCAGTCACCTATCGCCCAATGGATTTTGAATCAGACACCTTACTTCTCAGATGCCATCTATCAATGGTGGATTCTCCAGTAGGGATTAATAAGAGATATTAGAGGTTAAGACACATGAATAAGAAAGTCTTAGCAACCCTTGAGTATGAAGCGGTAAAGGCCCAATTGCGACCATACCTCTCAACGGCTGCTGGTGAAAATGAGTTGCGCAACTTGTTGCCAACCGCAGATGCCAACGAAATGCAGACATGGTTGGCAGAAACGTCAGATGCAGCTAAAGTGCTACGCTGGCAAGGAGGGATTAACATTCCAAAGTTGGCGGATGTTAAGCCTCACATGCAACGTTTGAAGATTGATGCGTCATTGAGTGGGACAGAATTGGCGCAAGTCGGACGCGTGTTGTTTACAACTGGACAAATGCGTTTGTTCTTCGAAAACTTGGTTGAAGATCGCGGTGAGCCATTGGCTGCTTTGCGTCCTTATTACACGCGTTTGGTTGTCATGCAAGATTTGACGCGTCGTGTGAATACGGCGATTGATGGGGATGGTCGTGTGACCGATGAAGCCTCACCAGAATTGCACCGTGTGCGCCAAGCCATTACGTCAACGGAAAATGCCATCCGTCAAAAGATGCAAGATTACACGCGTGGTAAGTCAGCACAATACTTGTCTGACCCAATCGTGACAATCCGTAATGACCGTTATGTTATTCCAGTTAAGACGGAGTACCGTAGTCACTTCGGTGGTGTTGTGCACGACCAATCACAAACGGGGCAAACGTTGTACATCGAGCCTGGTGATGTGGTTGATATGAACAACCGTTTACGTGAGCACTACATCAAGGAGCGTCACGAAGAAGAGCACGTTTTGGCAGAATTGTCAGCTATGTTGCGCCCTGAAGCTGACAACATTCAAAAGAATGCCGAAGTTTTGGGTCACTTGGACTTTGTGAACGCCAAGGCACGTTATGCTGCGGCAACAAAGTCACAAGAGCCTGAGTACAGCCCAGAAAACCATGTGCGTTTGTTGCAAGCACGTCACCCATTGTTGGACCCACAAAAGGCGGTGGCCAACGACATTATTATCGGTGAAGATTACAAGGCCATCATCGTCACGGGTCCTAACACCGGTGGTAAAACGATTACCTTGAAGACATTGGGCTTGTTGCAATTGATGGCCCAATCAGGGTTGTTCATTCCGGTTGCTGAGTACTCAACAGTTGGTTTGTTCAAGGAAGTCTTCGCGGACATTGGTGATGAGCAATCAATCGAGCAATCATTGTCAACGTTCTCATCACACATGGTCAACATTGTTGAAATCTTGAAGCAAATTGACGCTGATTCATTGGTGCTATTCGACGAATTGGGTGCCGGAACTGATCCGCAAGAAGGAGCAGCTTTGGCCATGTCAATTTTGGATGCCGTGGGTGCCAAGGGTTCATATACTGTTGCCACGACTCACTATCCTGAGTTGAAGGTTTATGGCTACAACCGTGTCGATACTATCAACGCTTCAATGGAGTTTGACGTCGAAACGTTGCGTCCAACGTACAAGTTCTTGTTGGGTATTCCTGGTCGTTCAAACGCCTTGGAGATTTCTAAGCGTTTGGGCTTGGATCAAAGCATTATTGATGCCGCTGCCTCATTGACGACAGAAGATTCACAAGAATTAAACGATATGATTGCTGACTTGGTTGAACGTCGTAATGCCGTTTTGGCCCAACAAGTGCAATTGGCCCAACAAGTCATCGAAAATCGTCAAATGAAGAACGATTACGAGCAAAAGCTTGAAAAGATGGAAACCGAGAAGGCCCGCACGCTTGAAGAAGCCAAGAAGGAAGCGAACCACATCGTTGCCGATTCACGCAAGAAGGCTGATAAGATTATCGCTGATTTGCGTAAGATGCAACTGGATGGGGTGGCTGTTAAGGAAAACAAGTTGATGGATGCGAAGGGTGCCTTGAACGCGATGCGCCAAGAACCTTCAGCTGAAAACAACCGCGTTTTGCGTAAGGCTAAGAAGGCGAAGAGCCAAAACATTGAAGCCGGCGATACGGTTTTGGTGCGTGAGTACGGTCAACAAGGTACGGTTAAGCGCAAGCTCAAGGACGGCAAGTTTGAAGTCCAAATGGGTATCTTGAAGATGGTGCTTGCTGAAGACGAAATCGAGAAGCAAAACGTTGCCGAAGTGAAGTCAGAGCAAAAGGCTGCGCCAAAGCCCCGTGTTAACACCAGTAAGGCTGTTAACCGTGCGAACGCGTCAGCAACGCTTGATTTGCGTGGACAACGCTATGAAGCTGCGATGAGCGAACTGGGTCAATTTATTGATCGCGCATTGCTAAACAACTTACCTTCCGTTGAAATTATTCACGGTAAGGGAACTGGTGCAATCCGCCAAGGTGTGCAAGAATACTTGCGTTCACACCGTGCCGTGAAGAACTTCAACTTCACAGGTCCTGATCAAGGTGCCACGTACGCTGAACTAGGTTAATAATGAATGACGAAGGCTAGCAACGACTTGTTGCTAGCCTTTTTGCTATAATCAATTTAATGATGTGGGTGTGGTATTGAGGGCATTTGTATGGAATGGATATGGACAACGCAGGAACAGCATCGACTTTCTGTGTTTCGTTATATGGTTAGAAATAAAGTGACACGATTGTCTGACCTGATGGCAGAATTTAAATTTTCACGTTATATGGTGATTTCGGTAGTTGATCAATTGAATGAAGACATTGCAAAATTAACTGGCCAAACAGGTGTGTTGGATATTGAAAAAGGGAATGTGATTGTATTTGACGCGCCGTTAAATCTGCTACCGATAGATGAGTTGAAACAATATTATTTGTCAAACTCAACCAGAGCACAGATTATTGAACACTTAATTGCCGAAGATATTGAGTCGTGGGAAGACTTGGCATTTGATTTAGGAATTTCAACGCCCACTATCTATAAAGAAAGAACAATTGTGCAAGAAAATCTGGTAGTTCAGGGTATCGAAATAACCAAAGATTATCGATTAGTAGGGCAGGAGGAAAATATTCGATTTCTAAAATTTGCCTTACTAACGGTATATAATGGGCAACGCACGGCCGATGTTGCCGATGAGATTAAAAATGCGGCTAATTACTATATTAGTCATGTCATCACGCCAATTTTTGGTGAACTAAAAGACTCCCAGATTAGTATTATTTGGCATATGGCTGCGATTTGGACAAATCGTTTCTCACAACGGCACTTCGTCTCCAATCGTTTTACCAACCAGTATCTAAACGCAACGACTGAAATGTCTGAACAGGCGCAACGACTTCTGAACCACGTGAAAGTCTTGATGGCTCGTAATGGCAAAATGTCTGACGAAGAATTAGATAATGAGGCGCGTTTTATTATCTTAATCTTGCATAGTTTAGGACTGTTTTCGACCATTCAAACTGCGCAAGATGTCACGGCTAATGTAAAGCAATATTGGCAACGTTTTGATGAGAGTATTCAAACGAGTTATAAGTGTCTATTCCGTTTGTCGATGACACCTGTCGACTCTAGAAAGTTAACATATAGTGTCGGACACACACTATTTCAATTTTTAATTTATCCATTTGGGGTTAGTTCAGGAATTTATGATTTACAGCATTTTGAGGAGTTTTCAGAACGATACCCATTCGCGTTTGAGCTGGGAACTGAAATACTGAATGATTTTGCGCAAAAGCAAGCACTTAATCCCAGTAAAATTAAAACGGCCCTCCTGACCAATCTCGTTTCAGCTTTGGCAACAGGCGATTATATCTACCAGCACATTCCAAAGGTCAATATTGCGTTAGACTTTGGTAATCACCTGAATATCGAAAATCTGTTACTGGATCAATTTGGCCCAGTAACTAAAGCAAAGATTGCGACGTCACATAAGTTGGACAATGAAACAGATATATTGTTAACGGATATGCCTCGTAAACCAGTAACTAATGAGATTGTGTATGTTTGGCAAGGAATTGAATCTGATCGTTATCTGAATCAACTGATAGGAGATATTAATCGGATTAGTTCGAGGAAGTTTAATGCCTGGCGACGACAAAATTAAATATGAGAACAAGCTTCATTATTGGACGTTAATCGTTTGATATGAAGCTTTTTTCATTATTAAAAGTCTGATAAATAGGAATGTTTTCTATTTTTTCGGTCTTTTTTTAAAACGAATTTTATTAAAGACCATTTCAAAATGTGCGAATATGGTTATCGTTTACTTTTAGTCAATGAAGGGAGATAGCGAATGTCGACAAGAAAAAACTTAATTAGTCGGAGTAGATTTTATATTTTTGGATTCGCAACAGCCTTAATCATACTCATTTGGTGGGCCAGTCTTTATTCCAGCGTGGTTCAAATCGCAACAGCATCCTTAGTGCTGCTAGGTATATTTACAAGTTTGGGTCTGCCAGGTTTGCTCATCACGTGGTTAGGATTGATTTACTTGGTGGTTGGTTTGTTAACACTGATGATCGGATCATTTGTCATGGGCATACCAGAAAAAATACTCTTGTTAATTGCTTTTCCGGCATCGTTATTTTTGACGAACGGACGTCGGACGATTGTTGGTGACTTAAGTTGGCTAATGGCCAACGAACGACATGTTGCGTCATTTACCAAGAATTATCATCCTGGTTTGAATCTCCAGCGCTCATATAATGCCAACAAAATTTTTGAAAAGTCAGTCAGTCGTTTTGGTACATATCCTGGTTTAACCAATGTTTGTATGGACGTGACTGGTATTCAATGGGCGCACAGTGAACAGTACCGTCAGTTTAATGCCGATCAATACGATGCTGTTATCCACGCAGTAGCGAGCGTATTGAAGCAAAAGCGCTTGCCATCTGAATTCCTTTACATATTAGATGATGACATGTTTTTGATTTTGTCGTTCAGGTTGCCACGAGAAACAATTACTGGTTTGACTGATGAGACGAAGATGGCGTTGTCAGAAATTATGGTTGGTGATTACAAACCCCAATTTCAATGGGGACACACGTTGATTACCGAGGACAACGCTGAAAAATATCAAACGTTACCAGATGCATTGAAACACATTCGACGTGAGATGGAAACCGATCTTGTAACGGAATATATGAAGAAGGAGATCGAACATGATTAATATCTTTTTTTGGATTGCGTTAGTAGTTAGTGTTGTATTTTTGGTGCTTGCGGCAGTGTTATTTGTTGCCCAATGGACCATTTATTCACGCGTTGAAGCAACAATGTGCAAGTTATGGGGACAAGAAAGTGAGGCACAATGATACACCAATTTTTATTGATTACAACGTTGTTTTCGATATGGTTGTCATTAACGATGGCAATGGTTACGTTGTTTGGGGCCGTTCACTTTTGGCTTAAAAACAGTACAAAAGAGACAGAAATAACACCGCTAAAACGTTACCCCACGATATCTATTGTCGTCCCAGCTCACAACGAAGATGTTGTTATTGCGCAAACAATGACGGCGCTCTTGAACCTGAATTATCCACCAGAAAAGGTGGAACTGCTGTTGTATTCAGATAATTCGACGGATCAAACGGCAACTGAGATGCGTCGTATCAAAGATTTGCCTGAGAATCAAAACCGCAATATTGTCATTGTCGAGCGAACGGGAAAAGGCGGCAAAGCCGGTGTGTTAAATGACTCTCTACAGGTGGCAACTGGTGAATTCATTGCAGTTTATGATGCAGATGCCATGCCAGAACGGAATGCATTGTACTTCCTGGTTCGTAAAGCATTAGAAGACCCGGAGCGCCATGTGGCAGTCTTTGGTCGCAACAAGACGCGCAATGCGAATCAAAATTTACTGACGCAATTTATTAATCAAGAGATTGTTGTGACGCAGCGCATCCAGCACATTGCGATTTGGCATTTATTTAAGATTGGTCGTATTCCAGGCACGAATTTTATTATTCGAAAAGATTATGTGACCGAAATTGGCGGTTGGCGAGATGGGGCATTAACGGAAGACACGGATATTTCGTTCAAGATTATGCAGAGTGGTAAGCTAATTGCTTTGGCCTATAATTCTGAGGCTTTTCAACAAGAACCTGAGCATATCAGAGATTACTATCATCAGCGACTGCGTTGGGCCAAAGGGAACTATCAAGTGGTGATTAATAATATTAAGCATCTCTTCGATCGAAGTAACTGGCGCGTCAAAATTGAAACGTTTTACTACTCCGCAACGTTCTTTTGGTTCAATGCCGCAATTCTGTTGTCGGATATCTTGTTTGCGGTAAATGTTGTGTTTTACATTATTGGTTTGTTCAATCCAACGATTACGATACCGTTCACGTTTGGCACGACGAATGTCTTACTGGCGCAAATTTTATTATGTAATTGGGTCTTGATGATTTTGTTATATGTTTTGCAGATTAATATTGCCATGTCTACCCAGTTCGGTCAGGCGACGACAAAACAAATCTGGTTATCATTCTTGTCGTACTTTACCTATACACAACTATTCATGGCGGTTTCAGTGCATGCAGTTGCGCAAGTTATCGGCGACAGTCTTTTCCATCGAAATGGTAATGTCTGGGTTAAGACAAAGCGGTTTAATGATTAGTTAGTGAGGTTTAAATGGTATTACATAGAAGATTATGGTTGGCAGTATTGACGGTTATTTTGGCGTTTTCAGCCATTTTGGTTTATGTTCGCGTTAATAATGAGCAGGCGGTTGCACGTGATACCTATGAAACCTGGCGTGAAACATTCGTCGTGAAAAATCACGGGGGTTCATCCTATGTGAATGCGGGTACGGCTAAGCAACCGGTGGCAATGTCAGAAGCGCAAGGAATGGGGATGCTGATTACTGCACGTGCAGGCCGTAACGGTTGGACAAAGCAAGCGGCCTTTGACAGTTTGCTGGCCTATTATCAACGACATCGCGCAGGTGATACGTATTTAATGAGTTGGCGTCAACAACTCAAGCATGGTAAATGGCATAACAATCAAAATAGTGCCACTGATGGTGACTTGTATATTGCGCAGTCGTTGATGACGGCGGCTAAAACTTGGCCCAAGGCAGCTGAAGAATATCGCCGGCTGGCCCGCAAAATTGCAGCTGATATTTTACGTTATGAATATAACGACACAGCAAAAATGGTTACCGTCGGAAATTGGGCAACTGCGGATAGTTGGGCTTATGATGTGATGCGCTCATCTGATGTGATGCCAACTGTCTTTAATGCGTTAGCTACCACGACTGGTGATGACCGTTGGCGAGCGATTTCAAATAGTATGTTGGATAAATTGCAGACGTTGAGCGACCAACATCAGACAGGGTTGGTACCGGATTTTTCTATTATTGAAAAAGATCGCATTCGCTCAGCCCAACCTGACGAAGTATCAACTAAGGCTGATGGTACGTATGACTATAACGCAGCGCGGGTTCCGATGATGCTAGCCAACGCAAGCGATGCCCGTGCCCGTAAAATTAAGGGCCGAATGATGCACTTCTTTGCACAACAACAAACGTTGGTAGCTGGCTATCGTTTGAATGGTCAAGCGACAAAAACGTATGAATCATCGGCCTTCCAAGCGCCAATTTTCAATTTGGCTACGAACGCTAACACTGCAGATGCTGAAGTGCTGTACCGTAATACGGCAACTGTTTTAAACAAATCGGTGGCGCAACAACCTTATTATGATGCAACGATCACAGCACTAGTGGCTGTAGGAGGATTTAGAAATGATTAAAGTGATGACTGTTTTTGGCACCCGGCCTGAAGGCATAAAAATGGCGCCGGTTATCACGGCGCTTGAAAATGATGATACAGTGACACCAGTAACGGTTGTCACTGGTCAGCATCAAGAAATGTTACAACCCATTTTAGATATTTTCGATGTTAAGCCGGATTATGATTTGGCGATTATGGAGCCCAAGCAAAGTTTGGCTAAAATTACGAGTAAGGTTTTGATGGGGATGGACGACATTTTAACAGCTGAAAAACCGGACGTCGTTTTAGTTCATGGTGACACGAGTACGACGTTAGCGACTAGTATGAGTGCATTTTTCCACCACATCCCGGTGGGACACGTGGAGGCTGGGTTGCGAACGTGGGATAAAAATTCACCGTTTCCGGAAGAAATTAATCGCCAAATAACAGATCGCATTGCAGATATGTATTTTGCACCAACGCGATTAAGTGCCAATAATTTGATTCAAGAAGGTGTCGAGACAGATAATGTTTTTGTGACCGGAAATACCGTGATTGATGCCTTACATTACACGTTAAATAGAGATTATAAAAACCCTGTTTTGGACCAAATTCATCCTGAACAAAAAATGGTGCTACTAACGATGCACCGACGAGAAAATCAAGGGGCGCCAATGGCTCGTGTCTTTAGAGCAATTCGGGATGTCGTGCTTGAAAACCCTGAAGTTGAGGTTGTGTATCCAGTGCACTTGAGTCCAGCTGTGCAAGCAGTCGCAACTGAAATTTTGGGTGATATTGACCGGGTACATTTAATTGATCCATTAGATGTTGTCGATTTTCATAATTTAGCTGCCCGAAGTTATCTAATTTTAACGGACTCAGGCGGCATTCAAGAAGAGGCGCCTTCATTGAATGTACCGGTACTTGTTTTGCGAGATACAACTGAACGACCAGAGGGGGTTGATGCGGGTACGTTGCGCTTAGTTGGTACGGACTACCAGACAGTTAAAGATGCCGTTGAAGGTCTCCTTCATGATGAGACACAATATCATGACATGGCAGATAATACGAATCCTTATGGGGATGGCCATACCGCTGAACGAATTGTGCATCTTATTAAGCAGTTTATGATGTAAGTATGTTTAATTCTTAAACCCACCGTAAAACATACCGAATCCAGGTGTTTATATCAGTTTTTCATTTAAGAGTTAGTTATAATAACGACAAGGAACTAACTAAAGGGAGTGATGAACTATGACAGAAGCAAATTTGGATACCAAAGCATTGTTGGAGAAGTACTTACGTGACTCACACGTTTTGAACTTGGCAACAGCCGTTAACAACCGTCCATCAAACCGTGACGTCTTCTACTTGACGCCCGATGAGTTGACGGATTACATCTACATCACAACGACGCGCAACTCAAACAAGATGGCTGAAATTGAAGCTAATCCATTTGTTGCGTTCACGACGGTGCCAACTGATGAGGACAATGGGGTAGTCACATCAAACAAGGCTGAAATTCATTTGACGGACAAGTCAATTGATGACGTCGCAGAATTGATTGAAAACCAAATTCCAAACTGGATGGATGTTGCTGGAGAAGCAAAGGACAGTTTCGTTGTCTTGAAGTTGTCATTCAGTTCAGTAAAGATTTTCGGTGATCAAGGCATCAGCTTTTTGTTGTTGAACGAAGAAGGGGTTGCTGAAGAAGCAATGTAATAACGTATTGAAAAGGATGTCCAACTGGGACATCCTTTTTTGATTAAATGCCTATTCGACAAATCGGACACTTGGCGTTATACTAACCTTACATTAGAAAATAATGAGGGAGGAATGCTAATTATGGCAGTTCAAGATATTACGGATGCAACATTCGACAAAGAGACAAATACAGGGGTAACGTTGACTGATTTCTGGGCAACGTGGTGTGGTCCTTGCCGCATGCAATCACCTGTTGTTGAAACGGTGGCTGAATCAATGCCTGAAGTAAAGTTCAACAAGATGGATGTTGATCAAAACCCTGCCACGGCCCAAGAATTTGGTATCATGGCGATTCCAACGCTCCTTGTAAAGAAGGACGGCGAAGTAGTTGAACGCTTGACTGGTTTCACACCAGCACACCAACTAGAAGCAATTTTGGCAAAGTATGCCTAACAATTAACGAGATGCATCAAGCATCTCGTTTTTTAATGCGGTAAAATAATCTTATCTATTAAAGATTGGACAATACTGATGAAACCACTGAATGAAACTGAAATTGCACGCTTGGCAGCGCTAGATATCTTTGACAAAATTGATCAAGGTGACTGGTACCAATATGGCAAGGAACCGCAACTGCAAGCCATTACACAAGGTGCTTTCCAAAAGGTGCAACTTATGAATGACGTTGCGAAAACGGATATGGGTGAAGCAACACGTTTGTTGCATGAATTTTTGCCAGGCATGGCTGCATCAGCTTCAATTACGTTCCCCGTGAATACCATCGAGTATCCAGAACAGTTGGTTCTCGGTGAAGACAGCTTCATTAATGCCAATCTGCAAATTGTCAGTGCTGGTAAAGTAACGATTGGTAAACATGCCTTCATCGGTCCGAATGCACAATTTTTCACGCCAAATCATCATCCATATAACATGGCTTTACGTCGCGAAGGGTGGCAGTATGATTCCCCAATTACAATTGGGGATGATGTGTGGTTTGGTGGGTCGGTGATTGTCCTGCCGGGTGTGACGATTGGTGACAATGTCGTCGTTGGTGCTGGCAGTGTGGTCACGAAAGATGTGCCAAGTAATACGATGGTTGCGGGTAATCCAGCCCGCGTCATCAAAGATTTAACGCAAGAATAATCAAAAGCCGGCGGTATCTCGTAATTGATACCGCCGGCTTTTGATTTAGTTTGTTTTTGCCCAAACGAATCCCTTGCTGGTAATGTTCGTTGGTTGTGGAATTTGAATGTTCGGATGATCCGCGATGTAGTCACCGATTAAATCAGCCGTTTCGATTTGCACTTCACGGACAACCTTGTCGATGCTGTACATTTTGTAGTTACCCGTACCAGTTGCACGGTAGTTGTTCATCGTGACTTCAAACGTATCAGTCATTGACATTGGTTGGTTATTCACCTTCAACGCCGTCACGCGATTGCCGGCTGGTCGACTGAAATCAAAGGTGTAATCAATACCACTCCAAATATCATAGTTGTAGTGTTGTACTTTCGGTTCGAGAAAACGTGGATTAACAATCAATTCACCATCTACCGTGACATCAAAGTAGCGCCCACTAATTTCCAGGGCATCCTTGATATCCTGGCCGGTCAACTTTTCAACGACTAGCGTATTTGGATAAATGTAATTGGTCATGACATCTCGACGCGTCACTTCATTAGGTAGCCCACGGACTTCGTCATTGAATAACGCGGTGTTTGAAATATGCGTACCAGTCGCGGCCATTTGCACTTGATTCACTAATTCAATGAACGGGTGATTATGCAAACGTGCTTCGAAGTGCTTGGTAACCTGCATATTGTCACCAACCGTACCAATCGCGGTATCCAACCAGTCGTTAACTTGGTCGTTCAATGGTGCGACCAAATCAAGAATGGTCGGCTCCTCCTTGAAGTTACCCGTCGCAATTAGCTGGGCATTGGTGTGATTAATGTGTAATTGTTCATCCAAATCAAGTTGAATGGCGCCCACATATTCCGCACGATACCCAGGTTGGGTAGTTGGCACACCGTCAACAACTTCAGCAATCGCACGGTGTTGGTGGCCAGTAATCAGCGCATCGACCCCTGGCACTTTCAAAAGCTCATAACCTTGGTTTTCTGTCGTCAAGTGCTCCAAAGCCGCGCCAGTCTGCAAATCACGCGAGAAACCACCGTGATAGGCAATCACCAGCACATCCACGTTTGGCCGTAGCTCAGCCACATAGCGTTCAGCTGTTTTAACTGGATCAGCAAAGACCAAGCCACGGATATTATCTGGGTGCTCCCAATGTGGAATATAAGACGTCGTAAGACCAATGACCCCAATGCGGACATGGTTGCGGTTGATGATGGTGTAGGGCTTGCCGATAAAAGGTAGGCCAGTTGTCTCATCGAGAATGTTGGCGTTCAACAAATTATCAACGTCAGTCATCGCTGAGGCTAGGTAATCACGACCGTAATTAAATTCGTGATTACCTAGAATGCGAACATCAAAACCAGCAGTGTCCGCCAAGTGCTTGTAAATTGGCAAATCAGCGCGGTCCATTTTTTCAATATAGTTGGTCAACGGTGACCCTTGGATAAAATCGCCGTTGTCGATGGCAATTACCACGTCATCCGGCGCAGCGTGTGTCCGCAACTCATTCATCACAGTGACGGCGCGAGACAAACCTAGGCGGGTATTCAAAAGTGGTCGGCGAAAGTCATCAGCACGGAAATAACCGTGAACGTCTGATGTTGAAACCAACGTGACATGCATGATAATGCCTCCATTAAAATTTGTGTTACTTAATAATCAGAATACCGCAAATGCGACTAATTTAAAATACATAAGAGCAACTAACGCTAAGGTGTTATTTTTCGGACGAAATACTTTGACCAAGTTTGACCTGTTAGGGCTAATCATGGGTTAACTTACTTTAAAGATAGGCGTTTCGGGTCGGTGAGACACTTAACGTCCGTGACGTAACGAACAAAAAATAAGAAAACACTTTCGAACGATAATTATCATGCTATACTAACGGAAAGTTAGGTTGATGACGACAATGTCATTACTAAGATTATGTTGAAGTATGGGGGAACAATCGTGGAAGTAAGGTTTGAGCATGTCACGTTAACGTACAGCAATGGGGTTGAGGTGCTACATGATATGGATTTTGAGCTACCGGATGGTGAATTAATTGCCCTACTAGGACCAAGTGGTGGTGGAAAATCGACGACCTTGAACTTGATTTCAGGTTTGCTACAAGCGACGACGGGCCGAATTTATTTTGGTACGAATGACGTCACTAAAAAGGATGCCTTGCAGCGAGGTGTGGGGATGGTGTTTCAAAATTATGCCCTCTATCCGCACATGACGGTGTTGGATAACATCATTTTCCCGATGAAGATGGCGAAAGTTGATAAGGCGACGCGTGAAGCGAAAGCAAAGGAATTGGCCAAGTTGGTCCGCGTGGATGATCAACTGAACAAGAAGCCCGGTGCACTATCTGGTGGGCAACAACAGCGTGTCGCCATTGCCCGTGCATTGGCAAAAGAACCAACTGTCTTGCTTCTTGATGAGCCGTTGTCTAATTTGGATGCGCGTTTGCGTGTTGAGATGCGTGAAGAAATCCGTCGTATTCAACAAGAAACCGGGATTACAACGGTGTTCGTGACACACGACCAAAGCGAAGCGATGCACGTGGCTGACAAAATTATGGTTTTGAATGATGGGGTGATTCAACAGTTCGATTCACCACAAACGCTGTACCAAGACCCAGCCAACCAGTTCGTGGCCCGCTTTATTGGTGATCCAGTCATTAATGAAGTGCCAGCAACGGCCTTGCGTGACGTTCTAAGTTTGCCAAACAATGCAGTCACGGTTGGTATTCGTCCCGAGGCCATTCAAGGGCTTGTACCCGGTCAGCCAACGTTAGCTGTTGAAGCGCAACACGTACGCGCATTCGGCCGTGACCGTCAAGCAACCTTGCAACTCGGCGAACATAAGTTGGTCTCAACAGAATTGACGATTGCTACCAACCAAGTGTCATTGAATCCAAGGGGAGTATTCGCCTTTGATGCGCAAGGTGTTCGCTTGCCGCTAGGGGGTGAATAGGCATGATGAATCAAATCAAGCCAACCTGGCGTGACAACTTAAAGGCGCTGGCCTACTTGGCTCCTATGCTGCTGATTATTGCGGTATTCAGCCTGTATCCGATTATCAAAAGTTTAGCGATGAGTTTTTACACCGACTATAACTTTTTCACAAATCAGGTCAACGCAGTGGGGTTCGATAACTTCCAAACACTGTGGCAAGATAATGATTTCCATCTCGCCGTTTGGAATACGATTATTTTCGTCATTGGTGTTGTGCCGGCTGAAATTATTATTTCGTTGGTTATCGCGGTGTTATTGAATCAAATCAAACGCTTAGCTGGCTTTTTCCGTACGCTGTACTTCATGCCATTCGTAACCAGTGTTGTGGCCATCTCAATGGTTTGGCGTTGGATTTACAACAAAGATGCCGGCCTATTAAACTATTTGCTCGGTTTCGTCGGTGTGCACCCAATTGATTGGTTGAATGATCCACATTATGCCATGCCAGCGTTAATCATTTTGGCAATCTGGAAGGGACTCGGCTTTAACATCTTGCTCTTCTTGGTGGCACTCAATAACGTAGATAAGCGCTTGTACGATGCGGCCATGCTCGATGGTGCGAACAGCTGGCAACGTTTCTGGCACGTCACGCTCCCAATGATTTCACCAATGACATCCTTGGTGACGGTGAATGCAGTAATTGGCTCGTTCAAGGTGTTTGATGAAATTTTTGCCTTGTTCGGTGGTCAACCTGGCCCCGGTCACAGTACGTTGACGGTCGTTTACTACTTGTATCAAATGTTCTATGAGCAAAACAAGTACGGCCTCGCCGCAGCTTCTGGTGTTGTCCTGTTCGTGATGATTTTGGTTGTCACCTTGTTCCAGCTTTGGTGGAGCAAGAAGCACGTGCACTACTAGGAGGGCGCCATGAAAACAAAGAAAACTATTGTTTATGTCATTTTGACGCTTGGTGCCATCACGATGTTGTTGCCGTTCTTTTGGATGGTATCAACGGCCTTCAAAACCGGCTTTGAAGCCTTGCAAACGCCACCAACCTGGTTGCCTAAGCACATGCAATGGTCCAACTGGGTGCGTGCATGGCATGCAGCCCCATTTGCCACGTACCTCGTGAACTCAGTTGTCGTCTCACTAACGACCACCGTTGGTCAGTTGGTGACGTCAATTCTGGCGGCTTTCGCGTTTGCCAAGTTGAATTTCTCAGGTAAGAAAGTCTTATTCACAATTCTCTTGGCGACGATGATGGTGCCAGGTGAAATGTTAATCATTCCAAACTTCGTCACGTTGTCAGAAATGCATTTGGTCAACACGTATGGGGCGTTGATTGTGCCATGGTTAGCATCATTTTTCTCAGTGTTCACGCTCCGTCAAAGTTTCGCCAGTGTGCCGGATCAGTTGTATTACGCCGCACGATTGGATGGTGCCAGCGATTGGCAATTCCTCTGGCGTGTGTTGGTGCCAAATGCCAAATCAACGATTACGGCCATCGGGTTGTTGCAAATCATTGGTAGTTGGAATTCATTTATGTGGCCATTGATTGTGACGAACACCGAGGGGATGCGTACGCTACCGGTTGGGTTGCAAGCTTTCTCGAGCGATTCTGGGGTGCAATACCCAGAACTCATGGCGGCCTCAACGTTCGTTATTTTGCCAATGGTCATCATGTATTTATTGTTGAACAAGTACGTGGTTGCCGGCATTTCAAATACAGGTATTAAAGGTTAAACAACCGACTGTTCACAGCATGTTTGTGGACGGTTTAGTGATGATAAGGGATTGTCATTGCTAAACTGTTCAGAAATATCACAAGGGCCCTGTGGTATGCCTGACAGTCATTAATTGTTAGTTATGTGGGAAAAAAGGGGAACTTTTAACATGAAGACTTGGACAAAATTGTTCGCAGGCTCAGCTGTATTGGCATTGACATCAGGCGCATTCGCAACGGCGGTTCCAACGGTTGCCAGTGCTGCATCAAAGCCAACGAAGATTACATTCTGGCACGCCATGACGGGAAACTACGCCAAGGCGTTGGACGAACAAATTAAGGCATTTAACGCATCACAATCAAAGTATGAGATTGTTGCAACTGCCCAAGGTGACTACACAACGTTGAACCAAAAGGTCATGGCGGCTGCCAAGTCAAAGACCTTGCCTGACATGGCTCAAGCAACATACACCCAAGTGCCGGACTACGCCAAGAACGGTATCGTGACAAACATGGATAGCCAAGTTAAGGGCAAGAATGGTCTTTCAAAGGCTGATTTGAAGAACATCTACCCTGGATTCTTGGAACAAGCCAAGTACAAAGGATCATATTACGCAATGCCATTCTCAGCATCAGTGCGTGTGATGTTCTACAACAAGTCAATCTTGGATCAGTACGGTTTGTCAGTGCCAAAGACTTGGGATGATGTAGCGAAGATGGCGAAGGTCTTGAAGGAACACAACATTGCCGCCGTAGGTTATGACAAGTCATTTGATATGGAATGGAACTCAATGGTTCGCGCTGCCGGGGTCAAGTTGGTCACGCCTTCTGGTAAGGTCAACATCAACTCAAAGAAGGCTGTCGCAGCCGCCAAGACAATCACGGACATGGTCAACAATGGGGAAGCGTTGACCGCTGGTTCTGACATTTACGGTACGACAAACTTCGTCAACGGTAAGACGGCCTTGTCATTCTCATCATCAGCTGGTATTTCAGCAACTAAGGCTGCAGCACCACAAGGCTTCGATTGGGGTACGGCAGTGATGCCATCATACGAAGGTAAGAACGCGACGATGTTGGCTGGAAACAACTTGGTCACGACTGCCCAAGCATCAAAGAAGGAACAAGCTGGTGCGTTCGCCTTTATGAAGTTCTTGGCATCTGATAAGCAAACTGAAAAGTGGGCTGAAGCTACGGGCTACTTGCCAATCACGAAGAAGGCCGCCAAGTCAGCGTCATACAAGGCTTACTTGAAGGCTAACCCATTGGCGAAGGCTGCTTCAGATTCATTGCCAGGGGCCTTTTCTGACACGGCCTTCTTGGGTTACCAAGAGTACCGCACGGACTTGTTGAGCGCCACTGATGCGATGTTGACGAAGAAGACGGCGCCTAAGGATGCGTTGGATACATTGCAAAAGCAAACGAAAAAGATTGTAAAGGAAAGCAAGTAACATGACGACCACGGTAACAGTACTAAACGGTGTTGATACCATCGGTGGAAACGTGGTGTCATTTGAGACGGCCCAAGCGCGTGTGATTATGGACTTCGGTATGAACTTTGCGCCGGCCGATACACGCCCAGATGATTTGCTGTCGAGCGGCGTGCTGCCCGATTTGCCTGATTTATTTTCAGACGCAAAAGCAACTGACCAGGAAACGGCCATTTTTGTGTCACATCTCCATTTGGATCACATGGGGGCGTTGCGATATTTGACCAAGCCAACGCCGGTGTACATGAGTCCAGAGTCGGCCAAGTTGTATGCTGAGTTGATTCGTCAAGGTGTTGAATCAGCACCGAATGCGCAAATCAAAGTGATTATGACTGAGGCGCCAGTTAAAATCGGGGACTTGTCAGTGCAAGCATTCTTATCGGACCACGATGCCATGGGGGCTTATATGTTCGAAGTCACCGACGGCAAGCACCGCTTCGTGCATAGTGGGGATGTTCGTTATGATGGTTGGCACCCAGAACGTGTGACGGCCTGGACCAACTATTTGCACGAACATCAACCAGATTTGTTCTTCATTGAAGGGACCGAGTTCTCATTCGACGCCGACCCAACTCGGCAACGTCGTAGCGAAGCGAATGTGTTGGCTGACTTGTCAGCGGGCATGACGCAAAAGGAACTGGTGGTAATCAATCCCTATGAGCGCAATGTTGAGCGGTTGATGCGCCTGCAAGCGATTGTTCATGATTTCGGTCGCGAATTGGTGTGGGACGCACGCTTTGCGGGGATTCTCAAAGCGATGGGACGCGAGGATGTCGTGACATTTGGTGAAGATGTCACTCTCAATGAGATTATGGCGAACCAGCAACATTACGTACTGCAAAACCGCTTTGATGACATCACGTTGCTCGACCATTTCGACCGTTTCAGCTATTTACACATGAATGGTGAACCACTGGGTGATTACGATCCGCGTTATGCTGAGCTAGTCGCCTATCTCGAAAAGCGTGGTGTCGCACTACAAATTGCCGGTGCAAGTGGTCACGCGACAACGGATGACTTGTTACGCGTTGCAGCGGAAGTGAATGCTAAGGTCACGTTGCCTTGGCACTCGTTTAAGCCGGAACGTGAAGCGCAAGCGTTGCATAATATGGGTCTTGAAACCTATCTGCCAAAAAAGGGCGAGACGTTCACATTTGAATAATGACGAAATGCTACGTGATGATGAATTGCGTAGCATTTTAGTTTTGTGCAGTTTAAATTGGTAAAGCAGGGCGTATCATTAAACATAACGTTGACTTTTATGAGAAAAGTTCTAATACTAATTATTAAGATAGACTGACTAGTCGTTAGAGGGGAGTAATATGACAGCGAAGAATGAGCATTTTTACGAGGTTTTCCAACCTTCACATTATGATTTGTACATTGATGTGAACCGCGTTACAAAAGTGATTAGTGGACGTACAACGATTTCCGGTGAAGCCAAGGCAACCGAAATTTCAGTTCACCAAAAGTATTTGACGATTACGTCAGTGACTGATGAAGCCGGCCAAGCGTTGGCTTACAAAGTTGATAATGAACATGAGGCGATTCGCGTTACATTGCGTGAAGTCGGTCCAACTGCTTTGACGATTACGTACACGGCACCATTGACTGATACGATGATGGGGATTTATCCGTCATACTATGAGGTGGCCGGTGAGAAGAAGCAGATTATCGGGACGCAATTTGAAACGACTTTTGCGCGCCAAGCGTTCCCGGCAATCGATGAACCTGAAGCCAAGGCAACGTTTGATTTAGCGCTCAAGTTTGATGAGCAACCGGGTGAAACCGTGTTGGCAAATATGCCGGAACTACGTGAAGAAGGTGGCGTGCACTATTTTGCGACGACTGTTCGCATGTCAACGTATTTGGTGGCCTTTGCGTTCGGTGATTTAAAGAGCAAGACAACGCGTACCAAGAGCGGTGTCGAAGTGGGTGTTTTTGCCACGAAGGCGCACCAGGCAAATGAATTAGACTTTGCGCTTGATGTTGCTAAGCGTTCGATTGAATTCTATGAAGACTTCTACCAAACACCATATCCATTGCCACATTCATGGCAATTGGCGTTGCCTGATTTTTCAGCCGGTGCCATGGAAAACTGGGGCTTGGTTACGTATCGTGAAGCTTATCTAACGCTTGACCCAGATAATACCCCATTGCGTCAGAAACTACTGGTGGCAACTGTAATCGCGCACGAATTGGCGCACCAATGGTTCGGTGATTTGGTGACGATGAAGTGGTGGGATGACTTGTGGCTTAACGAAAGTTTCGCCAACATGATGGAGTATGTTGCCATTGATGCCATTGAACCAGATTGGCACATTTGGGAATTGTTCCAAACATCCGATGTGCCAGCAGCGTTGAGCCGAGATGCGACTGATGGTGTGCAATCAGTTCACGTGCAGGTAGAAGATCCAGCAGAAATTGATGCACTCTTTGACGGTGCCATCGTCTATGCGAAGGGTGCGCGTATGTTGGTTATGGTCCGAGCACTGCTTGGGGATGAGGCGTTGCGTAAGGGATTGAAGGCTTACTTTGACGCGCACCAGTATGGTAACGCCACCGGTGCTGACCTTTGGCAAGCGTTGGGTGACGCCTCAGGCTTGGATGTCGGAGCTATCATGACGTCTTGGCTGGAGCAACCAGGTTATCCAGTCGTGACAGCAGCAGTTGTCGATGGTCAATTGACCTTGTCACAACAACAATTCTTCATTGGTGAAAGTGAAGAAAAGGGTCGTCAGTGGCAAGTTCCATTGAACAGTAACTATGAAGCTGTGCCAGAGTTGCTGACTGAACATGAAATCGTGGTTGGTGATTATCAACAATTGCGTGAGCAGAATGGTCAACCATTCCAATTGAACGTTGGCAATAACTCTCACTTCATTGTGAAATATGACGAGACGCTGTTGGCTGATTTGGCACAAGCTGCGACAAACTTGTCTGCCATTTCACAGTTGCAATTACTACAAGATCAACGCTTATTGTCTGAAGGTCGTTTGACGTCATATGCCTCCGTTGTGCCATTGCTACAGAATTTTGCGAATAGTGAACATGTGATTGTCACGATAGCACTTTATGATGTGGCGAATAATTTGAAGAAGTTTGTGACACCTGACTCTGATGCAGAACGCGAACTACAAGTATTCTTTGATAACTTGAGTCGTAAACAGGTTGATCGTCTTGGTTGGCACGCACAATCTGGTGACAGTATCGAGGATGTAATTACACGTCCGCTGGTCTTGCGTGCAGCGTTGTATGCGCAAAATGCAGAAGCCATTGCGGCTGCTCACGATTTGTTTGTGGCCCAACAAGCTGATTTGGCGGCATTGCCAGCCGAAGTGCGTGGCTTGGTTTTGCGTAATGAGGTCGAAAACTTTGGTAATGAGGCCTTGTTTAATCAATTGCTTCAAGCTTACGTTGCATCATCAGATGCGACGTTCAAGCGTGATATTCAAGGCGCGCTTACGCAAACACAAGATCCAGCTTTGATTGCAACGTTGATCAACAAGTTTGAGGATGCCAACACCATCAAGCCACAAGATTTGCGTGCTTGGTACCGCGGCGTCTTGACCCACAAGCACGGTCAACAAGCGGCATGGGATTGGATTCGTGCAGACTGGCAATGGTTGTCAGATACAGTTGGTGGTGATATGGAGTTCACGACCTACATCACGGTTACGGCTGGTGTTTTCCAAACGGCCGAGCGCTTGGCAGAGTTCAAGGAATTCTTTGAACCAAAGTTGCCAACGCCTGGTTTGACACGTGAAATCACGATGGACATCAAGGTCGTAGAAACCCGTGTTGCGTTAATTGAGGCGGAACAGGAAGCTGTTAACGCAGCTGTTCGCCAGGTAAATAACAAGTAATAGACAAAATAAAGAGGTAGAAAATCCGCGGATTTTCTACCTCTTTTTGGTTACATTAAAATGTTCTCAACAATCTTAACGAACATCGCAGAACCAACTGGCATGCAGTCTTCATCGACGATGAACTTAGGGTGGTGGTTGACGAATTCGTAACCGTCTTCAGCCAAGCCAGAACCCAAACCGAAGTACGCACCAGGCTTAACTTCCGTGTAGGCTGAGAAATCTTCACCGGCCATCAATTGTGGCATTGGGTACGTGTTTTCTTCACCAAGCAATTCCTTAGCTGTATCCAACACCAAATCCATTTCTTCCTTGGCGTTCATCACTGAACCATAGCCTTTTTGGAAATCCAAATCGTAGTCAGCACCATACATTGCCGTCACGTGTTCGATAATGTCGCGAATCATACGTTCCATGTCGGCACGTACTTGTGGGTTACGTGAACGAACTGACGCTTTGATGTGTGCCGTGTGGGGAATGATGTTGTTAACAGTACCGGCCGTGAATTGTCCCCATGAAACCAAAGCAGCTTCAGTAGGGGCAACACGACGCGCAATCATGTTGTTAATTGATTGAATAATCTCTGTGCCAATCGTAATTGGATCGATTGATTGTTCAGGCGCCATCGCGTGAGCACCGCGTCCCTTAATCGTTAGATTGAACAAATCAGATGAGGCAGTGACTGGCCCGTAGGCAAAACCGATTGTACCAGTCTGCGTCATTGGGAAGATGTGCAAACCAAAGATTTGGTCCACATCATCCAATACACCGGCTTCAACCAAGGCGATTGCGCCACCAGGTGGCATTTCTTCAGCGGCTTGGAAGATAAACTTCACATCACCATGAATGTTATCACGCATCTCAGCTAAGGCGAATACCGCGCCCAACAAAATGGCAGCGTGGACGTCGTGGCCGCAAGAGTGCATCACACCAGGGTTAATTGACTTGTAAGGTACATCAGCCAATTCGTCCATTGGTAAAGCATCGATGTCGGCACGCAAGGCAATCGTCTTACCAGGGTGGGCACCGTGCAACGTTGCCACCAAACCGGTTGGCGCTGGGCGTTCAATCGTTAGGTTCGGCACATCGCGCAACAAGTTCTCGATGTAAGCCGTTGTTTCAAATTCTTCGAATGACAATTCGGCGTGTTGGTGCAACCAACGGCGCCAGGTTACTTGATCAGCAACCCGAATCTTTTCAAGCAATGCTTCCATAATTAGGTGTTCTCCTTAGATTGTTTTGGAATAAAGCGTGACCACAAGAACATCAAGGCTCCCAAGATTAGGAAGTAGACGAATACCATGAAGTAAGCGCCGTTAGCCATGTCGACCAACAACCCAATCAACGTCGGTGAGACGATACCACCCAAGATTCCACCAGTCGCAACGATGGCGTATGATGGGCCGAACTTATGTGGCGCGAAACGCTTAACTGGCAATGACATCAACGTAACGAACGTCATGGCACTGAAGAATTCACCAGAAGCCAAGGCAATTGTAATCATGCCACTGTCAGCAGAAAGTGAGGCCAAGAATAGGCTCACCGCAGCCATGATGGCCGCAAAACCGATAACCGTCTTTTCCTTACCGAAGAAGAACTTACCAACGATGTATGAACCACCGATTGAGCCAACCAAGAAGGCCAAACCACCAATAGCTGTGATGTGACCTTGCACAATCGTTGAAAGCTTCACTGATTGAATCAAGTAAGAAGGCATCCAGTTGATCATGCCGTACATCATGGCGTTAATTGTAAAGTTAGCTAGGAATAGCAACCAAACAAAACGTTCACGGATGACTTCAGACATCTTGGCAGCGGGTGCTTGCTCTGTGACGGCTGCATCAGATGCTTCCGCAAGCTTCTTTTCGCTTGGCAAAACGAAACGCAAGACAATCCCGACGACAACAGAAGCGATGGCAATCATCCAGAACGCACGTTGCCAACCGTAATCTTGCAAAACAGGTGATACGACCAATGGGACGATAATTCCTGAAATACCTGAAGCTGAAATCAAAATACCTTGCGCCAAAGTACGTTGATCCAACGGTAACTTGGTCGCAACTTCCTTGGCAGCACTAGGTGCATACCCAGAGTGAGCGATGGCACCGGCCAAGAAACGAATGATAATGATGAACAGCACAGCCTTGGCGAATCCAGCCATCGCAGCGAAAATAGCAATAGCGGCCATCGAGAAGACCAGCAAACGCTTTGAACCAAGCTTCGTGTTCAACAAACCAGCGGGCACTTGCATTGAAGCATATCCAATGAAGAAAGCTGACATAACCATTCCTTTTTGGACGTTACTGAAACCGAAGTCTTGTTGCATGCTAACCAAGATGATTCCAATCGCGTTTTTATCAAAGTAAATCATAATGAAGCCGAGGAATAGAGCGGCTACTAATGTGATTGTGCGGGCAGTGACCTTGGCTTTTGCCGGGGCTGCCGTTTCAGTGGACGGCTTTGCCACAATTGTTTCGTCATCCATAAGAAAAATTCTCCTTCTAAGACTAAATAGTTGTTATAGATGAAATTAGTCTACCGGTTGAGTATGGTAATTTTGTGAATTTCAACTAAGAAGATTTCTCATGGTATAGACCACGTATAGCAACCGTATTTTATTCATAATTTATGCATGCTAATTCAAAAAACCACACCAACTTTTTCGATTTTGTCCGGCATGATTAAACATGACGAAAAATATTGAGGGGATATTAATATGGTTGCAAATATTCGAAACATGGAAATTGATAACGAGACGCAGAACGGTATCACGGCAATGCGTGTCTATGGGGAGTCATTGAAGGGGTACATGATGCAAGAAGCAATGGCTTCAATGCACGCGCAAAATGGGGATGTCATTTTAGATGAAATTCTCTGGCGTTTGTACGCCGGTTACCGTGAGACACCAGAGACGGTTGTTGAACGCGTTAAGGACAAGATTGAATCGATGGGTCAAAAGGTTGAGGACATGAAGATCTTGACGGCTGGGGTGGAATTGTTGGATAAGGATCAATTCTTCCGTAACCGTTTTGTTGGTGAAGTGGCTGATACATTTGTGGAAAAGGGTTATGACATCAAGCTGGCCCGACCAGAAGGTTACGTGTTGATTAACCCGCGTCGATAATTTCCTAAATCAAAAATTATTTGATTGGGGCAGCCGGGCAAAGTGGCTGTAACGTATAAGAAGAAAGGAGGTTCCGCATGAATAGTTCAGTTATTGCGACGGCATTTTGGTCAAACGGACTTGAGTTAACAGTATTTGGATGGCTAGTTGGTTTCTTAGTGCTACTCGGTGTTGTATCAGCACTCGGTGAATTAAACTGGCGCAAAACTGCTAAGCAGGAACCTGCTGTTTTCGTACGTGCCGGTATGATTTTCGGTATGACGGTCATTGGATTGGTGATGTTGTCATCAGTGACAGCTTTCTCGTTTGCATTGGGACAATAAATAATTTGAAGGTCGGCCAGCGATGGCCGACTTTTTTATTTTTACGACTAGTTGAATATTTGTTTGGTGGGTATACGGTCAGGTTAGATACACTAGAGCATGTTTAATGACCCACATGTGAGGAGAATGATATGAAAGAGTACAAATTTGCACATCTAACGTTAGAAGTAGAGGACACAATGCGCGTGGCAATTTCTGAAGAAGGAGATTTTGCAACGGTTCTCCACAAAACAGATAATAATGAAGGGGTGACGTTATCATTATTCGTTGAGGATGGCGCTGTTAAATTTGGGGATATCCCTTTTTACCTCTTTGCGATTTCCTTGATGGCTGGTGATCGAATGGTGGTTAAGGTTCGTCCTGAACTGTAGTATTTGTACACGGTGTCCACTGTGAATTCTGAGTCGACCAGTGATGGTCGGCTTTTTTAGTTTGCTCTGGTAAAATAAGTAGATTGTGGAAAGAGGTTTAGGTTGATGAGTGACATTAATGAACAATATAATCATGCGCGCTCTTTGATTAAGGCCAAGCAGTTTGCTGAAGCGCAGGAAGTTTTGCAGCAGGTGATGACAAGCAAGCCAAGCTACAAGTCGGCACGTTACTATGCGGGACGGGCTGCATTTGCGTCGAAAGATTACGAACAAGCGGGCCAACTGTTTGCGGGGTTTGTCCGTCAAAAACCAACGCCGAAAGCGAATATAGCGAATGCTTATTCTTATTTAGCGCGCTTGGCGATTCTTGATGAAGACAGTGATAGTGCGCGGAAACTCTTGCAACGCGCGGCTTCGCACGGATTAGTGAATGACCGTTTAGAAAAGATTCAGGCACAAATTTGGCAATTGGAAAACGCATTTGGTGATGATGAGCCAGTTTTGAATTCACGGATGAATGTCCGATTGGATCGGTTAGCCTCAAATGGTACGCCAATTGTCACGACAACTGAAAAGGGTTATCAAAGTGCATCTATTTTTGTCGATAAGCTATCTTATGATCAGATTCAAATGTTAACCGATAAGGAATGGCACCAGTTACGTTTGACGACACCTCGTTGGACGAATATTCCAGGATACATGAGTGCGTCAGCGTTGGAGTCACGAACGTTGTATGAAAAGTTTCTGCCACGCATGACAGATATTCGTTACATGTCAGCGTTTAATGATTACTTGGAAGAGAATGCCTACTTCCAACAAAAGTGGGAGCTATCAAAGGTATTTGCATTATTACAAGTACCCGAGTTTAATAAAGCGATTGTTGCGCAACTACTGGATGAAAGTCGTCTAACTGACGGGCAGGTGCTAAAGCATTTGGCGGCCGTGGATGATTTGGTGATGCTAAAAGCGAGCGGTGAGGTGCTGCCGGTTTCAGAGCGTCAACGTTTCCGATCATTGGCATTAATGCAATCGCCGGAATTCGGTTTTATTAATGAAGAAGACCAATCAGGCTTGTTGTATTTGAAATCAAAGTTAGCGGATGAACGCTTGGTACGAAAGGCATTGGCCAGCATAACAGACGCCCGCTTGCCATTCCGTGACAAAGTGACTGATTTTGAACCGATTGGTGAGCAAACTGACTTTATCAACTGGATTAAACAAGAAAAGCGTCGCTTAGTTGCGCTCCTTGGTGTTGGTGGTAGTGGTAAAACGTTTGTGTTGGGGAAGATTTTGAATACAGATGCTGTTGTAGCGTTAGCACCGACGCACAAAGCAAAGTTAAATCTGGTGGATAATGGCTTTAAAACAGTGGGGACGGTGCAGTCTGTCGCAGCGGATACTGATGCTGCCCAAGCGTTCAAGCAATTCGATACTGTCATTATCGACGAGATTTCGATGATGTCGATGGAAATGATGGCCAAGGTGTTGGCATTCTTTGGGCCAGGCACGCGCTTTATTTTGATTGGGGATGACGCGCAATTGCCGCCAGTTAGTTTGGATGAGGACGCTTTGTCGGTGACCGGTGATTTGATTGGGCTGATTCGTCAGTTCGGTACAGGATTCGTGTTCCAAAACAATCACCGTGCCAAGGTGTCGACGTTGCGTGAATTCATTGCGCATGTGCGTGCTCAAGATGATTACTTTATTCAGACAACCGGGCAGTATCACACGGCGAAGTATGGCGACATGCTGCAAGATAAGCGTCGCCACTTAGAACTGGACGACGTGATGATTCTGGCGTACACCAATCAGCGCGTTGCTCAAGTGAATGAGTATTTCTTCAAGGCGCTGGCAGCTGATGAAGAAGTGGTGGTGCCGTTCACGAAACGCGGTAAATATGGTCGTGGTGGCTTCTTTGTCGGGGCAAAGGTTATGTTCTACAACAATGACGATACCCATCAATATGGTTATACAACCAGCGAATATGGCGAAATCACCAATCTGCGTGTGTCAGACATGAATGGCGATTACGGTGAAGTCGAGGTCACGGTGCCAGCCACTGGTCAAATGTATAAGCTGCCCGTCTGGCAAGCAAAACGTGATTTGTTGTTGGCTTATGCAATTACGATTCACAAATCGCAAGGTAGTGGTGCCCGTAAAGTTTATGTGATGGAAGCGGCTGATTATGGTCTAGCGTATACCGCGGTTTCACGCGCAAAGGAAGAATTAGTTTTTGTAGACTATAGTCGCGAACAACTCATTCAAGCTTTGCATACGCCTTCGCCAAAGAAAGTGAATTTGTATCGGTGATGTGACACAACTCTTACTTGATTGGTCTTGTGAGAAATATATTTTATATAGTATTCTCATAGGATAAGGAGAGTTGGGTTATGAAAAAATTTATGATGGGCATTGTTGCAATGCTTATGATTATTGCAGCGGGCGTTTTGGTGCCAATCAATGGTGCTTCTGTTTATCAACGATTGACGGCACCATCACCAAATGACACGTTTTCAGTGGGCGAGATTAAGCGTGTCGGTGAGTTGAGTGTCTTGTCAGTTAAGTACTCAGAGAATCAAACGATTGACAATGCTAACGACTTTATCTCAAAGGTGCCATTTGGTAAGTCAAAGGTTGTTGTTAACATTACGGGTACAATCAAGATCGGTTTTGATTTCCGTGATTTAAAAATTAAGCAAAGTGAGAATAACTTTGCCGTCTCAATGCCTGAGATGAAGGTTCTTTCAAACGAACGTAAGGACTTTACGATTGTTTCTGATCAAAACGGGCTATTTTCAAACATCAGCCACGAGAAATTGATGAAAGCAATCAATAAGAAGTTTGATAAAAACGAATATGCTGATAAAGTTTTGAAGGAAAATACAGCCTCAGCGCAACAAAGTGCAGAAGCCTTGATTAAGGCCCAAATTCAAGGGTTTGATCCTAAGGCGAACGTCACGTTCACAACAGGTAAATAATGATTGACGACCAATTGAGCAGCCAATTCCAACAATGGAATCGGATGCTTTTTCTATATTATTTCAATATCGTCAAATTATTTGTTATGGCTTTGGTCTCTGATTTTACCCGCTATGCTATATGCAGTTCTATAATATAAGTAAATTGAATATGTTACTGAAATTGCACACGGAATTGTAACGGGGGAAACCATACGATGGCAGAGAAGTTAACGACACAAGAGGGACAACCTTGGGCAAACAATCAACACAGTTTGACAGCCGGTCAACGCGGACCGGTGTTGATTCAAGACTACCAACTACTTGAAAAGTTGGCGCACTTTGATCGCGAACGCATTCCTGAGCGTGTTGTGCACGCCAAGGGTGCTGGTGCGAAGGGCGTGTTCAAGGTGACGCATGACATGAGCGCATACACCAAGGCGGATTTGTTCAACGGTGAAGGTAAGGAAACGCCACTGGCAATTCGCATTTCACAAGTTGCTGGTGAGTTGGGCTACCCAGATACGATTCGTGACGTACGCGGTTTCGCAGTGAAGTTCTACACGGAACAAGGTAACTACGACATCGTTGGTAACAACACACCAATTTTCTTTATTAACGATCCTTTGAAGTTCCCAGACTTCATCCACTCACAGAAGCGTGACCCACGTAGTCACAAGCGTGATGTGAATATGCAATTTGATTTCTGGGCACATTCACCGGAATCAATCCACCAAGTGACCTACCTCATGGGGGATCGTGGTAACCCAACCAGTTACCGGACGATGAACGGGTATGGTAGTCACACATACAAGTGGGTGAATGCGGCCGGTGAGCAATTCTGGGTGAAGTATCACTTCATCAGCAACCAAGGTGTATCAAACATGACCAATGAGGTTGCCGAAAAGTTGGCTGGTCAAGATACGGATTATTTGCAAAACGAATTGTTCAGTGCGATTGAAGATGGCAATTACCCTTCATGGACGCTATATGTCCAAATCATTCCTTACCAAGAAGGATTGGACTACAAGTACGACATTTTTGACGTCACGAAGGTTGTGTCACACAAGGATTATCCACTACAAGAAGTGGGTGTGATGACATTGAATGCTAACCCTGATAACTACTTTGAGGATGTTGAGGAAATCGCCTTTTCACCAGCTAACCTGGTGCCAGGGATTGAACCTTCATTGGATAAGCTGTTGCAAGGTCGCTTGTTTGCCTACAAGGATGCGGCGCGTTACCGTTTGGGAGCCAACTATGAGCAATTAAAGGCAAATCGTCCGCGTAACGAAATCCACAACTATGCGCGTGATGGCTTTATGGCGCAAAACCAAGATGGCAGCGTGAACTATGAACCAAACAGCCAGGGTGGACCAGTTGAAGATCCACACGCATCAATTAGTGGTGATATGTTCCAAGGTATGACGGGGGCATACGAGCCTTATGACACGGACTACTATTCAGCAGACGGTCGTTTGTATAACTTGATGTCTGAGGAAGAGAAGCAACGCTTGGTTGAAACGTTCAAGCAAACATTGGGAACGATTGATAGCCTTGAAAACAAGCGCTTGATGGTGCAACAAATGGCACGCGCGGATACTGATTACGGTCAACGTGTTGCTGATGCCATTGGCGTTGATATGGCAGATATTGACCTATAATGACATGCTAATGAAGCGCAGCGGGAATGTTCTCGTTGCGCTTTTTTGTGCAAAGCCATCCGATAAATAGACTTTGGTGTGTTAGTGACACGGATAACTCGGATAGTCCTTAAGAATTTCACGAGACTTGAAAATTCATACAGTGAGACCAACTGAAGTTGTGTTAAATTGAGCTAAACGATGGGAAGGAGACTATAAAACATGAGTAAGCATTTGAGTGGTTTCCAAGAATTACTGATTTTGTTAGCAACCGTAATTGTTTGGCCGATTATTTGGTCAGCTATGACAGGGGACAATATTTGGTCGAACTACCCATGGGGTGTCGTTGCTACGGTGGCTGCGTCGTTCTTATATTTAACGAAGCTGAATGAAGTTTTATTGACCCTGCTTGTGTACTTGGCGTGGTTAATTGCAATTATTCTATTCAAAGACGATCTTATTTTTTCTAAATTCATTATTCTTGCCGTTCTGGCAGGGTTTATGACGGGACTTTCCGTAATGATGGGTATTTACGCTAAGAATCATAAATGATTAGAGCTTAGTTTAAGTTGTGCTTATGAGACAAGTAGTATTTATTTTGAAGGGGGGAAACGATATGCGTAAATTTTTAGGTTGGTTGCTACCAATTGTTGCAGGATTAACAATCGGACTTGTTGGGAATACTTTTGTAGCGAGTCCGGTGACTATTTCTGGTGATTCTATGCAACCAAACCTACAGAACAAACAAATGGTGTTGTTAAACAAGCAAGGTGAGATAAAGCGTGGCGAGGTGGTTGTGTTCAATGCTGCTGGTGTTGACCCCAACGCAGCGACGCCGGATGTGAAATACATTAAGCGCGTTATCGGCGTGCCTGGTGATACCGTGTCAGATGTAAATGGGGTGTTGCGGGTAAACGGAAAGGTTGTCGATCAATCTTTCATTAGCGAAAATGAACAAGTTGCTACGAATACTCGTGTTGGCGATTGGACATCGCTGGCAGAATTGGGGCAATCACAAAACTGGCAGGGACCAATTAGTAACAAGGTTCCGGCCGGATACTATTTTGTGCTGGGCGACCATCGTAGTATTTCAAACGACTCACGGTACTGGGGGTTTGTGCCGGAGAACAAAATTTTGGGCACCGTATGGGCTCCGCCGTTTGATAATGACGCGACTGAAGTTAACAACGTATCCTTCTGATATAGATTTGATGTTGCGCAATGAGCTAAAAACTCGTTGCGCTTTTTTCATCGCAAAATATGCTACGATTAGGAAAATTACGTGAGAGGTGCTCTGACATGGTACTGATTATTATTATCCTAGTTCTGGTGGCCATCGTTAGCGTGGCAGCCTTTTTTGACGATTCAGATCGGACGATTACCTGGGAAGATATCGACCGTTGGGAACAAGAACGACGTGATCACAAGCGTCGTAATCGTTAACTCCTTTTTAATTTGTCATTCGTGTTACAAAATGTAATAATAATGACATATTAAAACTATTGGGGGATTGTGACATGAAGATGTGGCAACGAGGATTAGTTGTGACGATGGCTTTGGCTGGCCTTGGTGGGGTTGTAACGCCAGGTGCAGTTATTTTTGCAGATGAGGCAGTGTCAGCGACGAGTTCGTCAGCCGCAGCAATTCAAGCGGATACGGATTTGACGTTGGCTGGGGATGCTATCGCGGTGCAAAAGTTGAAGGTTGGTAAGACGATGGCTGCCGGCACAACGTTGGTGAAGATTTACTACATGAAGCCAGGTGCTGTGTTGCAATTATCAGGTCCATACACGGATTTTGGTGGCTACACAGTAACGTCAAACGAATTGCCAAAGATTAACACGGACAAGTATGTGTATGTCGTGAACGACGAGGGTCTCTCACAAGCCGGCACGACGTTGAACCACAAGGATCCAGAGACAAAGATGTCGAAGGACGAGCCAAAGTTCAGCAACTACAGCAAGAAGTGGGCTAAGAAGTTGTCGACCAAGGAAGTTAAGGCAATTAACGAATACAGCAAGAACTACGGCGACATGAATAACTGGTTGCGTGGTTTGGACCAGAAGGCTTCTGCGAAGACAAAGAATGAGATTAAGTTGATTGATTCTTCATTCAAGAAGTTCAAGAATCCTAAGACGACGACGGTTTGGCGTGGCCTTTCAACGGACGGGTTTGATGCTGGTTTGAAAGGCAAGTTGAAGGTCGGTGCAACGTACACGGATAAGGGATACATGAGTGCAACGTTCGATCAAGAAATTGCCAAGAAGTATGCAACGGGTATCGTGCTCCAAATTACGTTGCCAAAGGGTAAGAGCACGGGTGCTTACATTGGTAACTTGTCAGACTGGAAGATTGAAAAGGAATACCTCATCAAGCACGGTAGCCAATTTAAGGTAACGGCGGTTGATGATTTGGGCGATAACAAGCTGGTTAGCTTGAAGTATGTGAAGTAATGCGATGAAGGTCGTTGGTGTGATGCCAACGGCTTTTTTGTTGTCACTTTTTCCATTAATCTAACAAATTGAGCGTCTCCAAAATGCACTCGCAATCGTGGTTTGGGCAGTTTTAACAATTTGTGGCCATAAAATCAGGGTTGCTTACTTTTTTGAAAGCGGTTACAATTAGTGCGTACAAAAAAGGAACCGGTTCCAAAATTAATATTGAGGGGAAATATTATGAACCACGAAGAGGTAGCAAAGCGGGTTGCGAAGGCTTTGGGTGATGATAATGTCATTACGGCAGCACACTGTGCCACGCGGTTGCGTCTGATTGTTAAGGATCGCGACAGCATTGACCAGCAAGCATTGGATAACGACCCAGATTTGAAGGGGACATTCGATTCAAATGGTCAGTTTCAAATCATTGTTGGACCAGGGGATGTTAACAAAGTTTATGATCATTATGTGAGTCAAACAGGGGTTAAAACAGCGACACCGGAAGAACTTAAGGAACTTGCTGCGCAACAAGGCAAGAAAAAGAATCCGATTATGGCAGTGGTCCAAGTATTATCAGATATTTTCGTACCATTGATTCCAGCAATGACGGCTGGTGGTTTGTTGATGGCGTTGAATAATATTCTGACGGGAAAGGACTTATTTGGACCGCAATCATTGGTTCAGATGTTTCCGCAAATTAAAGATGCGGCTGACATGATTAACTTAATGTCTTCGGCACCGTTTGCGTTTTTGCCAATCCTGATTGGTTATACAGCCACGAAGCGATTTGGTGGTAGTGAAATCTTGGGAGCCGTTGCGGGGATGATCTTAGTTATGCCAGCCCTAGTAAACGGTAACGATGTTGCGTCCGTTGTGGCGGCGGGGAAGATGCCAGCATGGGATATATTCGGCTTGCATATTGCACAAGCTGGTTATCAAGGCCAAGTGCTGCCAGTTATCGGTGTGGCCTTTATCTTGGCGAATATCGAAAAGTTTTTCCATAAGCATTTGAAGGGAGCGATTGATTTCACTTTCACACCAATGTTTGCCATTATTATTACGGGATTCTTGACTTTCACCGTGGTTGGCCCCGTCCTACGAACATTGTCAAATGGGCTTACCGATGGTTTAGTGACGCTTTATCAAACACTTGGGTTCCTGGGCATGGGAATTTTTGGTTCCGTTTATTCAGCAATTGTCGTGACGGGGTTGCACCAAAGTTTCCCAGCTATTGAAACGACGCTGCTTGCGGATATTACGAAGACGGGTGGCGATTTCATCTTCCCAATTGCGGCGGTTTCAAATGTCGCGCAAGGAGCGGCAGCGTTCGCGGTGTTCTTCTTGGCTAAAAAAGACGAGAAGCTGCGGGCACTATCGTCATCAGCCGGGGCTTCCGCCATGCTTGGTATCACGGAACCGGCAATGTTTGGAGTTAACTTGAAGTACAAGTTCCCATTCTTTATTGCCCTTGGATCAGCTGGAATTGCCGGTTTGGTGATTGGGTTGTTCCACGTGTTGTCATCTTCGTTGGGACCGGCCGGGGTGATTGGGTTCATTGCCATTCCGGCGGCCAAGTGGGTTGGCTTCTTTATCAGTATTGCCTTGGCATTCGTTCTGGCTTTCTCGGTCACCTATGTTTATGGTAAGCGTCGGCATTTTGGTGACGATTCAACTGCAAACGAAGAGCCGGTCCGTTACGAACCAAAGGCGGGCGACATTGTCGTAGCAGCGCCAGTTGATGGTCGGGTTGACCGGTTGAGTTCGGTTGATGACCCTGTCTTTTCAAGTGGTGCAATGGGTAAAGGTGTTACAATCATGCCAGAGGCTGGGCAAGTATTTGCACCGGTGAATGGTACGGTAACCGTTGTTTATCCAACTGGTCATGCGTATGGCTTACTGGGTGATGACGGCGTTGAAATTCTAATTCACATCGGCGTGGATACAGTGTCAATGAATGGCGACGGTTTTGAAACGGCCGTAACGCAAAATCAACACGTTCGAGCTGGTGAAGTACTGGGAACGTTTGATGCAGCTAAAATTAAAGCGGCTGGCTTGGATGAACATGTTATGGTGATTGTGACGAATACAGCACAATATCAAGGCGTACAGCAGATTGCAAACCAATCAGTAACGGCAGGTGAGCCATTATTGGCAGCCCAAAAGGAGAGTATCGTTTGATTATTGGAGATATAGAAAAATTTGAACAGTATCACATTTATGCAGAACATGGCTTAATTAATGATCCGAATGGTTTGATTTATTTTAACGGGCAATACCATGTTTTCTATCAGTGGAATCCCAACGCGTTGGACCATACTTATAAGGTTTGGGCGCATGTTGTCAGTGATGACTTGGTGAATTGGCAACGCTTGCCAGTTGCAATCGCCCCTAGTTTACCTGAAGATCGTTCAGGAATATATTCTGGCACAACAATCGAAAAGGATGGCCGACTTTACGCGTTTTATACCGGCAACGTGCGCAATGATGCTGGTGAGAGTGTTGCATCATTTCAAATGGCGGCGGTGTCTGATGACGGGGTGCACTTTGAAAAATTAGGTAAGCTATTCGATCAACCAACCGGGTATACGCGTCACGTTCGCGATCCGAAGGTCTTCGAGCGAAATGGGCATTATTACATGTTGCTCGGTGCCCAAAAACTTGATTTAACAGGCGATATCATTGCCTACGAATCAACAGATTTGCATCATTGGACGTTTATGGGATCGATTCTGGGTGACCAAATGACGGCTTATCGTGGTTATATGATGGAGTGTCCAGACCTTGTCACGATTGATGGGCAGGATGTGTTGATGTTTTCACCACAAGGCCTTGCCGCAGAAGGTGACCGTTTGCAGAATATTCATAACACGGGATATGTTTTAGGTGAGTTTGACGATGTTAATGGCTTTTTCCAAGTGACAACGCAATTCCAGGAGCTTGACCAAGGATTTGAATTTTACGCGTCACAAACTTTGACGCGTGGCAATCGTCACCTGTTGTGGGGGTGGTCGGGGATGATGCCATCCGCTAGAGAAAAACAATTGCCAACGATTCAGGCCGGTTGGGCGCACGTTTTGTCGTTGCCCCGTGACATGGCCATCGTTGATGGAAAATTACGGCAGTATCCTATTTCTGAACTAGGAAACTTCCAGCCTGTGCAACCTGAAGAAGTTACAGGGGTAGGGTTGTGGCGTTTGGCGGCCAAGACTTGGCAGGTGTCGTTGACGTCAAAGATGTCTATCCAGCGCGATGACGATACCGTTACGTTTACACGGGTGGCTTGGGAGTATGGTGAGACGGAGGAGCGCCGGGCGCACGTGACTGGGGATGTGCTCTTGATTATTGATAACGATGTTGTTGAACTGTATACCACATCAGGCGACACGGTTATGACGGCGAGATATTTCGATTAAGGTAAATAGTCTTAAATAGCGACGTTGCGGATAACGTCGCTATTTCTTTTGCGCTCATTCTTGATAAAATGAATACGGAAGATACGGAGGGGCGCGAGATGATTGAAAAAGAAAGAGTGACAATTAGTGATATTGCCCGACTAGCTGGTGTTGGGAAAAGCACTGTCTCACGCTATTTGAATAATGGCTCAGTTAGTCCCAAAACGCGGGCTAAGTTAGATGCCGTTGTTAAAGAATATGACTATGAACCAAATCGATTTGCGCAAAGTTTGAAAAAGACTTCCAGTGGGATGATTGGTGTTGTTGTGCCAACGTTTGCGTCATTCTCGTTAACTGAGATGATGCGGGGCATGGATCATGTTAACGAGGATGATTTTTTTCTAACGATTAATACTTATCATGATGCGAAGCGCCAAGTTGAAGCGGTTAAGCAACTGGCACAGCAGAACGTTGATGGCATTATTGTCATGACTGGCCAAGTTACGGATGAAATGACCGCTGCTCTCGAACAAGTCTCCGTGCCGGTCATTGTGCAAGGACAGCCGTCAAAGCAATTTGAGACGGTTAATGTTGATAACCAACATGCCGGCGAATTGTTGTTGCCATTAATCGCCGACGCTGAACCAAGTGATGTGTTGCTACTTGGCGTTGACCCGTCAGTTGACTACAACGTCGGTCAAGTGCGTTTCGATGCTATTATCAAAGCGTTAGACGGCAAAATGAAACGGGTCTATACATCATTTGAGCGCAATGAAACAATCGACGTTATGCGTGATTATCTTGCAACGCACGAGTTACCTAAGTATATTATTGCGGCCACGGACATCATTGCATTGGGGGCGCTGGCAGCAGTGCAAGAGCAAGGCTTCAAAGTTCCGGATGATGTTAAAATCGTGGCATTCGATAATTCGCCAGCAGCTGAAATTGTGACACCAGCGTTGACGACGGTCGGGTTTGATTATTTTGTTTTGGGGCAATGGTTATACCGGCGCCTAAAAGACCTGTCTCAAGCTGAGCCAGTTTTACATGATCCGATGTTGGCAGGAAGTTTGGTGCGTCGTACGAGTTGGTAAGACTTGTGCCACGTAAATTAAGTTCGTATGCTAAAAATTAGGTTACAAACATCTAGACAAGAGAGGATGCGAGCTATGAAGAAATTAATTTTATTTTTAGTACTAATCGCCGCAGTCGTGATTGGTGCAGTGGCATTTTTCTTAGGCCGAGACTACAACCAAACATTGGTGAAGGATAAGCCAACTAGTTCATCTGTGGCTAGTTCGACGTTATCGAGTGATAAGTCATCAAAGTCGTCGGCAACAACGTCTGAAACGGCGGCAATTCCGAAGGCGCTGACACTTTCAGGTGCACAAACGGATGAGTTCGCTAAGTGGGTCGGTAATCAGGCTGAGAAGATGCGCCTGGCTGGTTCAGCACTGAATCTTGAGGTTGATATGCCCGACGTTAATGATACGGATCCGGTGTATTACCAGACGGTGAATGGACCGCTTTACATTAATGGCACAAATGATGGTCGTGGCTTGCAAGCTGAAGGAATCTTTGGCTTCTACGTTTGGGATGCTTATCCAGTGCAGGATTCGAACGGTAAGCAGAATTACGATGGGACGGTTGGCTATCAACCTGCGCAAACAGTGAAGTTTACGCTTGGTGCAAATTATGGGCACATTGCTGATACTACTAATCATTCGATGGATATGTACATTGTGGCAAACGATGGGAATATCTATGAATTTAAGCTAGCCCAAGGTGCAAGTAGTTTGGCGCCGTTGTATGGGGATGAACATGCGTCAGAAAATGACGTCGTGGGACAAGTCACGCAGGATGATGCAGCTAAGGCTGAGTTGAACCGCGTCGTGGGTTATCAAGCGGACAAGGTTAGTGAGTCGTTTAATTATTAAATATTGAGTTGATATGCTACCAAGTTTTTACTGGGTAGCTTTTTTATTGACAATAATATTCCTGTTTAGAATATAACGTAAAATAGAATATAGAAGCGGTGAGTAGATACACGTAAAGTGGAGCATTAGAAATGGAAAATCAACTGAATAAGGCAGAACTGATTGAGCAGTTAAAGGAAATTGACCACGTTCAAAAGACAGAGAATCCGCAATCAGCCGAGGCAAAGCAGCGACGGTTCCTTACAAGATAAAGAGCTCTCGCGTCCGTAAAAATATGACACAGACAGAATTGGGAGGCAAAGTAGGCTTGACCCAAGCACAAGTCACAAAGATCGAAAATGGCCAAACAAAGTTAAATGTTGAGATGTTGTCTGCAATTGTTGAGGCATTAGGTGGGACTGTATAAATTAACTATGGCGATGAGTCGCGAAAACAAATTAACTGATTTATTAATAGTCGGTTTAAAGCAAAATTTGCAAATTAAGTTCCAAAAAGTGATATACTCTTCGCAGTTTTAGGAGATGAAATTATGCGTAGTGAAAGAAATAAAAAATCTATTTGGAAATACGTGATAGTTGGTTTAGTTTTCGTAGTTTTAATAGGTGGCGTCGGATTCGCGGCATATCATTTTGGTGTAGCTAATCAACGGAAAGTCATTGTTCGTGACGATGACAAATCTGCTAGTGTGAAATCTGAATCATCTGAGGCACAAATCAGTATGAGTTCGGAGTCGAGTGAAAGTCAGTCAAACAGTCGTGAAAGTGCAGAATCAAATGATGTCATTGATAAATTAACGTATGAGCAACAAAAAGCAATTGTGGCCTATGCGGTATCTATGAAAAGTTTTATTGATGGGAAACCGACTCCACAGCAATTTGAAAGTCAATTAATGGAGTTTGACAAGAGAGATCATTCAGCTCAAGTCATATATTATGCGGGTATGAACGCGTATGGGACTTTGTCGAATCCGACTGTTAAAATGACGGTAGATGCCGTACCTGGAAGTGATGATTTGCTGTTTACGGATTCGACCTCTGGTAAGATGTCGCGTATTTCACTCGATCAAATTGAACAGGATAAGAGCATTTATATCGATAATCACAATGAACTTAGTCAGTAATTATCAGATGTCAATTTGCACATAGATTTAGCAGGACTACAATTATACTAACGATTAGTAACTGACGAAGGCGAGGGGAATAAGCGCATGATTGCAGTTTATATATTTGTAGGGTTAGTGTTAGTCATGCTAGTTGCAGGAAACTATATTATTTACAGAAGGCAGGCGACGAAGACGCTGAATAAGAAGCAATCATTCTTGGGCGCGCTAGTTTTGTCTATCGCTGATTTGTTCCCGTGAACGTAGAGTGAGTGAAAATAAAAACGGCGATGTCATCATCGCCGTCAAATCATAATGATCGTCAGGTTTATCTTGACGATTTTTTATTTTCCTGATAACGAACTTGAAAAAGCTGGCGACATGGCAATATCAATTTCCGAGCGCTCAGTTTCACAATGCTTGTACATTTCCTCTTTAAGCATGATTTATCAACTCATTTCGACATGATCCCTGTAACTAATATATTACGCTTTTAATATGTTATTTTACATATTGTTAGTCAGGTGTAATACTGTTTTATGTATTAAATGGGTTAGAGGTAATTGTAGTGGGTGTAAAGAAATTAACCAGAGATAATGAATCAATCATCACTCTAATTCTCTTGTTTGCTTGGGTGAAAACACAACAAAATTGGGCAGCTTTCTTAATGGTGTTAGGCGTTGCGATAAAGTACATTAGTCTCGTTGCTGCGGTTATAGCAATTGTGGTGGGCGTTTTGATTGTCATTCGGTTCATCGCTTTGGTATTAGGATCTTAGAAGTTATTTGAGTGTTGTACTAATGATAATTGTTGTAAATGTAGCATGTTATTTAAAAATAATGAGTTTTGGTAGTAGGAGTTTGGAATGTCAAAATTATTAATAATTGGGAACGGATTTGATCGGCAAATTGGCCTTAAATCTAATTTTGGCGATTTTTGGATGTCAGAGAAAGAAAAAACATTTAGAGATACTCATCCGAAATGGCAATGGAATGCTTGGGATATATTAATTGATGCAAGTTCAGCTGAACACCAAAATTGGAATGATTTTGAAACATTTATCAAGGAATTCTTGTTAGATTACAAGACATTTTTTAAAAACAAAACAACTGGAATGATTTTGAAATCTGAAGATGAATTAATCGAAGGCCCTAAGATTTTAGGCCCCGATAATACTTTAACTGAGAGCTGGTACGAAACATTTAGGTTGTTTTTTGATGAGGATGTTGAAAATCAATATAATGATCCGGAGTTGGATGTTTATAAAAGACTGGTGTACAACCAGAACTTCAGTAAGGATTTTATACAATCAGAGGATTCAAGAAGCATTCTGAGCGAGCTTGGGGACCAATATGTGATGATGGGAATTATGCCGAACGAGACATCCACCGGGTTTTCGCCTGAAAATATTGTGGGCTTTAATTTAGACGGAACAACCTTGGCAGGTAATTGGAACAAGGAAGAATTCTATGCGGTGATGCTTAATGAGTTAAAACAATGGGAAATTAGATTTAGTTCTTATATTAACGAATTAACGATATCTTCTAAGGATTATAAGGCAAAGTACAAGAACTTGTTGCAGGATATCGTGGGAAATGGCGATGAGGTGCAAATTTTAGATTTTAACTATACTTGGATTCATGGGGATAGCAACAAAATTGTTGACAAAACTGAAGTTACATTTAAACATATTCATGGAATGGCAATGGATGATAATTTTATTCCTGAACCGGTTGTATCACCAATAGTGATTGGTTTTGATTATAGTGATTTGGATGATGAACTAAGAACATCCAATTTGATGGAATTTTCAAAGACGTTCCGTATACTGGATTATTCAACGCGATGGATTCAATCGGAAATAACAAGTTTTAAATTCCCAGAACAAGATTTAAAGCTATCTGGCAATAATATCACTTCGATAATTTTTTATGGACATAGTTTATCATCCGCAGATGATGCATATTTTAAAGCCATTTTTGATGACTTAGATATCTATGGCAGTTCAGTTTCAGTTGAATTTGTTTATTCTGAGTATGAACGAGATGATGGACAAGTTGATTTTATTACGGAATGGAAAAGTCGAATTAATGCCATGCTATTGCGGTACATTAAAGACAATGAAATCGATCGAAGGAACAAAAGTAATTTGATGCATAAAATGTTGCTGGAGAATAGGATTTCTATTCGGAAACTTAATTGAAATTCGTTAAACAAAAACGACGATGTCGCCATCGCCGTCATTACTTATCCTGAATCGTCGAGATATCCTCGGCGATTTTTTCTTTTAGCGTTTGCAGCTGCAACTTTGATAGGTTCGCAGACTCGATCAGTGCCACAATCGCTTCCAAATCAGTATCCAAATCCACAAAGGCTAGTGGCAGAGTTTCAACACTGTTGTCTGGGTTATCGGTATTTCCCAGCAGGTAGTTCACTGAAACACCGAGAACGTTAGCAACTGCTTCAACGTGACGAACAGTAGGTTCCTTGAACTTCCAGCCGTAGATAGTATTGTGACCGAGCATTTCAGTGTTATTAATCGTGCGCAACGAATAACCCTGCTTGTCTGCAATTTCCTTAATGCGGTCAAATGTGATTGATGAAAAGTTTGTCATGGTAACAACTTCCTCCGTTGATCTCATTATGCTACAAATACTGCAGCGGTGCTAGTCAGGGCGCCTATTTTCGCCACTTTCTGAAAATGGTGTTACGCTTTACGTAAACAAGAAAATAAGGCAAGAAAAATGAAGGCAGTGGTTCTTAAGAAGCTTGGTGATTTTGCATCACTAACAGATGAAACGGTTCCTGATTTGAAGGTGACACCAGATGCCATCTTGGTTAAGACGCATGCGGTGGCAGTTGATCCGATTGATATCAAGATTGGTAGCGGTAACCGTGGTGGCAGTGCGCCAATGATTCTTGGTTCATCAGTCGCAGGTGAAGTCATTGCAGTAGGTCGCACTGTGCACGAATTCAAGGTCGGTGACCGTGTTGCAGCCAATGTTCGTGGTGGTGAAACGTATGCAGAAGAGGTACTAGTTCCTACTCATTTGGCAGCCCACATCCCGGAAGATGTCACTTACGCAAGTGCGGTTTCTGTCGTACTAGGTGGTCAAACCGGTTACAGTGGTATTGTTCGTGGCTTGCAAGTTAAGGCCGATCAAAATGTCCTCGTGCAAGGTGGTGCCGGTTCCGTTGGCTTGATGGCGGTGCAAACAGCATTGGATGCTGGTGCGAAGGTTAGTGCGACAGCTCATGGTTGGGGCTTGGAATTCTTGCGTGAGAAGTTCCCACAAGTGACGACATTTGACTACAAGACAGATGACATCACTGCAAATGGTGCAGTTTATGATGCGGTGTACGATACGGTTGGGTCAGAAAAGGTGTTGGCAGATTCGTTTGCAGCAACTAAGGCTGACGGTCATGTGCTATCAATCGTTGCGCGTTCACACCGTGATTCTCGCTTTGTGCACTTCTTCAATCAACCAACCGGTGAAACAGTGCAAACGCTGTTGGACGGTTTGAGTAGCGGTCGCTTTATGGCGGTGGTTGATAGCGAGTTGCCATTGAGTGCTGACAACGTTCGCTTGGATTATGAGCGTCTACAAAATGGTGGCGTGCATGGTGAGTTGGTTTTGATGTTATGATGCTTTCGACTGGAATTATTAGAGAAAAATGATAAAAACTGTTGACACTTACTAATAACCAGCATATACTCATGTTCATCAAGTGATGAAGAGATAAGTATTAGCAGGTGAGTTAGTTAGAGAGTCGATGGTTGGTGAGAATCGATAATAAGCCACTAAGAAAATGGTCTTGGAGCTTTATGCATTTGCGAGTGCAAGTAAGTGAGTGCCGGGTGCGCCCGTTATCGCGTACGAGTATATCTGGAGGCTGTATCAGCTGGAAGGCGTACTTTTTGAGGGTAGACTGGCGACAGTCTATCGAATCTGGGTGGTAACACGAGTTAATTCGTCCCGGGGATGCTATTTGTAGCGTCCCCGGGATTTTTATTTGGAGGAATTTTTCATGAGTAAGCATTTGGTTTTGCAAACGGATTTTGGTCTACAAGACGGTGCCGTATCAACGATGTATGGGGTTGCCTATCAAGTATCTGATGACATTGTCGTTTCTGATTTGACGCATGGTATTACGCCATTCAATATTTTTGAAGGATCATTCCGTTTGGCACAGACCGTGAAGTACTGGCAACCAGGGACTGTGTTTGTGTCAGTTGTTGACCCAGGTGTTGGCTCTGATCGTTTGTCAATCGTGGCAAAGCTAAAGACCGGCCACTTTGTCGTGACACCAGATAACGGTACCATCACACATTTGGCTGAACTATACGGTATTGAAGAAGTTCGCATTATCGATGAATCAATTGATCGTTTGCCAGGCTCAGAAAAGTCGGCGACATTCCACGGCCGTGACATTTACGTCTATAACGGTGCACGCTTAGCGTCAGGCGAAATTACGTTTGCAGAAATCGGTGAGGTTTTGCCACTCGACAAGGTGGTGAAGTTGCCATTGCACCTTTCTAAATTTAACGGTGACACCATTGAAGGCAATATCGATATCACGGATGTCAACTTTGGATCACTTTGGACGAATATTCCTGAGGAAACTTGGACAGATGAATTCCATGCTGTGCAAGGTAAGCAATACCGCGTTCGTGTTTATCACAAAGGACAATTGCAGTATGAAGAGACATTGCCATACGTGAAGACATTTGCGGATGTCCAACCAGGTGAGTCTTTGATTTATATCAACTCGGTTTACACGGTCGCCTTGGCAGTTCACACCGGTAACTTTGCAACCGCCCACAACGTCGGTGCTGGACCTGATTGGTCAATCGACATTACACCCGCAATTTAGGAGAAAAATATTATGAAGCAACAAAAGGGACTTTCAACTCGCGCAGTCGTCGCAACTGGAATTGGTGCGGCTGTATTCTTGATTCTATTTAAATTCGTCGCAATTCCAACCGGTATTCCAAACACGCAAGTCAACGTGGCACAAGCTTGGGATGCGCTGGTAACGGCCATCTTCGGACCAATCGTTGGGGGCTTGGTAGCCTTTATCGGACACGCGTTGAATGATGCGATTTCTTACGGATCAGTTTGGTGGAGTTGGGTGATTGCAGATGCTGTGTTTGCTTTGGTATTTGGTTTTGCCATCAAGCGTTTGCAATTGACGAATGGTGACTTCACAACGCGCAAAGCGGTTTTGTTCAACGTTTGGCAGTTAATCGGTAATATCGTCGCTTGGAGCATCGTTGCGCCACTTGGCGACATCCTAATTTTCAGTGAGCCGGCAACCAAGGTGTTCCTCCAAGGATTCGTTGCAACCGGGGTGAACTTTGTTTCAACGTTGATTTTGGGAACCATCATTTTAGCTGCCTATAACAAGACACAAGTGAAGCGCGGTTCATTGACTAAGGAAGATTAGCATTTTCGGCGGGGTTGCCCGTCATACATATATTTAAATTGAAGTGAGGAAAAGAACGTGACAGCAGCATTAGAATTTCAACACGTGACCTTTCAGTACGATGCGCAGGCAGAGCCCACATTGCGTGACATCAACTTAACCGTTCAGCCGGGTGAACGCATTTTGATTGCTGGTCCATCTGGGTCGGGGAAGACAACGTTAGGACAGCTGATTAACGGCTTAATTCCACACGCCTATCCTGGTGAGCTCACCGGGAAGATTTTAATCGACGGACAAGATGCGACGACCGCCAGTATCTTTGAACGCTCATTCTCCGTGGGGACGGTCATGCAAGACACGGATGCACAGTTTGTTGGTTTGAGTGTTGCTGAAGATATTGCGTTCGCCCTTGAAAACGATAATGCTACGCACGACGAGATTATCAGTAAAGTGCAACGCTGGGCCGATGTACTAGATTTGCAAGACCTACTGACGATAGCGCCACAACACCTGTCTGGTGGCCAAAAACAGCGTGTGGCTATGGCAGGTGTGTTAGTGGATGACAGTCCAATTTTGTTATTCGACGAACCGTTGGCGAGTTTAGATCCAGCCAGTGGGCACCGCATGTTAGCCTTGTTGGACCAATTGCAAGCGGAGTACGGGCTGACAGTTGTTATGATTGAGCACCGTCTTGAGGATGTGTTGCAACATCGTTTAGACCGCGTGGTTGTGTTGGAAGACGGTCAGATAACGTTTGATGACACGCCAGAAACGTTGCTCCGTAGCAATACATTGCACCAATATGGTTTGGCGGTGCCAGGCTACTTACAGGTGGTAGAACAAACAGGCTTTGATTTAAATGCAGTTACTGGGATTCGTAGTCCAAAAACAATCGACGGCGAGGGCCTGGGTGAACGACTCACGCAGTTAGCATTGCCGAATATAGAAGCGACTGAAAAGACGAAAGAACCGTTGTTAACAATCGACGAGTTATCCTTCGGCTTTGACCACCGGGCGCTATTTAATCAGCTGTCTACCGAAATTTATGATGGTGAGCTTGTGGCGTTGGTAGGTAAAAACGGATCTGGTAAATCAACGTTAAGTAAAATAATCGCTGGCTTTATCACACCGACAGCCGGCAAGTTGTCATTGGCAAATGTCGGTGATTTAGGCGTGCTGTCAATCAAAGAACGCGCGTCTTATATTGGCTATGTGTCGCAAAATCCAAATGAGATGATTACGCAAGCGATTATCTTCGATGAAGTTGCTAGTGGGTTGCGATTGCGTGGTGTCGCTGAAGAAGACCTTACAAAACAAGTGAACGATTTGTTGCGTCTGGCTGGGTTGTATGAAATGCGTAATTGGCCAGTGACGGTGCTAAGTTACGGACAAAAGAAGCGCCTAACGATTTTGAGTGTGTTGGCTCTCCAACCGCAAGTACTTATTTTGGATGAACCAACGGCGGGGCAAGACTATGCGAATGCACAGGCGATTATGCAATTTGTGCGTCACCTAAATGACGAGTTGGGGACGACGGTGATTATCATTACGCACGATATGTCGCTGATGTTGCGTGTTGCGGAACGGGCGTTGGTATTGGTGGATGGTGAGTTTATTGCTGATACAACACCAGCAGATTTGTTGACGAATGAGGAGTTGGTTGAAAAGGCAGCTTTGCATCTAACAACGGTCTACGACTTAGCGCAACGCTTTAACTTGGCTAGTCCGGCTGCGTTGACGCAATTGATTGCAGGAGAGTAAGAGAGTATGAATCAACTATTTGGTTATCGCGCAGGGAACTCGTTTATTCACCGCTTGACAGGTGGAACGAAGCTGCTCGCGTTTTTGATTTTAACGATGAGCGGTATGGTGAGTTTTGATTTGCGTTATTTGGCGTTGCTGATAGTCATTGCGATTGCGGGCTTGGTGGTGGCTGGTATCCGTTGGCGTGATGTTTCGGCCGTCGTGTACTTTGTCGGCGTGTTCGCTTTGATGAATGTGGTACTTATTTACGTGTTCGCGCCACAATATGGCGTGAGTCTGTTTCATCATAAGACGGTGTTACTAGGTAGTGGTTCCTATGCGTTGACGCTTGAGCAATTAGTATATGAATTGATTGTGTTGATGAAGTACGTCTTCAGCTTGCCGTTGGCGTTGATATTCTTGTTGACGACTAATCCAAGTGAGTTTGCAGCTGGGCTGAATAAAATCGGCGTGTCGTATCGTATTGCGTATGCTGTTGCACTGACCTTGCGCTACATACCAGATGTTCAACAAGAATTCGTGACCATCAGCCATGCCCAACAAGCACGCGGATATGATATGTCAAAGAAGGCGCCGTTAGTACAACGTGTACGTGGTGCAGCTGGTATTTTAATGCCATTGCTGTTTTCGTCTTTGGCACGAATTGATGATATTAGTCGATCGATGGACTTGCGTCGTTTTGGTAAAGAGAAGCGACGTAGCTGGTACTATCAACAGACTTTCCGTCGTAATGATTGGGTTGTGTTGGTGGGGATGGTTGTACTTGTGGTGATTGAATTTGTGCTTATTCGAGTTACTGGTGGGCGGTTTTGGTGGCCAATTTAAAAGTATGTCACTTACAAGAAGAGCGTGTCCAAATTGGATGCGCTTTTATTTTTTAAAAGGCGCGATGCGATTATGAAATAATTATTAGAAATAAGTGTTGACTTTTCTAATGATGTGGATATACTAAGACTTATCAAAAAGAAGGAGGACAACGTCATGAAGAACGTGTCAGTAGAAAAGTTGAATGTTATGACGTTGGTTGCCCCAATTATCATTGCGATTATTATTATTTCGCAGTGATGGTTGGCCTTTTGAGATGCTAACGCTAGCCATGACTGCTTCCCAAGGAAGATTATCATGGCTAGCCAAATTTAATTACTTTGTAAACGAGTAACGGCTAGTATTTTGCGCAGAATACTAGCCGTTTTTTATATAAATTTTTTGAGCTCAAACTTTTACTCGTAGGTCATGCAGGAATATTAGGGGATATGGTTATGAATAAGTTTGTTAAGCAATCAGTATTACTTTCAGCGACGGTCTTTGCCGCTCTTGGGGCTGCAACGGTAGCTGCTCATGCGGATGGCAAAACCATCAATTGGACGCAGACATCAGATTTGATGACTTTGGATCCTTCACAAGCCGCTGACGTAGCGTCAGGTCAAGTTATTTCACAAGCTGGTCAAGGGCTCTATCGCATGGGAAAGGACGGTAAGGTTCAGTTGGCTGATGCGGTTTCAGCCAAGGTTTCAGACGATGGTAAGACGTGGACATTTAAGCTCCGCAACGGATTGAAGTGGTCAAATGGTGATCCAGTCACTGCGGCAGATTATGTTTATGGTTGGCAGCGAACGGTGGACCCAGCTAACCAATCGACATCCGCGTCTTTGATGTCAAATATGGTTGGAGCAACGGATTTGAACAGTGGTAAAAGCGCGGACTTTGATACATTGGGTGTAAAAGCGTTGGATGAACAGACGTTGCAAGTTTCGCTAAATGCACCTGAACCAATCCTGCCACAAGTGTTAGTCGGGACTGCATTTTATCCTCAAAATAAGGCATTTGTTGAAAAAACAGGTAGCAAATTTGGTACAACTGCTGAAGAAACGTTGTCAAACGGTCCGTTCGTGGTGAAGGGATGGACAGGCTCAAACAAGACGTATTCATTGGAAAAGAACCCAGACTATGTTGACGCGAAGTCGGTTAAGCCAGATGAGGTAACGTTCCAAACGGTAACTGACTCAACGACAGGTTATAACCTCTATAACTCAGGCAAAGTCGATTTTACAACGCTAACCGCAACGCAAGTCAAAACGGCTAAAAGCAACAAGAACTTCCGTGAATTGAAGAATGCACGTACCCAGTATATGGCGCTTAACGTGACTCGCAGTGTGTTGGGTGACAAGAACGCTCGTCAAGCGTTGCAATACGCGGTCAACAAGGAACAAATGGTTAGCCGTGTTGTGACTGGTTCGGGAACAAACAGCACAACCTTCACACCAAAGGGCGTTGCAACTGATCCAAAAACTGGTAAGGATTTTGCTTCAGCTTACGCAACTGACTATACGGCCTACAACAAGGTCAAGGCGCAAAAGCTGTGGTCAAAGGCATTGAAAGATGCACATAAAAAGTCTGTCAAATTAACGTTGTTAACCGATGAAGATGATTCATCAAAGAATCAAGCACAATTCTTGCAATCACAACTACAAGAGTTGAAGGGGCTGAAGGTGACTGTTAAAACGGAGCCAAAGCCAGCCCGCGTTAAGCAAATGCTGTCATCAGATTTCGACTTGGTATTAACAGGTTGGGGTGGGGATTATGCTGATCCGCTAAGCTACCTAGGGTTGTGGACGACCGGGGCTAAGATGGACTTTGGTAAGTGGTCAAACAAAGCATACGACAAGGCTGTGAGTGATGCGCAAACTACAGATGTGCAAGACAAAGAGAAGCGTATGGCTGACTTAGGTGCAGCCGATAAGGTACTACAAGAGGACGTGCCAGCAGTTACGTTGTACTACCCAGCTAGTGCAACGTTGATGAATAGCAAGGTAAAGGGCGTTCAAGTTAACACGGTTGGGTCAATGTTTGATTTTACCCGCGCAGTTAAGAAGTAATTTGGAGGATAGTGATATGAGCTTAACAACGTATCGAAATGCACAAGTATTTACTGGAGAATCCGAGGCATTTACGCTAATGGATTTCACAGTTGATGATGAAACTGGTCGGTTAGTAGAACTCGACGATTCGGGAACGACGCGTGTTGTCGACTTAACGAGTAAATACGTGGTGCCGGGATTGATTAATGCGCACGTTCATGTGGTATTGGATCCATATGGCCAATTTACTGCTGGTGTGAACCCGGTAGTTGATACAACTGTTGCGCTGAATAATTTGCAGCAGGCCTTTGCGGTGGGTGTTACCTACGTGCGAGATATGGGGTCGACTTTTGATGTCGATTTAACCCTAGCTAATCTGGAGAAACAAGGTCAGCAATTGTTGCCGGGAATCGTCGGTAGTGGTCCAGCGTTGACCATGACCGGTGGTCACGGCGCCAATTTAGGTCGTGAAGTCGATGGACCGGATGAAGCTCGTAAAGCGGCACGTGAAAATATGAAACGGGGGGCCAAGAACGTCAAGCTTATGGCTACCGGGGGTGTCAGTGTTGATGGGGAACAACCGACTGATGTGCAATTGAACGAAGACGAGTTAACCGCTGCAGTGCTAGAGGCCCACCATAAGGGGTTCACAGCAGCTGCGCATGCCCAAGGCACCGTTGGTATTAAGAACGCTGTTCGAGCAGGTGTGGATTCAGTGGAGCATGCCATTTATATGGATGAAGAAGCTGCTGATATGATGTTGGCGCGAGGAACGGTTATTGTGCCAACGTTAGTAGCGCCTTGGGCAATCAATCAACACCCAGATGTGCTACCGGACTTTATGGTTAAGAAGGCACAAGAAGTTGCAGACGCTCACATGAATAGCATGAAGTTGGCTGTTCAAAGAGGTGTGAAAATGGCGATGGGAACCGACGCGGGTACGCCATACAATGATTTCCAAACGGCAGTTGTGCAGGAGTTGTTGATGATGCAGGAAGCGGGGATGACGCCAGCGCAGGTATTGCTTGCGGCCACGGTATCAGGTGCCGAGTTGTTGCATGTGACTGACGATGCAGGAGAGTTGGTGGATGGTAAGTTAGCCGACTTTGTTGTGTTGGCGAATAATCCGTTGGCAGACCTGCATGCGTTTGCAGCAGATCGACAAGTATTCAAAAAAGGACAATTGGTTTTTCAGTCGTAAGATTAAATAATTTTTGGCCAGGGTGATGCGTGTACTAGGCCCCGTCAAGTTGACGGTCGAAATAATATAAAATTTAATTAGGCGCTTATGCCACCGTAAATAGCCATATTCCGGAATTCTTCCGGGGTATGGCTATTTATT
>JAAOED010000009.1 GCA_016466735.1 Weissella confusa | reverse complement strand
GTAGGTTTTTACCTCCCGTGGCTCTAAGCGGGAAACCCGCTAAGAACCCACACCTGCGGGTCAAGGTCAGTACGTGTCTATACGCGTGGCGGGGCCAAGCACAGCAGCCAATCAATACTCTATTTAAGTGATTTTCATCCACCACAATACTGCAAAGTAAACTGTTCACCCTTTTATTTCCAGGTAAATGTAAATCTCAAGCAGACTAGAACATCTTGGCTGCTGGCATGGGTGCGCGGGGCTATCGGAGCGTTCAAATTGGGGCAACATGCCGCATGGCCGGCGCTATTCAGATAAGCCCACACAGGACTAAAAGGATTAGGGGGAATTATTTGCCCCGCTGAATGGCGTCTGCGCCATTCGGTTGCCCCAGTGTGAACTTTGCCGGAGATAGTCCCCGGCCCTCATGCCTCGACGCAACGCGTCGACACTCACCACAAACAAAAAACACCCAGAATAAATCTGAGTGCTTCTTGTGTTGATTATTCAACTGTTGTGCTGATTTCGTTGATCCACTCAGTCATAACTGGGTAGTCATTGCCTTCACCGTCTGCAATACGGGCTGGCAATACTGAACCTAGATAGTGCTTGGCCAACAATTGTGACAACACCAAACCACCAATCACATCAAGAATGTACGTGTCATTCAATGTGCGGAACGTCAAAACGTTGTCCGTGTTGCGCGCAATGTGGAAACGATCAATGGCAAAATTGATTGTCTTGGCAACATCCCCAATCCCACTAACCGTTGAGCTAGCGGTATCGAAGGCGTTTAGTTCGGCTTGCAACACATCTTGCCAGTTAGCCAATGGCACTTGGCGTGGTTGCTCGCGTTGAATATCTGCTAGTGATAATGACATGTTCAGTTCCACCTAAATTTAGTAATTACTATTCATTATAGCCTAGGCACTAACATTTCGTCATTAATATCCCTTATCACGGTAGCTGTTGGTCTAAAACCCCCAACATTCTCAGTCTGCTTTATGCGAACTTTTCGGCCGCCCCTTCAGGCACGCGCACCAAGTCCAAGGCAACCAAGCGTTCGGCGATTTGTACCGCGTTCCAAGCAGCCCCCTTCAACAAGTTGTCCGAAACAACCCACATGTGGTAGCTACCATCGTTTTCAAGGTCTGGACGCACGCGACCAACAAATGTATCGCGCTTACCCTCGGCATTGATTGGTTGTGGGTAAATTTGGTTGGCTGGATCATCTTCTAACACCACCCCTGGCGCTTCTGACAAGGCTTGTTGAATCTTTGGTGTTGAAGCGCCGTCTGCGTCAGCAACTTCAAAGTAGACCGTTTCACCATGACCAACTGGGACTGGCACACGTACTGCGGTTGCCGTCACCTTGATGTCCTTGGCGTTCTTGTCCCCCAACATAATTTTCTTCGTTTCGTGAATCATCTTGTACTCTTCGTGCGTGTATCCCTCATCTTCGAATACGTCGATTTGTGGCAACAAGTTGAAGGCCAATGGATAGTGCTTTTTGTCACCCTTTACTGGCAAGATTTCAGCCGTTTCTGGTTCACCGTTCAAGTGTTGTTGCGCTTGATCGAGCAGCTCTTGCCAAGCTGATTGACCAGCACCGGAAGCAGCTTGATACGTTGAGACAATGACTTGCTTCAAACCAAATTGTTGACGAATTGGTTCAAGGGCCACTACCATTTGAATCGTTGAGCAATTTGGGTTGGCGATAATGCCGTTGTGTTCGTACAATGCTTGTTCATTCACTTCAGGCACAACCAACGGTACATCGTCGTTCATGCGCCAGAATGACGTATTGTCGACGGCAACGGCTCCACGCTTCACCGCTTCTGGCAACAAGCGAGCTGATACGGAACCACCAGCTGATGCTAATACCAAATCCACTCCTTCAAATGACTCCGGTTGCGCCTCTTCAATCGTGATTGTTTCACCACGAAACTCGCGTGTTTGACCGGCTGAACGGGCTGATGCCAATAACTTTAGTGACGCTACTGGAATTGATGACTGGGCCAATTGTTCAATTAAGCACGACCCCACTGCGCCGGTAGCTCCCAAGATAGCAACTGTATATGATCGTTCTTCACTCATGTGTTTACTCCTCAAATTTTAATAAAACCCCGAATTTTGGGTACATTAAAAGCACAAGCCGAAATTGACCGGTTGTGCTTTTAAAAATTAAATTGTTCTCATTTTATGTTAGCCCTTCAAAGCAACGTATTGCTTCAAACGGTTAACGGCTTCCGTTAGGTCTTCAGTTGAGGCTGCGTATGACAAACGTACGTAGCCTTCGCCACCGGCACCAAAGATTGAACCTGGTGCGATACCTAGCTTCACCGTTTCTGCCAAATCAATGACAAATTCCATGTCGTTCGTGTTCAACGTCGCTGGAATCTTGGCAAAGATATAGAAGGCACCACCTGGTTGAGCGGCTGTAAAGCCAGCTTCTGCCAAACCAGCCATGACCAAATCACGGCGTTGCTTATACGTATCACGCATATCAATGGCGTCTTGACGACCATTACGCAATGCCTCTTCAGCAGCTGCCATCATTGGACCAGGTGCCGTCGTGACCAAGAATTGGTGCATCTTGCCGACGTGAGCCATCAACGTCGCTGGACCCGCTACATAACCGATACGGTATCCCGTCATAGCGTGAGACTTTGACAAACCGCTAATCAAAATCGTTTGATCCGGTAGCAATGATGCCATTGAAACGTGCTCACCATCGTATACCAACTCAGCGTAAATCTCATCTGAGAAGACCAACATGTTGTGAGCCTTTAGGATAGCCGCAATTGCCTTGATTTGCTCAGCTGAGTACGTCACGCCAGTTGGGTTTGATGGGTAGTTAAACAAGATAGCCGTGGCATCTGGGTTTTCAGCCAACGTGGCTTCCAACTTTTCTGGCGTCAACACAAAATCAGGTGCCGTGTTAATGCCCACAACATCAAGACCGATAATGTCAGCAATCGCTTCATACATTGGGAATGTTGGCGTTGGGATAATGATCTTTTCCCCCGCGTTTAGCAATCCATTCATCGTTGCAAACAATGCTTCTGAAGCACCAACCGTCACGACAACTTCGCCATTTGGGTTGTAGCGTGGTGCATCAAAGCGCTCCACTAAGTAATCAGAAATTGCTTCACGCAAGCTCAAGTGACCGTGTGGTGCGGCGTAGTGTGAATCATCAGCATCAATAGCGGCCTTCGTAGCCGCCTTGATGTGATCAGGCACCGCAAAATCAGGCTCACCTAGCGTCAACTTGATGATGCCATCAATGGCTGAAAACTTTTGATCAATCACACGGATTGGTGATGGCAAAATCTTGGCAAGCTCCTTGTTATAACGGTTTGCAAGGGCTGGATTTACTTCTGGCATGTCAGTCTCCTTTGGCTCTCGGGCCATTCTTTTTTCTTAAGCCTCGCTGGACTTGGCAACAATTACAATAGGTGTTCTAGACCGACTACCAGCCCATCAATTTGATGAACCTGCCGAATGGCTAACGCAACGCCCCCCATAAATGATGTGCGAGTAAATGACGTTTGCTTCAATCGTAGCGTTTCACCTGGCGCACCAAAGATAACTTCTTCTTCGGCAACATAACCTGGCAAACGAACGGCGTGCACGGGCACGTTATCAATAACTTCACCACGGGCCGCATCATGTTGGCGTTGTGCCACTGGTTCAGCTTCACGGGCAGCCGCAATTTTTGCAGCCGTCGCTTTGGCCGTGCCAGATGGTGCATCCAACTTATGCGGATTGTGAATTTCGATAATTTCAGCATCCGGCATATACTTGGCTGCCTGCTCAGCAAATTGCATGAGCAAAACAGCTGACAATGAGAAGTTTGGCACAATAATCGCATGACGATTATACTTCTGTGCCAGGTGTCCCAATTGCGTCACGTCTTCAGCGGACAACCCGCTGGTTCCAACAACCAAATCATAACCATGAGACAACGCATAAGTCGCATTATCAAAGGCTGATTCAGGTTGTGTCACATCCACCCAAACATCGGCTGGCGTGTCGATCTCGTCCAGTTCAGTATACACGGAAATGGGACTTTCATGAAGCGTTGCTGAGAGAATTCCCACTAATTCTAAATCTGGTTGTTCAGCAATGAGCGACTGGATTTCCAGCCCCATTTTACCAAAGCCACCGGCTAATAAAACTGTTGTCATGTTTAATCGTCCTTTTCATTGAGTGTCGCTTGCACATCCGCCAATTCAGCGTCCGTTAATGGCAAAATTGGCAAACGTGTCGTGTTTTCGATTTCGCCACGTTGTGCCAATACTGCTTTGACTGGCGCTGGGGATGGGTAGCGGAAGAACGCGTTCATTCGTGGCGTTAACCAACGTTGCAAGCGTCCTGCTGTTTCGATATTACCCTCCGCAACCGCCGCAAACAAGTCCGCCATTTCGCGACTATAGACGTGAGCAGCCACTGAAATCGTTCCCGTTGCGCCGACCGCCTTGGCCGCCAACGTTTGGGCATCCTCCCCAGTGTAGACTGCAAAATCAGTTGGTGTATGACCGACCAAGAATGCCAAATCATCAATCGTGGTGACTTGCTTAACCGCGTTAATCATTGGATGTTGGGCCAACGTTACGACAGAGTCATTCGTTAGTCCCACCGCTGAGCGCCCCGGAATGTTATACAGCATTACCGGTACGCTTGATGCGTCAGCAATCGCCGTAAAGTGGGCAATCATCCCCGCCTGACTTGGCTTATTGTAATAAGGCGTCACCGCCAACAAGCCATCGACACCAGGAATGGCGCTCACTTCCTTAGCCAACGCCACTGAATGTGCCGTGTTATTATCACCAACATTAGCAACCACCACGCCACGGTCGCCGATATGAGCAGCGAAATGCGTATACAACGCAATTTTTTCGTCATGCGTTAGCGTTGGCGATTCACCTGTTGTGCCCCCGATGACAAATCCTTGGGTTCCCTCATGCAACAACCGATCTGCTAGTCGGTCTAATGCCACATAATCAATTTGGTCATTCGCCGTAAATGGCGTAATAATTGCGGTAATTAATTCAATATTTTCGTACATCGCTCTTCCTCTATTGCGCCATGCGCCATGTTAAGTAACCCGTTATTGCATCCACGCCCGGCTGAATTGCCGCTTCATTTGGTGATAACCCCGCTTCATGTAAACTATGCGATGCATCATCGACACCAAGCCAGAACATCGTCCCTGGAATTTGGTGTAACAAATAACCAAAATCTTCCCCGGTCATAGCTGGGGCAATGTCCGTGTAATCAACGTCAGGTGCGTTGGTCATATAATCAATGAATAATTGTGTTGTGGTCGGATCATTTTCAACCGGTAGATAGCCACCTTGGATTAAGGATAAATCCGCGATCACACCATATGTCGTTTCGATGCCGGCAACGATGTCGCGCACGCGTTGTTGCATCATTTCAATGTCTGTTTGGCGGAAAGCCCTAATTGTGCCATCCAAGTGCGCCGTTTCAGCAATCACGTTACCAATCGTCCCGGCATGGAACGTTCCTAGCGTCACGACGCCACCGCGAACTGGATCAACATTACGTGACACAATTGTCTGAATCGCCGATACAAACGTTGCCCCTGCCACAATTGCGTCGGTCGCTTGATGTGGAAATGCGGCGTGCCCACCACGACCAGTAAACGTGACGTGAATTTCCGTTGTCCCGGCAAACAGCGTGCCCATGTGACTCGCAATTTGACCAGCTGGTAAGCCAGGATGATCATGTAAGCCGTAGAATTCATCAGGGCGCCAGTCTCCCGTAAAGGCCCCTGCTTCATACACACGTCGTCCACCATAATCTGACTCTTCAGCCGGTTGGAAGAAGAAAATTAAATTATCCTTCGGTTGATGCGTGGCAAAGTACGCCAGCACACCAAGCCCGACCGTCATATGCATATCGTGTCCGCAGGCATGCATCACACCTTCATTTGTCGAAGCGAACGGCAATCCGGTCGCTTCGGTGATTGGCAAGGCGTCGATATCCGCGCGATACCCAATGGTCCGGGTCGGATTTGTGCCAGCCAGGCGCACCAACAAAGCCGTTGGCACCTCAGGTATTTCACGAATCGTCATGAAATCCGTTTTGAATGTTTCGATAACGTTTTTCAAATACGCATGCGTTTGCGTTTCGTGTAAGGCTAGTTCGGGGATTTGATGCAAATCACGTCGAATTTTGATTAAATCTAGTGTCGTCATATGCTTCCCCTGTTTCATTAATCCAAATTACGTAATGCATCAACTAATGCTGTCTTCGCACTCGTTTGGGCATCGATTTCCTTGATGACGCGCGCTGGCACCCCAGCTACCACTGTGTTCGCAGGGACGTCCTTCGTGACAATCGCACCAGCCGCAACCACCGCGTTGTCACCTACTTGAACCCCTTCAATCACAACCGCATTCGCACCAATCAACACGTTGTCGCCAATGCGCACCGGTTGTGCTGAAGCTGGTTCAACCACCCCAGCCAGTACGGCACCTGCACCAACGTGACTGTGCGCCCCAACAATGGCACGGCCGCCAAGTACAGCACCCATATCAATCATCGTACCAGGTCCAATTTCAGCGCCGATGTTAATAATGGCTCCCATCATAATGACGGCGTTTGCGCCAATTTCGACTTGATCACGAATAACGGCACCCGGTTCAATACGGGCTGGCACACCATCGTAATTAAGCAACGGCACACCAGAGTTGCGGGCCAACAATTCCACGTGTTGATTCGTGATTTGGTCGGCATGCGCCGCCAATACCGGCGCAATTTCGTTATAGTCACCAATAACGTTCCCCGTGCGCGTTTCAATAAATGCTTGGACCGTTTCTGGCCAAACGATATCGGCCAAGTCGCCCGCTAATGTCACGCGCGCTGGCGTTTGCTTGGGTGCCGTTGCAATGAAATTAATGATTGATTGTGCGTCTAATTCTGCCATGCTATGACCTCTTTCTTCCTATAAGTAGTGGCGATCTAGTCGCACGATATCTTGGTAGCTTTCACGTTCAACAACCAGCTTTGCTTCACCGTTTTCAACAAAGACAACAGCGGGACGTGGGTTGCGGTTATAGTTGGATGCCATCGAGTAACCATATGCCCCGGTTGCCAGAACGGCGAGGACATCCCCAGCCTTCGTCTTTGGCAACGCCTGCTCCCAAACCAGCACATCCCCTGATTCACAGTACTTACCAGCAACACGAACGACTTCTTCAGTTGGTGCATCTGGTTGGTTAACCAACACCGCTTCGTACTTGGCTTGGTACAAAGCAGGACGAATATTATCACCCATTCCACCATCAACAGCCAGGTATGAACGAATGCCTGGCACATCTTTACGTGAGCCAATCGTGTACAAACTCACACCTGCTGGACCAACAATTGAACGACCTGGTTCAATCCAAACGGCTGGCATTAGCATCCCATATTCAGTCGTCTTTTCAGCAATCGTATCGATAATTGCTGCTACGAAATCAGATGCTGGAATCGGTTCGTCATCTTCGGTATAGCGAATGCCGAAACCACCACCGGTGTTAATCACCTTAGGATTGAAGCCCCATTCATGAACCAAATCAACCAGCTTTGTGGCTGCCATTTGGAAACCAGTCACATCGAAGATTTGTGACCCGATGTGTGCGTGAACACCCAACACATTGAAGTGCGGATCAGCTAATGCTTCTTGCAATGCTGCTTGCGCTTGGCCACTATTCACATCAAAGCCAAACTTACTATCCGTTTGACCCGTTGAAATGTAATCGTGCGTGTGCGCCTCAACACCTGGCGTAATACGCAATAGGATGTTTTGCACACGGTCACGTTCAGCCAACAAATCATGAAGCAAATGCAGTTCAAAGAAGTTATCAACAATAATCGTGCCCAGGTTGTTCTCAATCGCCATCACAAGTTCTTCTTCAGACTTGTTATTACCATTAAAAGAGACATCGCTCATTGGGAAGTTCGCTTCGAGAGCCGTGTAAATCTCACCACCCGACACAACATCAATGTGCATCCCTTCTTGGGCAGCCACCTCATACATTGCAACTGTTGCGAAAGCCTTTGAAGCGTATGAGACGGCGTAATCGACCTGGCGCTCTGTAAAGACGCGCTTGAAGTCACGCATCTGTTGGCGCATTGCTGACACATCGTAGGCATACAAAGGTGTGCCAAATCGTTCTGCTAATTCATTTGCTTCTACACCGCCAACCGTCAAATGGCCGGCAGCGTTCGTTTCATATGGTGTTGTCATCTTTTTCCCCTACTAATCTGTAATTTGACGATAAATGCGTTCTTGTAAGCCAGTTGAAATTTCCCAAGGTGCCAATCCTACATAATCAGCGACATCTTCAAGGCGGTTTTCAACATCACCTTGGCGACCGATAATCGTAACGGTCGTCCCAATTGGTAATTCACCAGGCAATGAAATCATCATCTGATCCATGGCTAGCTTCCCAACAATTGGACGATGCTCGCCATTCACAATCACTTCAAATCCTTGCATCTTACGTGGTAGACCGTCACCGTAACCAACCGGCACCGTGCCAATCCACTCGCCTTCTTCGGTGTAGTACGTATGACCGTAGCTCACACCTTCGCCCTTGTGGCAACGCTTGACGAAGACTAACTCTGTTTCAAGCGTCATCACTGGCTCCAAGTAATCATCATCACGAAGTTCACCAAGCGATGGCTCAACGCCGTACACCACCGTACCAGCCCGAATGACATCCGTTGGCATTTCGTCAGCGTGATACATGGCGGCTCCTGAGTTAGCAAGATGAACCAACGGCGGCATTGGTAGACCATCCGTCAACTCATGCCAGCGGTGCAATTGTTGATGGAAGTAATCTTCCTCTGTTGAATCCGCTTCAGAAAAATGCGTCATAATGCTTTGATAATCAAAAATGTCATCATGGGCCTTCAAATAGGTAATTGCCGTTTCCAACGTCGCCCGTTCACGGAAGCCGATGCGCCCCATACCGGTATCTACCGCCAAGTTCACTTGCAAACGCGGACCATCGGGACTCAAGTATTCGGCGGCCGTTTCCAACCAAGCAAGCGAACCGACCGTTGCCATCACTTGGTTATCGGCTAACAACTTCGCGTATTGTGGCAACGTAATCCCCAACACCAAAATTGGCGCGGTGATACCTGCTTGGCGTAATGCCAACCCTTCATCCAAAACTGCGACAGCCAATCCATCAACGCCACCCGCTAAGGCGGCTTGGCTCATAGGTACCAACCCAAAACCATAGGCATTGGCCTTCACTGCCAAAAAGACGAAACTTGCTTGCGCACTTTCACGAACTTGTTGGACATTATGTGTGACCGCAGCTTGCGAAATATTAAGACGTGTCGGACGTGTGACTGCTACTACCATGATGCTTTCCTCTTTTTCTTTAGTGTCCGTCGGGCAAATAAAAACGATCAACCGACGGCACTATCGCACTGTCAGTTGATCGCTCGAAAAAGCATTCAAATAGACTGTTACGATAGCTCTCCGCTGATTTCCAGCGACAGTCCAACAGCTCTTAACTGTTGTCCCAACAAATTAGTTGCGCTAATTCATTTCGGCGACCGCCCCTTTCACTTAACGTCCTTGCCGGTGCCGGCTCGGTTAAGCTACTCTTGTTGGTCGCAACCTCTATCAATAATTAAGATACGATTAGAATACTCCTTAGAATTATGAGTGTCAAGGGTTGACTTTTGAGAACTTTTCTTTTTAAATTATCGTCAATTAGCCATTATTTGAAGGAGTTCATCATGAAAGTTGTAAAATTTGGCGGGTCCTCCCTTGCGAACGGACCGCAATTAGAGAAAGTTTTGAATATTATGTTGGCCGATACAGATCGTAAAATCCTTGTTGTATCAGCGCCAGGTAAGCGTTTCAAAGAAGATATTAAAGTCACTGATTTATTAAAGACATACGCGCAACTGACAATCGTTGGTGAAGACACGACCGATATTCAAACGCAGATTTTACAACGTTACCGGGACATCGTTACTTATTTCAAATTAGAAGAAAATGAGATTCTATCATCCTTATCTGATCAACTTGCGCAATTGAGTCGCATTCACTACCCGTCATTTGATTACTTATATGCAGCTTTCATGGGGCATGGTGAATATTTGAATGCACAATTGGTCGCGTATGTTCTGCGTGAACTCGGTCATCCGGCGCAATTTGTGTCACCACATGACCTTGGCTTAACCGTCTCAGGCTCACCGATGGCGGCCCGTGTGAATGAAGATAGCTATGACCGCATCGCTGCGTTTAATCTACCTAGTGAAGGTCTGATTGTTGTCCCTGGTTTCCTTGCCTATACCACTGATGGGTTAATGGCCACATTCAGTCGCGGTGGTTCTGATATCACCGGTGCCATTTTGGCCCGTGGATTCCACGCGGACATGTACGAAAACTTCACTGATGTTTCAGCTATCTATGCCGTTGATCCTCACATCATCAAAGCACCCGCTGCGATTGAAACTATGACCTACCGTGAGATGCGAGAACTCGCCTACGCTGGTTTCGCTGTTTTCCACGATGAAGCGATAATTCCGGTTATCGAAGCGGATATACCAATTAACGTGAAGAACACAAACGAGCCAGATGCGCCTGGTACGATGATTGTGCCGGTGGATCAAGTTTCTAATCCAGCGAAGGTCACTGGTATTGCTAGTGACGACCGTTTCGCTGCGTTGTACCTACACCGCTACTTGCTTAACAAGGAAGTTGGTTTCACGCTTCGTATCCTACAAATCTTGGCCCGTCACGGTGTGAGTTATGAGCACATGCCATCAGGTATCGATGACATGACGATTATCTTTGATAAGACGCAACTCACCCAACCAATTCAGGAGGCCATCTGCGCTGAAATTCAAGCTGAAATCGCGCCGGACCATCTCGAATGGATTGATGATTTCGCGATTATCATGGTGGTTGGCGAAGGTATGCAAAATCGTGTTGGCGCGTTCTCGGAAATCGCAACGCCCCTTTCTGAAGCCGGCATTACGTTGCCTATGATCAACCAAGGCGCCTCACAAATTTCATTGATGCTCGGTGTAAAAGCCAGCCAAGTCAATGACGCCGTTCGTGTGATTTACGACGCCGTCTTCTAAATAACGACAAAAAACCGAGAACCTGTTTAACACAGATTCTCGGTTTTTAATTGTGATTAAAATTGATTCTTCGCGTAATTACGCAACGTTGACTCAAGGCCAGCGTTACGGGCAGCTGGGCGAACATCCAACGCTTGGTGGATTTCACCACCTTGGCCAGCGTAGTTAGCTGACTCAGTGTTGGCAATCATTTGCAACTCATCAAGTGAGTAAGCATTATGATCTTGTACAAAACGTACTGACCCATCTGCAACAATCACTTGATGCGCTTCAAGTGGTTGCCACAATGACACAATCTGATCGGCTGAATCGAAAATCAATTCAACGTGATAATCAGGTGTGACCACCTTAACGTTTGATTGATCCGCTACCCCACGATTGTGTAGGCTAACCCCTGGGTGTAGCACCTCGTGCCCCATTTCTTCAAGGACCTTTGCCTCATACATCGCACGCGTCCAGCCTTGGGCACGCACAAAATCAGACACTGGCTTACCAAGATAGTAGCGCAGTTGGTTGTCAAACGTCGCCGTCAACAATCGACTAGTTGCATAACGTGAGCGAATACCGTTCCAAGCACGGTACTTCAATCGCATCAAGTAGGCAACACGGTTAACAAACTGCCAATAGGCTTGTAGTTCATCTTCATCATTGATTTGTAGGTAGTATAAATTAGGCGTCGCTTCACGATCGTCCCAAAGACCCAAGTGTGTCATTTGCACAAAGTTGGTTTCATCTAGATATAACCCCAAAACATTGTACAACATCCCCAAACGGTCGGTTGCTGGCGCGCTACCACGGTGGAAACCGGCTACTAACATATCTGTAAATAGCGCCGATCCCACTCTGTGTGCTTCAAACCACTTGGCTTCCAATACATCCATCATCGTCGCATCGTTTAGCTCTGGTGCCTGCGCAACGGCCTCAACATATGTTGCCAAAGACTTAGGTAACCAGCCATCAGCCATCAACGTCTCAACTTGCCCTATCAAAGCTGCTGACATTGCTGCCTTATGTTCGGTTACTCCGGTCGGATTCGCTATTAAATCGCGTGTTCGCTTAAACAAAATTGTCATGGCGCACCTCCTCAGACTACTAGCTTACCATAATTAAGCTAATGGTGCAGTCGACTCGCGCACAATTAAATTCGCATCAAAGGCAGAAACTTGGCGTGGCGCGTCTGGTTCCGCAATGCGCTTAAGCACTGAATCCAGCGCCGCATTGGCAATATCCCAAACCGGCTGCTCAATCGTCGTCAACGCTGGGCGGAAGAACTCGGCATAATCTGTGTCGTCATACCCAATGACAGACATTTGCTCTGGCACCTTAATTCCGATAGCATTCAAGCCTGAAATCACACCAATTGCCAACTCATCATTCAAGGCAAAGGCAGCCGTAGCGTGTGTGACTGACACGGCCATTGCAGCTGCACGACCGGCGTGCTTGGTCAAATTACGCGTGGCAACTTCACTGACCTTCACGCCAGCTTCAGCCATCGTTTCCTTGAAACTAGCCGTACGGTATTGCAAGTTATCCGTATAAACTTGATTACCCAACAAAACCACGTGCTTGTGCCCCAATGCAATCAGGTGTTCCGCCGCCTTGCGACCACCTTGCGTATCTGATGCATAAACTGCATCGGCATCTTCCAATTCATCGTGGTTTTCAAGGACGACCATGGCAATGCCACGGCGACGCAAACTACGCGCAACAGCGGGTGGATTAGACAATTGACTCGCCACAACCAACCCTTGTGCACCCGCAGCCACCAACGTTTCAACCGTTTGATCAGCCGTGCTGGTTTCCGCCGTCATGATTTGCAATGACACATTTTCTGGCAACACTTCTTGCATACGTTGCACAATGTCACCAAAATATGGATTGCGCAAACTTGGCACAATCACCCCAATCATGGTTGTCGTGCCACGCTTCAAGCTACGGGCACTGGCATTTGGCACATAACCAACCTCGTCACGTGCAGCCAACACCTTTTGTTTCGTGGCGTCTGAAAATCGCTCGCCCTTACCGTTCAGTACTTGTGACACTGTTGCAATTGAAACCCCCGCCAAATTAGCAACGTCACGGATTGAAGCCTTCCCCATTATTCCTTCTCCTTCTTAAAACACTGTTAACCCAGTTCCTGCAATATCAACCACTTTAAATTCACCTGGCAAATCCAAATAAGCCAGCACATCTAACAAATCTTGGGTTTGGTTAGGTGCAACCCACGTCACCACCGCTGGTCCATCACCCGCAACCACTGATCCATAGACATCAAGCGCATGTGATGCTTGACGAATCGAAGCCAACTCTGGCACGTCATTAATTACCGCACGTTGGATATTGTCCGTTTCCAATAATTGACCCGCCAACACCAATTGTTGTGACTGCCAGGCAGCCAACAGCATATTACCGGCAGCTGCCGTTGCGGTTGCGTCCGCCAACGCAATCTTGTTTGGCTTGTCAGTCTTGTCCGTGCGTTGGTAATCAGGCAAATAGATTACCGCTTGATATTCAGGTGCGACCACCCCGCTAGCAAAAACGTTACCGTCGTTCAAGTAGCTGGCTGTGACACCACCAAGCAAGGCAGCCGTGACATTAGCAGGTTGCCCTTCAGTACGAGCGGCCAACGTCAACTTTGTGTAGTCATCAAGGCCGAGTTCACCGAGTTGGTTCGCCAATTCAATCGCCGCCAAAAGCGCCGCTGTTGATGATCCCAAGCCTTGGCGCAATGGAATATCCGATGTCACGCGCAACACATGTGGCGTAATGTCTGGATACAACTTCTTAGCCACCGCCACAATGTAATTCGTCTCATCATAAGGAATCGTATCCCCTAGATTGTGTTCAACTACCCAAACATTGCTTGCTTCAATGATTTCGACCGTTAATGATAGGTCTAGCGCCATGCCTAGTGACGCGACCCCAGGCCCAAAATTGCCTAATGTTGCAGGTACCTTAATTGTTATCATGATTAATCTCTTTCCGGGTTAAATACTATGTAAACATTTTACCAACTTTTGAAAGGTTTTACAGCCCCCTTTTGCGACTTATGTTCACAAATTAACCCATAATTCGCAAATTAGTTGCCTCTATCAACTAATATTGTTCGTATATCCCGAACGATAAAACGTTTTAACATTTTTCTTTCGTTGTTAAACATTTTACTTTGATAAATACAATAACTTTTTGTATCTCTTTCGGACAAGTTGTTCTACAATAGAACTCGTAACAGAAATGCAGGGTAGATTTTGATGCGTTAAGTGCTGTGGAAACGGAATGTGGGCCACAGACGAAGGACTGATACGTTCGCGATATCATTATCACATTCACTGTAATAGGTGAAACCCTCCAAATAAAATTAGGAGGTGTTTTCGATATGAAGACATTAAGTTACGCATTGCCACGTTTGCGCACGACGCAGTTGGCATTACTAGGAATTTTGATGGCGTTGGAAATCGTCATCGGCCGTTTTACGTTTGGACCAGCTTCCGTTAAGGTTGGCTTCACGTTCATCGTTGTTGGGTTGATTGCCAAGTGGTATGGCCCTTACTGGGGAATGATTGTTGCATTCTTCAACGATTTTATTTCAACGATGATCAGTGGTTATAGTTATTTCTGGGGATTCGCCCTTTCAGCGCTAGTTGGTGCTGCCATCTACGGGTTCTCATTCTATAACCGTGAGCACATCAGCTGGGCCCGTGTAATCATCACGGTTATTCTAGTTTTGGTTATTGTTAATGCCATTATGAACACGCTATGGATTGTGATTATGGGCGGTATGACTGATCCACACGCAATCACGTCACTTCTTTGGGTACGTGGTGTGAAGCAACTCATCTTCCTACCAATTCAAGCAATTATCCTTTATTTCTTCTTGAACCACCCCGTTCTTGAGCAAATGAAGTCACGTCTGATGATGAAGTAAAAAATAAGAGGATTCGACAAGCGTCGAATCCTCTTTTTGTGTGACTTAGAAACTTTGATGAACGGCTAACCCTTGTTCGACACAAGCTGCCTCAAAAGAATTGGCGAACTTGTTCCGTTCATCGGGTGTGCTGAACTTTAACTTAAAGGCGTTTTCGATTGTGTCACAACCAATATGATAGACACAACTGTCATAAACGCGTCCAACGAATACTTGTCGCTTACCATAGCCAGATTGCTTAACGGCCGAATAAACGAATAATGCGGTCTGCTGCGGGATTTCGCGAGCACTGTCTAATAGTGCCCACAGCTTTTGTTCCCCGTGTAGCTTGTTTTTTTGGTGAAACTCCTGTCCGTGCATGTCTGCCTCCAAAACTTCAAACCTGATGGCGATACCACCAGTGCGCTATCAACAAACTAAGCATATCCTGAATTTTATTTTTCGGCAAATCACCTTTATGTTTTTTAAAGGACTTAACTTTTATATCCGACACTTCATGTTATAATTAACGCACTGAACAAATTATCGTAAAAAAGGAATTTCATTATGAGCGAATCCGTATCAAAAACGCAGTATCTGCAAACGATTTTAGAGCTAAGTGGCGGTGACGACGACAGCAAGATTTCAAACAATCAGATTGCTGATCACTTGAATGTCACGCCTTCTTCAGTTTCAAACATGTTGGCGAAGTTGCAAGAAGCCGGCGAAGTTGATGTGGTGCCTTATTACGGCGTTACGTTGACGGAACCAGGTCGTCAAACTGCCCTTCGTTTGATTCGTTCTCACCGTTTGATTGAAACTTTCGGAGCAACTAAGCTCGGTCTTTCAATTTCTGAAGCGCACTTTAACGCTGACAATTTGGACCACGATGCTGACGATGAATTTGTTAACGCCCTTGAAAAGTTCTTGGATTATCCAACCTACTCACCCCATGGGCTGCTCATTCCTGACGCCAATTACAATTATGCACCAGACAAGTTGCGCACATTGCGTGAAGCAAACGATGGTGAAACCGTCACGCTTAACAGCTTTACGGAAGACTTGGAATTGCTTCAATACGTCGAGACGGTTGGCGTAACCCTTGGTAGCACCTGGACAATCAAGGAACGTCTGCCATTCGATGGTCCACTTGTCTTAACGGATGGACAAAACGAAGTCCAAATCACGCAACACGCTGCTGATTTTATTTATATTAACGACTAACAACAAAAGCCATTGGCTCCTCTATTTGAGGCGCCAATGGCTTTTTTGCATCTCTACTTAATCCAACGGTTATCCGTCGTGAATGCCTTTTGGATGTCCTTTGGTGTGTCTGCCCAGCTCTTCACGCCTTGCAACTCACCACGCATCATAATACGTCCACGTTCGGCCGTGTAATCACATGTAATCAACGTGACCAACTTCTTGCCTTCAACTGGATAAACCCAATCGACATCGGTTGGTTGAATGACCTTAAAATCTACTGCTTTATAGCGATAAACCTTATTCATATCAGTCAGGTAAATGTCCTGGCCCACTTTTCCCTTGTAGTAAAGTGGTGAGAACAACAAATCACGACCTGAATCACCCGGAATAAAGTGGGATGCCAACGCGTAATTGCCTTCGCCCATCACTTCATCAGGAAACATCGTCCCAGCCCCCAGCGACAAGTTCAAATCAGTTGTGCCGTTTGAAATCGGCACTGAAATCCCCACCTCAGGCACAGCCACAAACCCGATAAAGTTAATCTTATCTGAATTCAAGCGCGCTTGTAGGACCTGCTGCGCTGTCAAAGCGCCCACCTTTTCCCAATTATAGTTCGCTTTCTTCTTTTCCTTCTCACCCGCCTTGATCGACTGCTTCGTGACTTGTGGTTCGAACGACTTTAATGCAAAGTTGGCAATCTCGTTATGAAAGATCAACCCCAACGAAATTAGCAAAATCAGTAGAACGCCTAGCCATTTCAGCCAAGCACGTTTCTTTTTATTTTTCTTTTCACTCATATCAACGTCACCCCTGTTAATTTACTTGTATCGTACCACCAAATTAATAAAAAAATAGGCCTCCGATATGAATATATCGGGGCCCATTTTACAAACAGTCGTGGTGGTTAAGCACGCCCATTTGCGGCGTTATCATTTTAGAGGTCTTAGACAATAATAACGTTTATAACATATGAGAAATGCTAAGTATGAACTACTTAACATGTATTATTCTACCAAAACAGCTTTCACAAAGTAAGCGTTATCATGTTTCAAAATGAAATAAAAAGTCACCCAAGATTGGGTGACTTATCATGTCGTTATTCAGCCTCTGAAGCGCCAAAGTTGTTGATGAAGTACAACAACGTTTGCAATTCGTTCGTCAAATCAACGTTTTGCACGCGGACATCACTTGGCACATCCAAACGCAATGGCGTGAAGTTCAAGATTCCGTGTACACCGGCCTTGGCCAAACGGTTAGCCAATTCTTGGGCAACTGGTGCTGGCACCGTCAAAATTGCCACGTCGATGCGTTGATCAGAGATTTGCTTCTCCAAATCGTCCATGCTGTAAACAGGGACACCAGCTTGAATCGTGTTCACGATATCTTCGTTGATATCAAAAGCTGCAGAAATGCGGGCGTTTGAGCTTTGGTGGAAGTTAAAGTTCAACAAAGCTTGTCCCAAGTTACCAACTCCGACAAGGGCAACTGATGCCAATGTGTCTTGGTTCAAAATTTCACCAAAGAACGTCATCAATGCCTTAACGTCGTAACCGTAACCACGCTTTCCCAATGCACCAAAGTATGAGAAATCACGACGAATCGTCGCAGCGTCAAACTTTACGGCATCAGACAATTCGTTTGATGAAACGCGAGTCGTACCCGCATCCAACAAAAGCTTCAAGTAACGGTAATAAATTGGCAAACGCTTTGCGGTCGCGCGGGGGATGTCATGTTCTGCCATGTCAACCTACCTCATTTTCTAAAAGTTTTATTTTCATGCTATTTCACAAACAAAAAAACGTTTGTGAACTCTCTATCCTTATTTATAGTAACACATTCCCCGCTCTATGTGAACTAAATAACAATGCATTTTCACAAACTAAGGGTAAAAAGAAAGACCGCTATTTCCGGAATAGCGGTCTAAATGCCTAGTTTTCGCCGTTTTTACGCTTTGGCTTACCCTTGTTTTTACTGTGCTTACGCTTAGCTTTTTTCTCTTTTGCGAAGCGATCTGTACGAGCCACGACCTCTTCAGTCTTCTTCTTTTGTACCTTACGAACCTTGGCAACTGGACGTGGCTTGTCAGCGACTTCCTTGTTTGCCCCTGGTTCTACTGTGTGACCAGCTGAACCTGAGAATGAAGTTGGCTTTGTTGCTTGGCTGGCACCGTTGACCAATTGAATATCAACTGCCACCAAGCGACGCAAATCACGTAAGTCGTGATCATTACCGAATGAGATGACCAAACCATGCTTCCCCATACGACCAGTACGGCCGGCACGGTGCGTGTACGTTTCACCGTTACGTGGCAAATCAAAGTTAATAACCGCTGGCAAGTCAGGAATATCCAAACCACGCGCGGCCACATCCGTCGTTAACAAGAACTTCGCCGTTCCCTTACGGAAGTTTTCCAATGACTTGGCACGGGTTGAACTTGAGTCACCACGGACCAATGTTGCCATCGCAACGTGTTCGTGCGCCAAGAAACTAGCCGTCACCTTCAATTGCTTGGTTGTGTTAAAGAACACAATGGCTTGGAAGTTCTTGCGGGCTGCTAATTGACGCAAACGCTTGTTACGTTGCTCGCGGGCAGTTGGCCAGAATTCGTGGGCAATCGCCGTTGGAATTGGCACATTACGTTGATCAATACGCGTAAAGTCACGATCGAACAAACCAGCTGCAATTGTCGTGTCAACTTCAGTTGCGCCAAACAAGGCAACTTGTACGTCAGGGTCGTCAATTGCGTCCCAAACACCGTCGATTTGCTTAGCAGTATCTTCCGTCAACAATTCGTCCGCTTCGTCCAATAGCAACGTGCGCAAACGCTTCAACTTCAACTTACCGTTGTCGACCAATTCAGCGACACGACCTGGCGTTCCCACAATCACTTCTGGGTGCTTCTTCAAGGCGTCTAGTTGGCGCTTCACGTTCGCACCACCTGTCAAAGACAAAACCTTCAAGTCCACCAAAGTTGCCCATTCACGCACAACACGTGTCGTTTGCATGGCCAATTCTTGTGATGGTGCCAAGATTAGCAATTGCTCACCATCCCCCGGTACCAATGTTGGCAACAATGGCCACGTAAAGGCCAATGTCTTTCCAGTTCCAGTTGGTGCCAAGGCGTCGATTGATTCACCGGCAGCCAACGGTTCAGCTACGGCTTCTTGAATTGGCGTTAGCGTGGTAAACCCAACGCTCGCCAATCGTTCTTCAAAACGAGTATCCATTTTCTATCCTCATTCAATTTCTTTCATTGTCTTTCTAATTGTAACAGAAAAGCGCCCCACAAAACGTGCGACGCTTATCATTCGTTCATTTTACTTGTCAGCTGGGAAAACAATGCCAGCATCGTGACGCAAATTCGTCATTACAATGTTGACGCGTTGGCTCAACGTCAACAATTGACGGTATTCTTCATCGTTAGCAACTGGATCATTGATAATCTTGGCAAAGACGTTCATTTCAGCCACCATTGGGTTTCCTGGGAACGCTTCACTCAACACAGTGTCATTCCCTTGGCCATCCTTGTATGTGACCTCATGCAATTCTGCAATGCTATCAATCACGATTGTATCGCGCATACCCAAAATTTCTGATTGTAGGTAACTGTTGGCACCCTTACCAAATTGGACCGTCACATCAAAGTCAGCGTAACGCAAAATGGCAATACCGCGACCATCGGCCCCATTACGCAATGGTGTTGCGAAGTAGTGACTTTCCTTTGGCATACCAAACAATGCAATTGCCGCATAAAGTGGATAAACACCCAAATCAGTCAAAGCACCCGCACTAAACTCACGCGTCAAAACGTTTGGCTCCTTACCAGCTAGGTAGTCGTCGAAACGTGATGAGTACTTCTCGTAGACCAAAGTCGCACCAGAAATGTGATCCATTTCGCCAATCTTCTTTGCAATTGCCTTGAAGTTTGGTTGGTGAATGTGGCGCGCAGCCTCAAACAAACGCACATTTGGATGCTCACGAAGCAAGGAGTACACTGCTTCGTACTCCTTCGTGTTTGAAAAGGCTGACTTTTCAACAATCACGTGTAGCTCGTGCTCGATTGCTTGCACAACTTGGTCATAGTGCAGGCTGTTTGGGGATGCGATGTACACCACTTCGATCCCACTGTTGTAAAAATCAGCCAAGTCAGTAAACACAGGGACATCCCCGAAATCAGCGGCAAAAGCTGCCCCCGTTTCAGCACGGCGTGAGTATACGGCTGCTAGTTCATATTCATTAGATTCATGTGCGGCCTCAACCAGCATCTTGGTAATCCAATTTGTACCGATTACACCTAACTTTAGTGTCATTTCCATATCCCTCGTTTCCTTAAAGCGCTTTCAATAATACATTCATTATACATTGCGATACCAAAAAAGCCCACCAAACAGTTAGACTGTCGGCGAGCTTCTTCGGGTTATCGATTTATTTTTTAATATTAGTCCTTAACGAACACAGTGATTGACTCAATGTGCGTCGTTTGTGGGAATTGGTCGATTGGTTGAACAGGTCCCTCAATGTGGTAACCGTTCTCCAAAATTTGAACCGTGTCACGTGCCAACGTTGCAGGGTTGCAGCTAATGTACACGAACTTTTCTGGTTCCATGCCAGTTGCGGCGTCGATCAATTCTGGCGTCAATCCCTTACGAGGAGGATCAACGAAGATAACGTCTGGTCGCATACCAGCATCGTGCCACTCAACCATCTTCTCTTCGGCCTTACCCAATTCGAACTTGGCATTCGTCACACCGTTGATGTCGGCGTTACGCTTGGCGTCGTCAACGGCACCAGGTACGATTTCGACACCCAAAACTGACTTAACACGGTCAGCGATCGTCAATGAAATCGTTCCGATACCTGAGTAGGCGTCGATAACTTCTTCATCACCGTTCAAGCCAGCCTTGTCAGCAGCCAATTGGTACAACGTTTCCGTCGTTTGTGGGTTAACTTGGTAGAATGAGTTTGGTCCGATGGCAAACTTCTTACCGAACAACGTGTCAGTGATGACATTCTTTCCCCAAAGGGTGTTGTTCTTTTCGCCCAAGATAACGTTTGTCTTTTCTTGGTTAACGTTTTGGATGATTGACTTCACTTCAGGCAAAGCTTCGCGAATGTCTTCAACAATCATCTCTGCGCCTGGCAACTTCTTTGAACGCGTTACCAAAACAACCATCATTTCGTGGCTGTAGTAACCGCGACGCACCATGATGTTACGGATAACACCTGTGTGCTCAAATTCGTTGTAGGCTGGAATGTGGTACTTACGCAAAATATCACGGATAACCACGATAGCCTTGTCAATTTCAGGATCTTGAATGTAGAAATCCTCAATTGGCATCAAGTTGTGTGAACCACGACGGAAGAATCCAGTCGTCAATTCACCACGCAATTCACGCGTAGGAATTTGCGCCTTGTTACGGTACCCAGTTGGGTTCTCCATACCAAGCGTCTCAGAAACTTCAACATCAACGTGTTGCTTCTTGAACAATTCTTGGATTTGGTTTTGCTTGAAACGCAATTGTGCATCGTACTTCAAGTGAGCCAAAGGTGCAATTCCCGTCGTCAACGTTGCCACGTCAACATCCTTGTTGCGGTCCTCTGATTCCTTCAATGTCTTCACAACACGTCCGAATGCGTACGTTCCAGCAACCTTCGTAATGCCGACACGGATTTCTTCACCCGGAACAGCATTTGGGACGAAAATTGGGAAATCATCAACCTTAACGACTCCGTTACCTTCGTACGTTAGATCGATGACCGTTGCGTCAAATTCTTGGTTCTTCACCACTGGCGCTTTCTTTTTCATCTTAATCTCCTTTTGTTGGCCTTTTCGACGACCATGTTACTTGTCCATTGTAACACAGTTAAATTGTAAGTTTCATGAGATGCCCGTGAGAGTTTTGACAAAAACACCCGCGTCATGCAGTTTTGCACGACACGGGTGTTATGTTTTACATATTGCGTAAAGCTTCGATACGCTTTTCCATTTGTGGGTGGGTGGCAAACAAGTTCGCCATTTTATCCCCCTTCAAAGGGTTCGCGATATACAATGCTGAACTTTCTGGTGAAACGTTGGCTTCTGACATCGGTTCACTTTGCGAAATCTTTGTAAGGGCATTGATTAGCCCTTGTGGATTACGCGTCAATTCAACCGCCCCAGCATCCGCCAAGTACTCACGGTTACGTGAAATCGCCAATTGGACCAACGTAGCTGCCAACGGTGCCAACATCAACACAAGCAGTGACACAATCATGCCGATTGCATTACCGCCACCTTCACGATCACGACCACGGTTACCACCGAAGTACCAGAAGTGCGTTCCTAGGTTGGCTAGCAACGCAATCGCTGACGTCATCGCCACAGCAATCGTTTGCAAACGGATGTCGTAGTTACGAACGTGGGTCATCTCGTGGGCCATAACACCCTCAAGTTCTTCACGATTCAAACGTTGCAAGATACCCGTGGTAGCTGCGACCGCTGCGTGTTCTGGGTTATTTCCCGTCGCAAACGCATTCGGACTCGGATCATTGATGATAAAGACACGCGGCATCGGAACTTGCGCCACCATCGCCATGTCTTCAACGATGTGCCACAAATCAGGTGCCTCATCAGCACTCTTGATTTCGCGGGCGTGGTTCATAGACATGACAACGTCAGTCGATTGACCAACCATGTATACCGTATAAACCAGGCCGACCACGAAAGCAATCACGATTCCCTGTTGCCAGTGACCATTCATCAGAAAAGTTCCCAATGCAGCCCCGACAACGCCCATGAATAGGAAGAATCCAAAGAAAAGCATCACTGTTTTACGCTTGTTTTTGGCAATTTGGTCAAATAACATCTGCGTTTAAACCTCGATTACATTCCTTGATCGTCAAATGATACCTTAACAACCTGCTTCTCTTCTTCAGGCGTCTCCAAGAATTCGCTTGGTTGGAAGTGGTGAATCCCAGCAATAATGTTTGTTGGGAAAGTTTGCAACTTGGCGTTGTAGTTCGCCGTCGTTGTGTTGAACAATTGACGTGAGTACGCAATCTTGTTTTCTGTGTTCGTCAACTCATCCATCAACTTGTTGTATTGGGCTGATGCCTTCAAATCTGGGTAAGCTTCTGCAACCGCAAAGACTGACTTCAAGCTCGTCGTCAATTGGTCAGAAATTTCCATGGCCTGTTGGTGGTCACCAGATGGCACTTGTGTCAAAGCGTTACGCAATGACACAACCTTTTCCAACGTACCTTGTTCGAACTTGGCATAACCCTTAACCGTTTCCAACAAGTTCGGAATCAAATCGTTACGACGCTTCAATTGCACATCAATTTGGCTCCAAGCCTCTTGCGTGTGCATACGTGCCTTTACCAAGCCGTTGTAAATGCTGATCCAAATCAAACCAATCACAACAACGACTGCGATAATGATGATAATTGTCATCTATATTGCCCCCTATTAAATTGTTTTCATGACATCTTTTAATGCTAATTTCATTTTACCAGAAAGTTGATGGTATTACCGAAATATCAAATTTGGGCAAAGAAAGCTTGGGTAAATTCGTAGCGGTCTTTTAGCCAGCTCGTGTTATTACGCGTTGGGTGCACACGGTTCGTCAAAACGACCATCCCCTGCATCGTACGGTAATTAACTGCCATAATCGTGCCAGTGAAGCCCGTTTGGTACAACCAATCCGTGACCACAACCGGATTATCTTCACCACCGTATGTCCAGTAGTGCCAACCAAACGTGCGAATTCCAGCTTGGTTTTCTTTCAGATAAGCGTGCATATCAGCTGGCAAATCTTCATCCGGCATTAACCATTCGTGTACGAATGACAACGCATCTTCAGCTGTCGCAAACATGCCGGCGTGTCCACCAGCACCGCCCAACAAGTGCGCCTTGAAATCATCGACCTCACCTTGCAAGACACCCCCACGGAATGGCACGTCCTCAGTTGGCACGAAACGATCAAGTGGCGCATCAAAACGGCCCTTGTCAGCCACGCGATAGCCCGAGTTAGCCAAATTCTTAGGTGCCAACACATTCGCCGTCACATCCAACGCCAGTGGCATGTCATCAAGTGCTTCCAACACCTTACCCAACACCATGAAGCCAACGTCGGAATACTTCGTTACTGTGCCAGGTTCGTTGATTGTGTCACCTAGCATCAAATCTTCTTCGAGCATCTCACGGGTCAATTCAGGGACCTTGCGCACGCTACTTGGCAAACCAGAATTGTGCCACAACAATTGACCAAGCGTAATCACAGCGTTACCAAAAGCTGGCAAGATTGATTGCACCGTCGTTTCTGGTGTTACCGTCCCTGCCTTGAATAATTGCAAATAGCGCATTGTCGTATAGAGCTTGGTCAAACTCGCTAAGTCGTAAATGTGGTTTACTGACAAAATATCGTCCGCAAACTCGCCTGTACCGACTTGTCCGACTGAGGCGATCTCTTTTTGGTTTTTGAAATTCACCACGCCGACTGTCGCCCCGAACAAGCGTCCATCATCGACCATCTTTTGGGCGATATTTTCTAGGCGTTCAATTAATTCTTCCATTTTCACTTTCTCCTCAGGACGTCATTGACTTCATGTAGTGATAACGAAGTTGCGCAATCGTCACATCCCCATTACTTTCAGGGAAATAAATCATGCGGTTGGCGCTATCAATGCGTCGTGACCAGCCACCATCAAGACCTGCCTGTAGTTCAGGCTTACCTGTTCCTTCGAACGGTGTGCGGAATACTTCCTTCAGAAGCTTGTTTATCTTTTTCGTTGTCTTTGGATCTTGCGTCAAAAAATATTGATAGTCATCGAATGCTTGTTCAGTAAAAATTAGCTTTTTACCTCCACGCATACCGTCGGCTAACTTCTTAGCTGCTTTCATCGTCATCAGCCGTCACCTCATCTCTTATGTATACCGTTATCATATCATGATGAAATAACGGCCACTATGAAAAAGACCGCCACAACTCAATCGGTTGTAGCGGTCAATCATTATTATTAGTCTACATAAGTTGCAATCGTTGCTTGGATAGCAGCCAACTCTTCGTCAGCAGCTTGTGCCGTAGCACCCTTTGTTCCAACGTAGAACTTAATCTTTGGCTCAGTTCCTGAAGGACGAACGGCTACCCATGAACCGTCAGCCAACCAGTACTTCACTACGTTTTCCTTTGGCAACGTCATTGGCGTTACGGCACCCGTAGCTGTGTCCGTCTCAGTTTGCAATGAGAAGTCTTCAACCTTGGCAACCTTAACACCACCAAATTCAGCAGGCGTCTCAGCACGGAACTTGTTCATCAATGATGCAATCTTGTCGGCACCATCGATACCAGCAAACGTCAATGACTTCGTGTTTTCAACGAAGTAACCGTATTGCTCGAACAATTCTTGCAAACCATCGTACAACGTCTTACCCAATGACTTGTAGTAAGCTGCCACTTCGGCCAACAAAACCGTTGCTTGAACTGAGTCCTTGTCGCGGGCGAATGACTTTACCAAGTAACCATATGACTCTTCAAATCCGAACAAGAATGTGTGCTCGTTCGTGTCTTCGAAGTGTTGGATCTGCTCGGCAATGTACTTGAATCCAGTCAAAACGTTGATTGTCTCAACACCAAAGCTCTTAGCAATATCAGCTGCGAATTCTGATGACACGATTGACTTAACCAAAGCACCGTTAGCTGGCAACGTACCGTCAGCCTTCTTGGCCGTCAACAAGTAGTTCAACAAAACGGCACCGATTTGGTTACCCGTCAACAATTGGTACTCACCTGATGGTTGGCGAACCGCCGTTCCCATACGGTCAGCGTCTGGGTCAACCGCGATAACAACGTCAGCCCCTTGCTCCTTAGCCAAAGCAATTCCCATTGCCAAAGCTTCTGGATCTTCAGGGTTTGGCAACTTAACCGTTGGGAAGTCACCATTTGGCTCAGCTTGTTCAGGCACAATCGTCACGTTTTCAAAACCAGCGTTCTTCAATGCTTGACCAGCAATCAAAGCACCCGTTCCGTGCAATGGTGAGTACACCAACTTCATGTCCTTACCAACAGTGTCGATCAACTCTTGGTTAACCGTCACCGTCTTCACTTCAGCCAAGTAAGCGTCGTCGACATCCTTGCCAATCTTAACCAACAAACCAGCTTCAACCAACTCAGCTTCATCCTTAACTGGCACTTCGAACATATCAGCTTCACGAATTGAGGCCGTGATGATGTCTGATTCCTTAGGTGGCATTTGTCCACCATCTTCACCGTAAATCTTGTAACCGTTGTATTCCTTAGGGTTGTGTGACGCCGTAATCATGATACCTGCGTAGGCGTTCAAGTGGCGAACCGTGAATGACAACTCAGGCGTTGGACGCAACGTCTCAAAGACATAAGCCTTGATGCCGTGCGCTCCCAAAACCTTAGCAGATTCGATAGCAAATTCTGGTGAGAAGTGACGTGAATCGTAAGAAATCGCAACACCACGTCCCTTAACAGCGTCGTCCAATGAATCCATCAAACGTGCCAAACCTTCAGTTGCTTGACGAACCGTAAAGATGTTCATACGGTTGATTCCAGCACCTAAAAGGCCACGCATACCAGCCGTTCCGAATGAAAGTGGTTGGTAGAATGCGTCTTCAGCAGCCTTTTCATCAGCTGCCAACTTCTTCATATCGTCTTGCAAGTTTTGTGGCAAATCAGTACGATCTGCCCAAATTTGGTAATTGTCTTGCCAAGTCATAAGTATTAATTCTCCTTTTAATAAGTCCCCGAACTTACTACTATTGTCAATTATTATACCATACGCTATTTTGTGAATTTGAAAATTATGTGGACAATCAGCGATTTTCAATAGTTTCGCGCTCGATAATTACTAACTTTTCACCACCAATTATGACAGCGTCCGCCACGTTCAAAAACAAGCCGTGTTCAACCACACCGATGGTTTGCTCCAGATAATAAGCCAATGCTTGTGGGTGCTCAATGACTTCAAGATGTAAATCGATGATGTAATTGCCAGCGTCCGTTGTCAAACGTTGGCCATCTGGCAAACGGCGAAATGTTGGCGCCATATCAGCGGCATCGAAACGCTTCAAGAGTTGGTGACTACCATACGGCACCACTTCAACTGGTAATGGAAATTGGCCTAATTGGTCATGATACTTACTTTGATCCACAATCCAGATATTACGCTTGGAATTTAGCGCGACAATCTTTTCAAAGAGCAATGCGGCCCCACCACCTTTGATTCCATCCAAATTGGCATCTACTTCATCAGCCCCGTCAATGGTCAAATCGATTGCGGGCACTTCATCAACTGACTTCAGTTTGATTCCCCAACCTTTCGCCAAAGATGACGTTTGGCGTGAGGTAGTCACCCCAACAATATCCAAACCTTCACGATTGATTCGCTCCGCTAGTTTTTCAATGAAGAACTTAACGGTTGAGCCAGTCCCTAGACCAACAATCATGCCATCCGTAATCAACGAAGCTGCGTACTCGCCAGCTTGTCGCTTTTGTTCTGTAATTCGATCCATGATTCATCCCCCGTCTATCCAACTTCATTTTACTTAACCCCACAAAAAAACGCCAGATAGTAACTATCTGGCGTTCGATATTGAATAATTGCAATTGTTTAAAATGCTCGGAAACGTGCGCGACGTTGCTTAACAAGTTCATCAGGTGCAAGTGATTGCAACTTTGAAATCTCATCTTGCAACTTGGCACGAACCAAATTGAAGACACGTGCATGTGAGCGACTCTCTGGGACGATGTAGTCAATAATCTCGTTCGCTAAGAGATCATTAGGCGTCAATCCCATCAATTCGGCTGCTTCGGCACTACGCTTGGCATCCTTCCACAAAATAGCTGCAAATCCTTCCGGAGAGAGAATGGAATACGTTGAATTTTGGAACATCCAAACTTGGTCAGATGTTGCTAGGGCCAACGCGCCCCCTGACCCACCTTCACCGTACACAATGGCAATCATTGGTACTGGGTACGTCATACTTTGCAGAATACTTTGGGCGATTGCCTCACCTTGTCCTTGATCTTCAGCTGACTTACCAGGAAAGGCTCCTGGCGTGTTGATAAAGGTGATGATAGGACGACCAAACTTAGCTGCTTGGTCCATCAAACGGGTAGCCTTACGATAACCGTATGGCTCAGGAGACCCGTTGCGCTTTGCCAACTTGTCTTTGATATCGGTTCCCTTATCAATGGCAATAACCGTAACTGGCTTACCATCAAGGTTCGCTAGGCCACCGATGACACTCGCGTCATCACCAGCAAAACGATCACCGTGTAATTCAAAGAAATCAGTGAAAATACCGTCAATAATTTCGCGTGCTGAGAATCGATCCTCACGCGACTTTTTCACCACCTGCACAGGAGTTAATTCACGACGAAATAGGGCTGCCATTTACTTAACCTCCGTTGTTTGGTGAAAACGCACAAGTTGTGCAAGAATTGCTGCCATTTGTGGGCGTTGCACAATCGCATCGATAAAGCCATTTTCCATGACCGCTTCGGCACGTTGGAACTCCTTAGGCAACTTTTCGTGAATCGTTTGCTCGATGACACGCTTACCAGCAAAACCAACCAATGCGTGTGGTTCGGCCAATGTAATGTCACCTTGCATGGCAAATGATGCGGTTACCCCACCCATTGTTGGGTCTGTCAGAACCACAATGTATGGCAAACCGGCATCTTGGTGGGCCGCAACTGCGCCTGACACCTTTGCCATTTGCATCAATGAGTGAATACCTTCTTGCATACGTGCACCACCAGATGCGGTAAACAAGATGACTGGCAACTTAGCTGCCGTCGCGTGCTCAAACAAGCGCGTGATTTTTTCACCTGTGATTGATCCTAGTGACCCCATGATGAAATATGAATCCATGATACCGATAGCAACCCGCTGGTCTTCAAGGGTCGCTACTCCCGTCAAGACTGAGTCACCCAATTCCGTTTGTTGTTGCGCACGTTCCAACTTCGCCGCATACCCTGGGAAGTCTGAATCTGCCAACTTCAAATCAGCATCTAGCTCTTCAAAATCATTCGTCATCAAGGCCATGCGTTCGCGTGCTTGCAAACGGAATCCATAGCCACAATTTGGGCAGACACGGTGGTCACCCAATTGCTTTGAATAGAGTTGTGCGCCACAGTATGGGCACGCCAAGAACAAGCCATCTGGAATGCGATCATTTAGGTTCGCATCTCGCTTAATCTTGGGAGTTGAAACCGTGGTGTTATTAAATAAATCCATGCCTCTCCTCCTTAATCCGCCTTAGGCAGACTGGCTTGCCAACGTGGCAAGAACTCCTTCTCCAAGTAACGTGTGTCGAACATGCCACGGGCAACCGTTGGATCGTGCAACAACGCCTTTTGGAATTCAGCGTTCGTGCTGACCCCGTGAACAACCAATTCATCCAAGATGCGGTCCATCTTCGTGACTGCATCGGCACGGTTATTAGCGTGAACCAACAACTTACCAATCATTGAGTCGTAGAATGGTTGAATCTTATCACCAGCATAAATGGCAGAATCGATACGAATACCAGGTCCACCAGTTGGCAAAAAGGCAAAATCGATTGTTCCGGCACTTGGCGCAAAGTTCTTTGCTGGTTGTTCCGCGTTCAAACGTACTTCCAAAGCATGTCCCTTCAAGGCAATGTCTGCTTGTGACACAGACAACGGCTCACCAGCTGCCACTTCAATTTGCATACGAATCAAGTCGACACCGGTTACCATTTCAGTAACTGGGTGTTCCACCTGAATACGCGTGTTCATTTCCATAAAGTAGAAATTGCCATCGTGGTCTTGCAAGAATTCCAATGTTCCGGTGTTTTCGTACTGCAAAGCGTTAACCGCCTTCGTTGCGATTTCACCAAGGTTGTCACGCATTTCTTGTGTGACACCAAGCGCTGGACTTTCTTCCATGACCTTTTGATTGTTACGTTGCAATGAGCAGTTACGCTCAGGGAAGTACAACACGTTGCCGAAACGATCACGCATCACTTGCATCTCAATGTGACGCACGTTCTCCATAACCTTTTCAACGTACATGTGTTCATCCCCAAAGGCAGCCTTGGCTTCACGCTGGGCATCATCGAACTTGTCTGCCAACTCATCAGCTGAGTAAACAAAACGCATTCCCTTACCACCGCCACCAGCTGCAGCCTTTAGCAATAGTGGATAACCCACGCGATCAGCTACCGCCTTGGCTTCTGCAGCATCACGAATGAAGCCTTCAGAACCAGGAATCACTGGTACGCCAGCAGCGCGCATTGATTCACGAGCGTTAGCCTTGTTACCCATCAGTTCAATCACCTTAGGGCTCGGACCAATCCACTTCAAGCCAACCGCTTCTGCCATTTCAACGAACAACTCATTTTCAGATAAGAAACCATAACCTGGGTGAATCGCTTCAGCACCCGTCAACAACGCGGCACTCAAGATATTCTTCATGTTTAGGTAACTATCTTTTGACTTTGGTCCTCCAACTGAAATCGCTTCATCAGCCAACTTCACATGGAGGCTATCCGCATCAGCTGAAGAGTAAATTGCGACAGATTGAATGCCCATTTCCTTCAGTGTACGGATGACACGAACGGCGATTTCACCGCGGTTCGCGACTAACACTTTCTTGAACATTTTAGTCTCCAATAATAAACGTCAAATCAGCTGTTGTAGCTTTCTTACCGTTAACGTAAGCAATACCCTTACCTTCACCGATTGGTCCGCGCAAACGATCTAGCGTCACTTCAAGACGCATTTGATCACCAGGCTTTACCATCTTACGGAAGCGAGCCTTCTTGATACCACCAAAGTAAGCTGTCTTACCCTTGAACTCAGGCATTGACAACAACGCAACTGCACCAGCTTGGGCAAGCGCCTCAATCGTCAAAGCACCTGGGAACGTTGGGTTACCAGGGAAGTGGCCTTGGAAGACCTCTTCGTTGATTGTGATGTTCTTAATCGCAACCGTCTTCTCACCAGGCACCAATTCCTCAACCGTATCCAACATCAACATTGGGTAACGGTGTGGCAAGATCTCTTGAATTTCTTGTGTGTTTAATACTGACATGTCGAGACCTCCTTAGGCATCCAATTCGACACGGAATAGTGCGTGACCGTAGTCAACAACATCTTCTTCCTCAACCAAAATTTCAGTAATGATACCAGCAACTTCACTCTTTACTGGCGTCATCAACTTCATTGCTTCAACAATCGCAACTTGCTCACCAACGGCAACGTGATCACCCACTTGCTTAAATGGTGCTGCATCTGGATTGGGCTTCAAGTAAACCGTACCAACCAACGGAGCGTCGATTGTTACGCCTTGCTTTTCTTCCTTATCCAATGGATGATGCTCAGCAGTTGCTACAGGCGCCTCTGCTGTCGCGACACTCGCAACAGCTGGCTGTGCAGGCGTCGTGACAACAGGTTGCGCGATTTCGTTCTTGCTCAAGTGCAAACTGAAATCATCTGATTGCAATGAAAACTCACGCAATGAACTGTTTTCCAAATCTTGCATCAAAGCTCGAATGTCATCTAATTGCAAACCCATTAATTCTCACTCCACTTCTTGAAAATGATAGCGGCGTTGTGGCCACCAAATCCGTAGTTAGCTGACAAAACGTAGTTAGGAGCAACAAACTTGTTGTCATCATTAACCAACGTTACACCAGCAGTTTCAGGATCTTGTTCCGTCACACCAACGTTAACTGGCAATTGCTCACGAACCAAAGCACCAATTGCAGCAATTGCTTCAATAGCACCAGCGGCTCCCAACAAGTGACCCGTCATACCCTTAGTTGATGAAACAAGGACACCGTTTTGACCGAATACCAACTCCATTGCCTTTGATTCAGCAGCATCGTTAGCACCAGTCGCCGTTCCGTGTGCGTTGACATAATCAATATCGCTAGCTTCAATACCAGCGTCTTGCAAAGCCAACTTCACTGAACCAGCAGGTCCTGATCCGTCAGGGGTTGGACTCGTCAAGTGGTAGGCATCTGAGTTAGCCCCGTAACCAACCACTTCGGCAATAATCTTGGCACCGCGAGCTTGCGCGTGTTCCAAAGATTCCAAAACCAAAATTCCTGAACCTTCACCCATGACGAAACCGTGACGGTTAACATCAAATGGCTTTGAAGCTTCAAGTGGGTTTGGCTCAGTTGACAAAGCAGTCAACGCAGCAAATCCTGAGATTCCCATTTCGTTAACCGTTGCTTCTGAACCACCCGTAACCATCACATCGTACTTGCCTGATTGGATACGCCAGAAGGCTTCACCAATCGCGTTCGTCGCACTGGCGCACGCCGTTGACAATGTGTAGTTAATTCCCTTGGCACCGTAACGCATTGACACGTTACCTGATACCATGTTTGGGATAGCGTTTGGCACGAACATTGGGCTCACACGTTGTGGTCCCTTGTCGTGCATCTTGATAACTTGTTCTTCGATCGTCGTCAAACCACCGATTCCGTTACCCATGATAACGCCGAAACGATCCGGGTTATCAACACCATCTGCCAAACCAGCGTTTTCCAAAGCTTCACCAGCTGCGTGAACGGCATATTGTGAGAACAAATCCATCTTGCGAGCTTCGCGCTTTCCAACGCGTTCTGCAGGATCGAAGCCCTTCACTTCACCAGCAACCGTGACACCCGTTTCCGTGGCATCAAACTTTGTAATTGGGGCAATACCAACTTGACTGTTAAAGATTCCATCCAAAAAGTCATTTGCTGTATTACCAACGGGTGTAACTGCACCCAAACCTGTTACGACAACTCGTGTCATGTTGTTCTCCTCTACTTTCCTAAAGCGTTAGATACGACTTATTAAAATAAGTTACGAAAGAATAAGTGCATCAAGTCGTATCTGGTTTCCTTAGATGTACAATCCACCATCGACCGTAATTGTTTGGCCAGTGATGTAATCGTTTTGAGCCAAGAACAAGGCAGTTTGTGCGATTTCAGCCGCGTTTCCAAAACGCTTCAAAGGCACAGCCTCTAGGACTTGTTCCTTAACCTTGTCAGACAAAGCATCCGTCATGTCAGAAACGATCATGCCGGGCGCGATTGCGTTAACACGAATGCCACGCATTGCACCTTCCTTTGCCAACGTCTTCGTCAAGCCGACGATTCCGGCCTTTGACGCAGCGTAGTTAGCTTGTCCAACATTACCCATCAATCCCACCACTGACGCGATGTTAATGATGTTTCCTGAACGGGCGCGCAACATCTTCTTAAAGAGTGGTTGCGTCACGTTAAACGTACCGTTCAAGTTTGTGTTCACAACATTGGCGAATTCGCTAGGCTTCATCCCCATAGCCAACTTGTCGTCAACGATTCCAGCGTTGTTAATCAAAATGTCGATACCTTCTACTTCTTCAAGCAAACCAGTCAACGCGTCGTTAACACTGTTTTCATCAGCGATATCAGCCGTAATTGCCAATGTGTCTTCACTGAATTCAGCCATTACTTCAGGCTTTACAGCTGAACGTCCGTGCAAAATCACACGTGCGCCAGCTTCATCGAAAGCCTTGGCAATTGCCAATCCGATACCACGTGTCGATCCCGTGATCAACACATTCTTTCCTGCAAGATCCATTATTGTACTGTCTCCTGTTCTGCAATCAACATGTCGCGAACTTCATTAAATGAAGCAAGGTCCTTCACGCAGTAGCGCTTAACGTCCTTACCAACAACCTTCTTGGCAAACTTCATCAAGGTGTCGCTTGGACCAAACTCAATCAACGTATCTACACCATCATCAACCATCGCTTGCAACGCTTGAGCAAAGTACGTTGGTGATGTGATTTGTTGCAACAAGGTTGCCTTCACATCCACGAACTTTTGACCCGTCGTGTTTGAGTAAACAGCGAATTCAGGCGTGTTAAACGTTTCGTCAGTTAGGCGAACTGCCAATTGATCAGCAGCCGTTTGCAACAATGGTGTGTGGAAAGCCCCTGAAACTGGCAATTCAACCATGCGTGAGACACCAGCTTCAGTTAGCGCTGCCATGGCATCATTAACGTCTGCTTCAATACCACCGATGACCAATTGGTTAAATGTGTTGAAGTTCGCTGGATAAACGCGCTTGCCAGCTGCTTGTAGCTTTTCAAGCGTTGCAACTACCATATCTTGTTCATCCGTCATAACGGCAACCATCTTACCTGGGTTTGCATCACCAGCCGCTTGCATGTATGCACCGCGATCCTTGATAATGCACATCGCTTGTTCAAACGTCATTGCACCAGCAGCAGTCAATGCACTGTATTCGCCCAAACTTAGGCCCAATGCAGCGGCTGGCTTTGGCATAACGTCTGACAAAGCATTGTAGATACCCATGCTCATTGCCAAAATAGCAGGTTGTGTGTACTTCGTTTGCTTGATGTTGTCTTCACTATTTACAATAGTGGCCATAACATCGTAGCCAAGCAACTCACTCGCACGGTCAATTGTTTCTTGATATTCAGGTAAGTTTGCATACAAGTCAGCGCCCATGCCAACTTGTTGCGCACCTTGACCACTCATCAATAGTCCTAGTTTCATGTTCTCTCCCCTGTTGTTTGGTTAGTTCAACAAGTCTTCAGCTTGTGACCAAACATCTTCTAGAATTTGTGCCACTGGCTTAATATCAGTAATCATTCCTGAAATTTGACCAGCCATGAAGGCACCGTTTTCCTTATCACCATCAAGCACAGCTCGGCGAAGTGAACCATTTTCAAGTTCTTCAATCGCATCTGCATCTGGCTTAGGCTTTGTGATTTCAATACGTTCTTGCTTAACAAAGTTCTTTGACATCTTCGTCTTCAAAACACGAGCGCGATTACCAAGCAATTCACCGGTAACGATCGTATCAATGTCCTTTGCCTTCACAACAGAATTCTTAAAGTTTTCGTGTACTTCAGCTTCTTCTGAAGCCAAGAAGCGCGTTCCCATTTGTACACCTGAGGCACCTAGCATGAAGGCCGCAGCAACGCCGCGACCATCTGCAATACCACCAGCTGCGATAACTGGAATCTTCAATGCGTCAACCACTTGTGGTACCAATGTCATCGTCGTCAACATACCAATGTGACCACCTGACTCCATACCTTCAGCGACAACCGCATCAACACCCTTCTTTTCCATCATCTTAGCAAGTCCAACTGATGGCACAACTGGAATTACCAAGATGTCGTGGCTGTGCAATTCTTCGATAAATGGTGACGGATCACCAGCACCGGTTGCGACAACCTTAACACCTTCTTCGATGATGACATCGAAGACTTCGCGAATGTGACGTGACAACAACATCACGTTGACACCGAATGGCTTATCAGTAACCTCACGGGCACGACGAATTTCTTCACGTACCTTATCAGCCTTCCAATAACCCGTTCCGATGATACCTAAACCACCTGCCTCAGAGACAGCACCTGCAAGATGACCAGTCCCTGCCCAGGCCATACCACCTTGGATGATAGGGTACTTCATGCCTAACTTTTCAAATAATGGATTACTTAGCTTGACGCTCATTTTGCGGTTCCCTTTCTCTTTGGGTTTGTGTGATTAGGCGTTTACTTGCTCAGAAACCTTGTTTACCAAGTCTTGAACAGTTTGAATTTCTTCAGCAACAGCCAACTTGATGTCGAAGTCGTCTTCGATACGGTTCAACACTTCAAACAAATCCAATGAATCTGCGTCGATGTCTTCAGTCAAGTTCGTTTCAGGCTTAACTTCGCCCTCTTTCAAATCAAATTGGTCTACCAAGATTTCAGTTACCTTGTTCAAAATTTCTGCTTCAGTCATGTTAATATCCTCTGTTTTCTTTATAATTTAAAAGTAGTTTGAAAATTAAAATGTATACGTCATATACAATTTTAGAAAAATAAATTAGACCTTGATAATCAAGGCGCCAACCGTCAATCCACCACCAAATCCGGCGATTGCGATTGTTTGTCCTGCGTGCACCGTCCCTGCTTCACGAAGTTCGTCAAGCAAGATACCGATACTTGCAGCACTTGTGTTTCCATATGAAGCCATGTTCATTGGGAACTTTTCAATTGGTTGTCCAAAGCGCTTCGCAATACTGCTGATAATGCGTCCGTTTGCTTGGTGCAATAGGTAAACATCAATATCATCAGGTGTTAAGTCAGCTTTAGCCAACGCTTCATTTAAGACATTTGGTACTTCGCGAGTTGCAAAGCTATAAACCTCACGTCCATCCATTTTGAAATATGGATCAGCTGTCTTCAACGTGCCTGCAAAGTGATTTGCATTTTGTTGTTGCCCAGCCGTCAGGAATTGTGAACGTTCACCAAACGTTTTCAATGATTCAGCTAGCAAACCAGTTGCTGCTGTTGTGCGTTCTAGCAAGACGCCCGCTGCGCCATCTCCGAAGAGTACGGCCGTTGAACGGTCTTCCCAGTTCACAAGTTTGCTCAACACTTCCGCCCCGATAACTAAGCCTCGTTCATAACGCGTTGTGAGTAATGAACTTGCCATACTCAACGTATAAACGAAACCTGAACAAGCAGCGCTTAGGTCCCAAGCGAAAGCATTGTGCGCACCGATTTTCCCCTGCACAATTTGTGCAACACTCGGTGACAATGTATCCGGTGACATCGTACCAACTAAGATAAAATCTAGTTGATCCGCGGTCAAACCAGCTTGATGGAGGAGTTTTTCTGCTACCGCCACGGCCAAATCACTGGTATCTTCAGTGTCGACGATGTGACGTTGCCGAATTCCAGTACGTGAACTAATCCATTCATCAGACGTGTCCATAAATGATGCTAAATCATCATTCGTAACGACTCGTGATGGGATTGCTCGCGCTGACTGGACGATGGTAAATTTTTCCATGTCGCCCTCTCTTAGAACTGGATCAACTCGTGAAGATATTCTTGCAAATTAATCACTGCTTTACGTACGGCAGCCGCTTCATCGTCGGATAGAGAGTCAAACAATGAGTGGGCCATACCGCGGTGGAAAGCCTCGTGTGCACGGAAAACCGTACGTCCCGAGTGCGTTAGTACAAGATGGACAACACGTCGATCTTCGTCATCGCGACGACGTTCAACATATCCCTTCTTCACTAGCTTATCGATTACGCTCGTCATCGCACTAGGCGTCAAGTGCACCATTTCGGCGACTTGTGACGCTGTACGTGTCTCATACATCGAGATGGCTGCAATCGTGTGCATATCCTTAATCGTGATGTCATTAAACTTTGATTCACGCAATGAGGCTTCCTCAATCCAGACAACGTTGTTAAAAACGTTAACTAGGGCCTCATTAATCTGTTCGAACGATGCTTCTTCACTAGCTGCCATACTTACTTCTCCGTCTCACTCTTGGCGTCAGCCGCCTTTTTCTCGTCAGGTGAAACAACAAACATCAATTCGGCGCTAGTTGCTAACTTGCCATCAACCATAGCTTTGACGTTTACTGTTCCCATGTTCTCTCTCAGATTACCGAATTCTACGTGTAACTTCAAGACGTCGCCTGGCTTTACCATGCGCTTGAACTTGGCATTATCAATACCCGTCATATAAGCCGTCTTACCAACAAATTGTGGTGATGACAAAATCAAGATTGATGCCGCTTGTGCAAGTGATTCAATAATCAACACACCAGGCATAACTGGGTTCCCTGGGAAGTGACCTTGGAAGAATTGTTCATTGATTGTTACGTTCTTCGTTGCGATCAATGATTCTCCTGGTGTCATCTCGTCCACGTAATCCATATAAAGAATTGGATAACGGTTGGGAATCAAATCCATGATTTCAGTCGTCGTTAAAACTGCCATAGTCTCACTCCTTCCAAAAAGTATTTCGAACATCAAACTATTCGATATTCAAATCATATTTTGTTTTAAGCAAAATGTCAACACACTTTCGCAATAAATATACGTATACCCCATTTACTATCTAGGTTTCATTTGTCGAAAACGCCTAAATTCAGGCATTTAAACAAGTTATATCTTATTCATTTAATTCATAAAAATAGTAAATTTATGCAATAACTTACTTTTTGTATACAAAAACAGGGATGATGTTCGCTGCCATCATCCCTGTTTGATTAGTTTATTTATCAGAATCCTTGTGCATCTTGTCCTTCAAGTCTTCAACTGCGTCGGCAGCCTTTTCCTTGATATCACCCATTGCATCACGGGCCTTACCAGCAAGGTTTTGCGTCTTGCCTTCAGCTTCAACGCGCTCGTTTCCAGTCGCTGATCCAACTACTTCCTTTGTCTTCCCAGCTGCTTCGTCGTACTTTCCCTTAACGTGATCTGACATTGCCATATAAATCGTCCCCCTTTGTTTGATTGCTTTAATCATAACAAGGAACATGTGGCTTGCCATCTGCCAAACGGGCAAGCTTAGTCAGATAGTCCGACACGCTTAAAGATATCATCGACGTGCTTCAAGTGCCAATTGTAGTCAAAGGCGTCGTCGATTTCAGCCTTCGTTAGCTTCTCGGTGATTGTTGCGTCAGCATCCACCAAATCACGGAATTGGAGTTGTTCATCCCATGAACGGGCCGTCAACGGTTGCACCGTATCGTAAGCTGCTTCACGAGACATTCCGGCATCCACCAACTTCAAGAGCAAACGTTGTGAGTAAATCAAGCCATACGTACGCTTCATGTTAGCCAACATTGTTTCTGGGAAGACTTGCAAGTTCTCCAAAATTGCCGTCAAACGGTGCAACATGTAATCCAAAACTGTCGTTGCATCAGGCAAGATAATACGTTCAGCACTTGAGTGTGAAATATCACGCTCATGCCACAAAGCAACATCTTCCATAGAAGTAACTGCATAACCACGCAAAACGCGTGACAAGCCAACGATGTTCTCTGAACCAATTGGGTTACGCTTGTGTGGCATGGCTGATGATCCCTTTTGACCACCCTTAAAGCCTTCTTCAACCTCATGAATTTCTGAACGTTGCAAACCGCGAATCTCAGTGGCAACTTCTTCCAACGTCGTTCCGATAACCGCAATCGTCGTCACGTAGTCAGCGTGCAAGTCACGTGGCAAAACTTGTGAGCCAATTGCTTGTGGTGTTAGGCCAAGTTCAGCCATGGCTGCCTCTTCCACAGTTGGTGGCACATTGGCAAATGTACCAACTGCACCTGATAACTTTCCTGTTTCAACGGCTGCTGCGACGCGTTCAAAACGCTCAAGGTCGCGGACAGCTGCTTGGTAAAAGCGCGCCATCTTCAACCCAAACGTCGTTGGTTCTGCGTGAACACCGTGTGTACGGCCCATCATCACGGTGTGCTTGTACTTACGGGCCAACGTTGCCAAGACATCCTTGTAGGCTGCCAAATCGGCCTTAATAACGTTGTTTGCTTGGCGTAGACGTAATGCTTGGGCAGTGTCTACGACGTCAGTTGACGTCAAACCATAGTGAATCCACTTACGCTCATCCCCCAATGACTCTGACACATTGCGCGTAAAGGCAACCATGTCGTGACGCGTCGTCTCTTCAATCTCTGCAATGCGATCAACATCGAATTTTGCATTTGCACGGATTGCTGCCAAATCTTCCGCCGGCACGTGCCCCTCAGCTACCCAGCCGGCTGTTACAGCAATTTCTACATCTAGCCAAGATTGGTATTGGTTCTCCAATGACCAAATATGGCGCATTTCAGGTCGTGCATAGCGATCAATCATGTTTATCCCCTTATTAAATCGTCTTAAAATACGAACAAAACTTTAATTACGTTTATTATTGTACATTATTCACGAATGTTTTTGCACTATTTATCTGAATTTTGACCAAAATAAAAGGAACAAGCGATTGTCGCTTGTTCCTAGGTGGTTATATATCTTTTATTATTCAGCACTAAACTTTGGCGTTTCACGACCAGCCGCCTGAAGCAAGGCCATGCCGAAAATGCCACTTACAATACCAGCAACAAACAAGCACAACATCAACATATTACTTTTTCTCCTCGCCTTAACTTATGTACTAATAGTAACTAAAAAAATGAACGCTTTATGAACAAAATGCATCTACAATATTGATAAACTTAGTCCAAGTTCCTTCAAAACGCATTCAACATTTAGTCCTTGATTGTTTGCCTGTCATCACATACACTGAAATTCAGGGGAAAGGAGTTTCTCATGCACTTCATTGGTCTATTATTGGCCTTCATGCTTGGTGGCACATGCGCCATCGTGGCCATGGCCTTATTACAGAGTGGCAAGCGTACTAAAATTCACGACGATAAGTTTCGTGATAAAGATTAAAACTAAAAAGTTCTCTTCCAAACACTGGTGATCTTTCACTCTGTTTGGAAGAGAACTTTTTTAATATGCTGAAAAGAAGCGCTTTTTCTTAATGGGTGTTTGGTGCTGACGAGACAATCGTTCACCGTTGACCAGAGCCTTAGCATTATCATCAAATTGCTTTGCTAGGTCAGAACCATATGTTGCTTTTAGTTTATCGAACGCAGCTGTCATTTCATATTTACGGCCTGGAATATGGTGTGCATCTGATGCAAACAAGTGCGCCAACCCATTAGCGATAATATCTTCACTAAAGGCCGTCACCGCTTTACCAAATGTACCAACATATGAACTAGCGGTCACTTGTGCATATGCCCCACGTGACACCATGTCATACAACAATTGTGGTTCTTTCATTAAACGGGTGTTACGTTCTGGGTGCACAATGATTGGCACCAAACCGTGTTGCTGGATTTGGAACAACATGTCCATCGTAAATGCTGGTACATCATCTGATGGGAATTCAATTAAGATGTAGGTTCCCTGCTCATCTGTTGTGAGAACGTCACCGTCATCCAACGCTGACAACAAGCCACCATTGATGCGGACCTCTTGAGATGGGAAAACCGTCAATGGAATATTCGCATTGTTCAATTCAGCTTGAAAATCAGCCGTTAGCTTGATCACGTCTGATGCATGATTCACATAACGTCCGTTCATGTGGTGTGGTGTCATAAGTGCATGCGTCACGCCATCTGCAACCGCATCACGTGCCATCTGCAACGAAACGTCAAGGTTCTCTGAACCGTCGTCAATACCTGGTAATAAGTGACTGTGAATATCAATCATGTTCGTCTCCTTAAACCTTTTCTCTTTCTTTAACTATACCCTAAATATTCATGATTTGTTATATAATTAAACATAGTTTGAATACATTTTTAAGGAGTTTTTTCTCATGATTAAAAAGGTGTTGCTTTGGATTTTAGGCATTGCCGTTGCCCTCATCGTTATTGGTGGTGGTGTCGCTGCATTCGCCTTACACAACACGACTTCGAAGATTCACTCAATGGACAGTTCCTTGAGTAAAGCCTCAGACACAAAAACAAAATCAGGAAAATCCGTTGCTTATCTACTACTCGGAACTGACACCGGTGCTCTAGGCCGTGATTACAAAGGGCGTACTGATACAATGATGGTTATGGTCGTTAACCCAACTTCAAAAACCACAACAATGATTTCTATTGAACGTGATACGAAGATTCAAATCGACGGTGTTGATGCAAAGCTTAATGCGGCGTACGCTTATGGCAATGCTGAAGCCGCAGTAAACGCAGTTGACAAATTGCTTAACATTAAGCTAGATGGTTACCTCTTGGTTAACATGAATGGTTTAAAGCAACTTGTTAACGCCGTTGGTGGTGTCGATGTAAAGTCACCATTAACATTTGACTATGAAGGTTATTCGTTCACAGAAGGCCAAACGTACCACATGGATGGTGCCCAAGCATTGCAATTCTCACGCATGCGTTACGACGATCCACAAGGGGACTACGGTCGCCAAATTCGCCAACAACTCGTGATTGAATCAGTAATTAACAAGCTTAAGGATGATCCTTCTAGCGTATTATCAAATGATTTCCTAAATGCAGTGTCTGACAATGTTCGTTCAAATATTTCACTCACGTCACTAAGAAACTTAGGTACTAAGTACCGTGATGCTGCACAAACTATCAACCGTGACCAAATTAAAGGTACCGGTGAAATGGATAATGGTGTTTCTTATCAAATAATCTCAGATGCTGAATTCCAGCGAGTTCACAATGAAATTGAAAATGCACTAACCGCCAAAAATTAATCCTCATAACAAAAAAGTGGTATTGCAGACCTAGTTTCTAGGCTTGCAGTACCACTTTTATTTTTATCGTCATCAACACCTCTCTAGTATCATCTATACTTCTTTGGATCAATGAACCACAACCAAAAGGCAGCTAATCTCAACAATGTGAAATCAGCTTCCTAAGTAAAGTACAAAAATATTAAATTTTGTCATTCATCATCATTTGAACAAAAATGACTTAGGAAACCTTATCTTTAGCGTCCAAAGTGGCCACTGATATTTTTATCAAAACCAATTAGTCTTACCTCAGGTTCCAAAGACAAACCATATCTTTCGAAGACTTTTTGTTGGATAAATTTCACCAAATCATAGTAATCATCACCGGTCATATTGTCGACGCCAACAATAAATCCGGGAGACTTTGGCGAAATTTGAGCGCCACCAATCTGATGACCAACAAGTTTCATCTCTCTTAGAAGTCCCCCCACATGAAACGGTGTTGGTGGTACAAAAACCGTTCCTGCTGAAGGTAATTCTAGCGGCTGATTATTTGCACGTCGTTGATGGTACTGGTCAATAATCTTTTTTGATTTTAGCTTACGCAACCAAGGATGACTCAAATTTTTTATTGGCGTAACAAGGAATTTAGCTTTCAGGATTACTGCATTCATGTCTTGAAAAATTGAATAACGATATCTAAACTTCATGTCCTGGTTTTTCATCGTTTTAACAGTAAAGTCAGTTAAGTCTAGGTATGTGGCATCGACTAAGAAGTGCTCCATATCCTGACCGATCAAGAAGCCAGCGTTCATGTAAATTCCAGCTCCTACCGTACCTGGAATTCCTTCCATCCATTCTAAAGACCTAAGCTGATGATCATATGCCCATCGTGTCAAAGTTTTCATTTCGTAACTACCAGAAACCGTTAAAACATTTCCATCTACAATTGGTTCTGTTGTCTCAAATTCAGACATGTTCAAAACGACGAAATCAAGTTTTTTGTCAGGTAGAACAATATTAGTCATTCCCGATAGAACAATAAACTCAAATTTCAAATCTGTTAATAGACGAGCGCTAACAATCAATTCATCAGTATTTGATGGGTATACCATAACCGGTATTTCACCACCCGTTTTAGTATGCGTGTATTCCTTAAGATTAACGTCAACTACATACTTAACATGAGACTCATCAAGTTCACTTATTAACTCTGCTAATTCCATAACTCTACTTTCTATGTTCCGATTTATACCAGACAAACATCATTTTATAAACTTTTTTACACCACCCATGATTTGGTTCTTTTCATCCTTTGAAAGGACAAAACACCAAAACAGAAAGGCAAACAGAACGACATACACAAACACGCCGACAGATGTTTGCATAAATAATATTCCTGGAACTACTAGCTTTAGCAGCTCAGCAGCAATAATTGATACGAACGCAAAGAACATAATTGGAAGCATTTTTGCCCAATACTTTACCATATTCAATCCAACCATAAAATGATTATATAGATTAATGGCCACACCATTCCCCACCAGTATGCTTACAACGTATCCGGTTACTGAACCAGAAACACCAAACATCTTAATGCTGAAGTACGTTATACCAATGTTTAGCACTGCAAAAACACCAAGAACCCATGATCGAACAGCATGTTTATTTTTTGCACGTTGGATTTCTAGGCCCAAGTTTTGGGACAACGGTACTAGGAGTGGCAACATAACCACCACCAGCATCCAATACGCCATACCGAAGTTATTACCAGCCCATTGTTGAATAAACCACTGGCCAGCAACAACAAAGCCTCCGTACACAAAAATCAGAATTGAAAATTGCGACTTACCAACATTAATCATCAAGTCAGTCAGCTGTTCATCAGTTGCCCCTTCAGAAACTAATTCATTTACACGCGGAATAAAAACACTTGAAAGCGCAGTTGACAGTTGAATAAATATATTTCTGATTTGGATAACAATGGCATAAACTGCCACAGCGCCTGGTCCTAATATGCTTCCGGTTAAAACACCTGGCAAATTATTGTTAATCAAATCCACAGCATCATTAATTAATAAGATGCCGGAAAAGGAAATAACACTCTTAAATAGCAAACCTGATCCTTTTCCAAATGCGAATTTCATTTTCAACTGCTTACAAGCAAAATTAGCGTTTGCAATCAATAAAATTATCGAGAATGCCAATTGAACTAGCGAAATCATGACGACTCCAAAGCCTAACAATATACCTGGGATAACAATTATAGGTTGCAATACCGTTGTCACCATTATCCTTGTCTGCTGAAACAAGAACCGTTGATTCGCTGCAATATATGAATCAAACACACTCGATACGAATGTGATTGCTATATTCAGTACCATAAGCGACAACATAACTTTAGTTGTCGCTAGTTCACTATCTGTGAAACTGGAACCGAAAAGGCATTTACTAAAAGTAATTAAGATGGTTCCAGCCACAATTGATGCGCCGGCAACCATGGAAAATATTTTTAAATATAATCCATTTAGCAAAGCAACAGCCTTTTCTGATTTCTTTTTCTCTACCCAATAGAAATGAACATATGCACCAGAAAATCCCAGTGCCAACAATGTTAAACTAGAAACTAACTGAGAAGTAAGCTGATAGATTCCGTAATCAGCCTTTCCGACCAACCTCAACAACAATGGCGTATAGACCAAATAAATACCGTTCTTCAGCAGAATGTTCAGATAAGCGAGTCCTGCACCTATTTTTCGTTGTTGCATAAATAATACTCCAAACGCCCCCGTGGCTTAACTATTTTTCAATCCATTATTGAGGGATTTCTTCAAAAATTGCATTGACATTTCCCTGTACTTGGCCAGTTCTTCATCGACGCCATTTGTAATTTCAGGAATTTGATAATCTTCTTCCAAAATTTGTGATACAAGAGGAACATCTCGCCCGATTCGCCCGAACAAAGTTACTAACCTTGATCCTAGTTTGGCATCAGAGCGTTCAGCTATAAACACTGGTATTCCGAATATCAAAGCAAAGACTGCAGCATGAAATGAATCCGTAATTACCACTTTGGCATTCCTAATACCGTTAACAAAGTTTAGCGGTGATTCACCATAATATTGTTTACTATGATGATTAGGGTTATTAAATGCGATTGAGTGGCCTACAATATTTGTTATCTTTTTCTCTGCCATATTCGTTGTATCAGATTTAGGTCCTAAAAAGTATTCAAAGACGTAATCTTTGCTTGACCACTCTTGCGTATCGGCTAATTTCTCCCAATCAGATTTTGTGAGTAGCATGGTTGGATCTAATACTAATGCGGCTTCCGAATGACCTATGCCACTTACGATGTCAACCCCTGTCTGTTCTCGAACGGATATCGCACTAAATTTCGGAAGTTCTCTTTCAAAAGAACTAGCATAGGCGTCAACATTGTCTACCCCAAAACTCGCTGCGTAAGAAATTCTTTTGTCATTTCGAACACCGGCTAGTAGGAAGAAATCCAGCTCACTGTCCGATAGCCATTCTGGGTTCCACACTTGGTCTGAGCCAACGACAACTTTATCAAACTTTTCCAAAATCGAAACATAGTTATCAACAGTGGCAATTTCGGCACTTTCATTTAGAAATTGCTCGGAAAATATTTTGAACGACTCCACCCTTTTCCTCAACCTTAACGTACTAAACAACTTTCGGTGTTTTGCCAGACTTAATAAATGCCGGATTGAGTGAACTCGACCATTTTCCAATTCCGCTTGCCAAGTCCTAACGGTCGTCACGTCTTCATTAAACTTGTTCTCAAGAACTGTCTTTAATGCGAGGTTTTGTAGACGATTTCCATAGTTCCAATAACCAGTTAAGGTTACAATACCAATTTTCATAATTCACCTCAGTGATATTTTAAAAAATGCATCTGCGCTAGAAGTATCTAGCGTTAGCTCTTGAAATTCTTTTTTTCATTATTGCTTTAACTTTTGGTAGCACAACAATCAACCGAGTCAAATGAGAAACAATAGGAAATGCCTTTTTCACTTTTTCAGTCAAATCAGTTTGATCGTGTACTCCTGCGCTTACCCAAAACCATATTCCTGATTTTATTAATTGCTTAAGACTCACGGAAACCCGATGAATGTCCAACTTGGTACAGGCGTACACGTAGAATTTATTACCCAAAATTCTAATATCTGTCATTGAATTATTTCCCGTGACATGAATGAATGATCCCGTGTTTTTTTCGTCAATGTAAAGGTTCTTATCCACCAAGTTTTCAATCCAAAAGAGCCAATCCTCATCATGTGATAACTCAGTATGAAATTTTGAAACATCAAAATTTCTGAAAATAACCGCAGAAATCGGGATAAAATTATCCATTAATAAACTCGATGTCGATTTGCCTCGTATGTCCGAAAAAGCACCTAGACTTTGTCCATTTTTAATCAACAATGAATCATCCATATACGCAAAAAAATCAGCATTGTTGGTTAAAAACGATACACCTCTCTTTAGATGATCTTCCTGAAATTCATCATCTGAATCCAGAAAAACCAAGTAATCACCTTGTGCTGCACTAAGGCCAAAATTTCTGGCATTGGATCTTCCGGCATCCGAGTACAGAACTTTAATCCTATCATCTCTATACTGTTCAACTTGCTGAATAGTGTCATCCGAGGAACCATTATCAATAACAAGAAGTTCAAAATCAGTATACGTTTGAAAAAGTACTGATTCGATTGTTCTTCGAATTGTACTTTGCGAATTAAACGTAGGAACTATTATTGATATCATTTACCTGCTCCTTTAAAAGATTGAATAATCATTTAAAATATCCGATACGTACGGATAAATTTGCCCCGAACCTGAATGTGTCACGAGATAAAAAACATACAACGAAATAAAAACGACAAAGATATACAGGACAAACTTCGTCATAGCACTTCCTAATCGGCTTATAAAATACCCAGTCGATAGCACACGGACCATTGAAAAATACAAACCTAATCGCGCGAACAAACCAGAATAAACGCCGACGAACAAGAATACAAAATCGAGTATCGTTGCAACTGAGAGCAATTCTAGTGTTGGCATTTCAACAAAATTAGTTCGCTTCGATATCACGCCCAAAATCATAAGAACCAGAATAAAAGCGTTTCGCTCCAAAATTGTTGAAACAGCCATTCCGCCTCCAGATGTTAAATACGTAGCCCCACTTGACTGGAATATACTGTAGTATTTTGACAAGAAAGGCAACGCTTCAAATATCACCATCATACGTTGTGGACTTGCAACAAGAACTAACATCAAGCTTCCAATAACAAATGCAAATAGTACAAATGTTAAAAAACTTGTTTTGTATTTTTTTATTAAAAACCAAATCAGAATTAAAATTAAGGCGAACAGTGCTGTCTGGTGAAATAGACTAGCAAAAAGTATCAGTAGCACCGGTCGCTTATAACTCACATTTTCACTAAAGATAATATTCGCAACAGCAAGCAGCACAATTGCCGCAGCTAGAGACTGCCTCATCGCATTAAGTGAATTACCCCAAAAAAATCCAAAGTAAACAATCAATCCCAAAATTTCGTATTTATAGTTCTTAATTTTGCGCAACGCCAGAATAACGAACATTACTGTGAAATAGTTCAATACAAACAAAAAAACATTTGTATAATCTGAAAATCTTGAAACCACAAAATTTAGGACTGAATAACCAATCTCTACTCCGTTAAGGGTTCGAACAAACTTAACATAGTCTATTAAATTCGAAAATTGTCCAGCGGAATAAAAATTTACATTACCATACACCAAAACATCAGTTCCAATCGTTAAATTGCGTACTCCCGCAACTATCGCCATAGGTAGCGGCACTATATAAGTAAGTATGTTTGAAAAGTGTCTTTGTGCTACGAATAAATTGCTCAGAAAGAGCAGTCCGACTGATCCAATCAGAGCGACATAATAAATAAGCATAGCCTGCTCCTACCCTTCATTACACTCGAACTAACTTGCTCTTGATATATGTAAGCAGTTTAATCACTGGAAAAATTCGCAGGTTGGTGGCAATTAGCAACTTAATTGGAACGTTAATTACGCTTTCATTGAACGAGTATTCAGCCTTTACTTTATTCATATACTGAACCAACTCAGCGTAAGTTGAACTGTTAACCGGTCCTAGCGAAATAATTTTTAATTGCGCCGCAATCATTCGACTAACTGTATTAACCATCAATCGCTTCTTCTCGGCTGGTAATTTTCCATCGTAACCTGAAATATATTGTTGAATTTGATCAATAACAAACCCATGACGCTCCTTATTTTTAATCAGGCTGGCCATGCTTGTTGATTGTGATGCCAGGTTTATTCGATAAACGTATAAAGGAATATTCACAAACTTAATACTGTTGATAAATGGAATTGGGAAAATAATAAATTCCGTGTCTACATAGTATGCATGTTCATCAATAATAATGTTATTGTCTTTTAAAATTTGTGTCTTAATCACATGCTGGTGAAATTCCGGCATCCTCTTCAACCCAGAATTTTCAACGGTGAACGTAACATTTTCCGTCAAGTCTAATTTTGATGAATTCACTAACTTCACTTGCTTTGTCTGATCATCAAACGTCCAATAAGGAAACAAAAGAAGATCCGCACTTTCTTCCATCAATAATTCAATCACTCGGTTTAGATTATTTGTATCCAACCAGTCATCAGCGTCAACTACCTTAAAATACTTACCTACCGCATTTTGAATTCCAGTATTAATTGTCGAACCATGACCACCATTTTGCTTGGAAATTACGCGAATTGAATTTGGAGCTTTCTTTGCAATTTTATTCGCTACCTTAGCAGTATTATCTTTAGACCCATCATCAACTACGATAATGTCTAACAAATCCAAATAATTGGATGTCATTAATTTACCCAAAATATTGTCTAGATAATTTTCTACATTGTAGCTCGGAATAGTAATGGTCAACACTTTTTCGTTATTCATAAGTCCTCCAAAATCAAATCTACATTTTTAAAATATTGTTGAGCATAAAATTGGTTAATCGAATTCTGCACTGCAATTCGATCTAATTGTTTGTCATATACATTAAGCATTTGACGGGCCAACATCTCTATATCGCCTAACTGATAAAGCAAACCGTTTTCCGGATTAACTATATCAGCCGGTCCTGTCTGAATATCCGAACTCACAACTGGTAATCCGAAGGAAATAGATTCCAAAAGAACCATCGGTAACCCTTCAAAAGTTGAAGTTAAGACCAGCGCAGTTGCTTGCTTCAATTCTTCGAACGGATTTCTCTTCCATCCCAAGAATTCAACGTGGTCCTCCAAACCTAATGAATGCACTAAATCTTCCAAAACGTGACGATCCGCCCCATCACCAATAATTCGAAGCTCAGCATCAACATTAATCTTGTGAACTAATTCAAAACCTTTTATTAACTCTGTGACGTTTTTCTGATTTAAAGATTCCAATCGACCAACAAAAATAAAAACTGGCTTTGTAGCCGCCTCGATAATTCGATTTTTTTTAGACACCGGATTATAAATAGGGAATATTTTTGCCTCATTAACTCCCATATTTATCAATTGTCTTTCAATTCCAGTTGATATCGCCAAGTGTGCGTCGGCTTGTAAAAAAGCAGATGTTTGGTCTGTAAACATGCTGTTCAACGAAAAATGCATCCAAGAAATCACTCTGTATTTTTTATGAGCTACTCTTTGAACAAGCTTCGCTAGTTTTATATACTTTGGCGATAAAACAACAATTTCATCTGTTTTAGTAAAAAACAAATGCACCACCAAAACCAGCATTCCCAAGGCTTTTACGGAAGCTTCCTTTTTAAAAAAGCTGGGTGCTACTACATGGTTACTTTTCTTGTGTTTAAAAATGTAACTTCCTCTTTGCTTAAACGGAACGATAAATCGAACCCTGGTCATTCCATTATCATTGCCAAACCACTCATTCCAGTCTCTCAAGACCGTTTCTGTTCCTCCCAAAAACGGGGGGACATAGTACGGAACAATTACATCAACTTTTTTCATTACAGTTATCTCACTCTCAATAACAGCTGCTCATAGTAGCTTTCAAAATTTTCTGACATCGTACTCCTATCAAACTTAGATCTGTCATTCAACTTTTCGATTATTATTTCTCGCATGTCACTAGTAAGCGGTGCGGAAGTCACGATGTCGTTTGCCCAATTTTCAGCATTATAATCGTCATGGTGGTAAAAAATCCCTTCACCAATATCCGTCATTTTAGGCACACCCGGTCCGGCCACGACGATTGATCCTGACAACTGAGCTTCTACTGAAACCAAGCCATAAGCCTCTCTCGTAGAGGTGAACACAAAGTAATCAATTGCAGCATAATATTTTTCAATGTCATCAACAATATCGTGAAAGATTATATGCTTCTTTAAAACGTTATTCGAATCCACATATTGCTTCAGTTCACTTTTAAGAGGCCCATCTCCAACCAATAATCCTTTAGCTGAATATCCTGCAGAAACTAATTGATTAACAATTTCTAGATACTTTCGTTGATTTTTTACACCCACGAATCTACCAAAATTTCCGATTAATATTTCATCCGGTCCAACACCGAGCATTTCCCTTACTTTACGCCGGTCTTCTTGATTAAATCTAAACTTTTCAACATCCACTCCATTTGGAATTATTTCAAATGGGTGTTTACCATAAATCCAAGATCCAGTCTCAATAGATGGCGCAGCAAAATCCGTCGGAAAAATTGTCGACACTTTTGATAAAGTCCACTTTAAAGCATTTTTTAATTTTCCATCACCTGGCGAAATCAGGTTATGATTATGCGCAATTCTAATAGGAACACGATTCATCCAGGCAGCAAAAAGTGGAAATACGTTTAGGCTACTCATGTGTGCGTGCACAATGTCATACTTTTGATCTTTAAAAATCCTATCCAAATCTCTAACAAACCCAAAGACCTGCTGATATGGTGTTACTTCATACAGCCGTATGTTTAATTTTGTTATTCGGTCGTAGGGCACATAGGTTGAATCTGCATCAATGATTAAATCTACTTCAAATTTATTGGCGTCTATACCTTCCAAAACATCTAGTATGACCGACTCCAGACCACCACCAACCATCTTGCCTATTACGAATGCAACCTTGTACTTCGCCGTTGTTGCCATATCAGTACGCACCATTTCCTTTTGAAAACAACATCTGAGCCACAGTTATAAATATAATCTTAATATCCCACAACACTGAATGACGCTTTACATATTCCAAGTCAAGGGCAATCATCTCATCAAATGACAAATCATTTCGACCGCTAACTTGCCAAAGTCCAGTTAAACCCGGTAAAACGTTCAGTCTCTCTCTCTCTCGATTATCAAATTCCATGACTTCTTCAGGTAATGAAGGCCTAGGACCAACTAAACTCATTTCACCTTTAAGCACGTTGAAAAATTGTGGGATTTCATCAAGTGACTTTTCTCGAATAAAGCGTCCAACCTTTGTCACACGGGGATCATCTTTTATCTTGAACATTGGGCCATCCGCATCATTTTGTTCCATCATTTGAGAACGCAATTCATGTGCATTTTCTCTCATAGACCGGAATTTCCACATTTTAAATTCAGCGCCATCCTTGCCAATTCTCGTTTGCCCGTAAAAAATGGGTCCCTTATCTTCGAGTTTAATCAAAAGCATGATTACTAACATCGTAGGGGTAAATACCACCAGCGCTACTATAGAGCCAATCACATCGATTAATCTTTTCACAATCTTCTCACCTCTATTTACTCTGCATCTCCATAACCATAGCCATAGCCATAGCCATAGCCATAACCGTAACCTGCATCGTTTTTACCACCACGAACACGTTGAACAATTCCCAAAATTTTCGTATCCGTTAAACGCAAAGTTTCAACAGTACGTTGGAGATTAACCTTAAGCGTTTTACCAAATGTAGTAACCAAAATCGCACCATCAACAAGCGGCATTAAAACATGAGCATCCGTAACAGCCATTACTGGTGGAACATCAAGGACTACGACATCATAGTTATTACGCATCCACTCAACCAAAGAAGCCATACGTGCAGAACTCAATAGTTCTGCTGGATTAGGTGGCACCGGTCCAGAAGTAAGAACTTCCAAATTTTCCACAAACGTCTTTTGTACTGTATCTTTGGGTTGTGCGTTGCTAGCCAAAATCGTCGTTAATCCGCGTGTGTTCAACAAATCAAAAGTTGAATGTGCCGTTGGACGACGCAAATCTGGATCAACATAAAGCACACTCTTCCCAGCTTGTGCCCACGTGACCGCTACGTTAGATGAAACCGTCGTCTTTCCATCTGACATTTCAGCTGACGTAAACATCACCACTTGCAACTTATCCAAAGCCGCACCAGCAAATTCGATATTCGTACGCAATGTGCGGAATTGTTCTGAAATAACATGCTTCGGTTCAACGAAAGTCACCAAGCGCGCACCATTATCTTGTGTCTCAGTATCTTCAACGTGCTTTTTCTTCAAAAAATTAAAACTCATCTCTTATCTCCCGTTAAATGCGTTGACCCAAACGTGATGTACGCGTTTCATTGCTTGTATTCTTCTTTTGATTAGCTGCAATGACATCCTTCACATCACGAATCTTACCAATGTATCCGATAACACCTAGATTAGTCAGTTTCAATTCATCCGTTAGGAATTCCAAATCCTTAACAGTACGATCAGTTACTTCCTTAATAAATCCCCAAGCAAAGCCGGCAAAAAGGCCCAGCACAAATCCGGCCAAAGTAATCAACTTAACATTTGGCGCAACAGGTGTTGAATTAGTTGTTGCCTTTGAAACGATTGAAACATTCGAAACTGCCATAATTGAGGCGACTTTATCTTTGAATACAGCTGCAATTTCATTGGCGATATCCTTAGACATCTTCGCGTCACCTGTCTTAACATTCACTGAGAAAACTTGTGAATTTGTTTGGTTAGAAATACTAATCATCTCAGCAAGTGAATCAGCTGTTAAATCAGTATCGCCATACTTGGCAGCTACCAACTTATACTTAGCTGGTTGAGCCGGTGCCGTCTGCACCTTTTCTCCGTAAGCATCGGTATCGTATTGAGCCGGTACTGCTGGTTGAATTTGTACCTTATGTGGCTTTGTCAAATCATTCACGACCGTGTTTAAAATAATTGGTCGGGTGATAATATCCTTATATGTATTAATGATTTGTACATCGGCTTGTTGATCTGCATACTGCACACCCGCTTGATCACCATCTTGCTTGCGGTTAACAAGCAACGCAGCTGAGGAGCTGTACTGCGGGTGAATCACAAACTTAGACACACCAAAAGCAACGCCGCCAACAATCACCCCAAGTGCCAGCATAAACGTCCAGTTACGACGAACAATCAACCATAGTCGACCAAGATCGATTACGTTATCCATATAAATAAACCCACCTATTCTAAATTGGTAATAATACCTTCAAAAAATTTCCGTTTTTCGGAAAATAATTGCACACAAATAAAGACACATTTAATTCTATCACCTTTTAAGCTAGGTTTACGTTAAGACAAAATTGCATAAAGTATCATTTTTACAGGTATTCATCACATTCTTTAATGCTTTTTGTCTGAATATTCGGACTTAAATTGTCCTTTCGCCTCTTGTTTCTCATATTCCGGTAATAAATTACAGTAATATTAACCGGATATTACGAATAATTATCAATAACATTTTTTCAATTCCGAAAATCTTGTGGTTTGTAACGAACTATTAATATTGAATACAAAAAAGCTCTTGCAAATCGAAAATGATCTGCAAGAGCTTTTTACTATTAACTATATTTATTACTCAGCTGATGAACTCTCTTCTGATGAGGAAGCTTCTGATGATGAGCTTGACTCAGAAGAACTTGATGACTCTGATGAGCTAGCTTCTGAAGATGAAGACTTTGATGATGACTTGTCAGACTTGTTTGTCTTTTCCATCGCAGCGGCTTGCGTGTACGTTGACAAAACGTTCTTCAAGTCTGAATCCTTGATGTTAACGTCGGCCTTAGCCAATTCGTTTCCAATCACAGCTTGAACCTTCGTTGAATCTGACATTTCTTGTTCAACCAAGATATCAGTCATCTTTGACTTCATGTCCTTGAATGGCTTCTTTTCATCACGTGAATCCATCTTGATGACAAAGTAACCTGAGTAAGTTGATGACTTAACTGGGTTCTTCGTGTATTCACCCTTCTTCAAACCAAACGCAGCTGTCTTGAAGTCGTCTTCAAGCGTTGTGTTAGCTGAGTCGAAGGCTTCCATCTTTCCACCCTTGTCCTTAGTAGAAGAATCCGTTGACTTCTCCTTGGCCAAGTCCGCGAACTTCTTACCCTCATCCAATTGCTTGATGATATCCTTGGCTTCATCTTCTGAAGAAACCAAGATAACTGATACGTTCACGTCAGGTGTGTAGCTGTCGTAAGCCGCCTTCAATTCCTTGTTAGAGAACTTTGAGTTTGACTTAACGGCTTGCTTCTCCAAAGCTTGTAGGCGCAATGAGTCGCGGAACGTATCTTCCGTCATACCATTGTTAGCCAAAGCTGAGGCGAATTGTGCACCGTATTGCTTCTTAACTGAGTTGAATTGTGAGTTAACTGACTTCTCAGAAACCTTATCACCGTAGTTCTTTTCCAAAACCTTCTCGATGATCATGTTAGCCAATTGTTGTTGACCAGCACTCGTGTTCTTCAACTTCTTGTAATAATCAGCTTGTGAGATGTTACCGTCATTAGTTGTGGCGATTGACTTAGGACCAACGCCCCAGGCTGCCAATCCCAACGCTGCCGCAACGACAACCAAAATAGCTACTACTTTCTTCCACATGGAAAAATGCCCTCTTTCAATATTTATATATGTGTTTTAAGTTTACCATACGAAGCTTTAACTTGCTTAAAGCACTTGGTAAGTCGCACCCATCGCAAAGCGTCCGTTATCAAGCGTTTGCTGAATATTCATATGTTCCGCAAAGTCCGCATCACGATAACGAAGACGTGATGTCTTGATACGCCATGGTAGATTCTTCAAATTATCAACCATTTCTTCGTCAGCCTTCGTTTGTTTATTCAACATGTAACGAACAATCAAGCGAAGCCATGAGACGCCTGTCACCTTATCAAGGAAGGCAATATGCGTAAATGGCATTGGTCGAATATCATCAGCCGTGACTTCACGGTCTAATGGCAAGCGATCCGTCACCAACTGGTACAAGCCAGCCGTATCCAGTGTCATATCAGGTCGTGGCAATGATTCCCACAATGAATCGGTCATGGCCGATTGATCGAAGACGATGCCCCCATTATCCTGATGGCCGACACCAATCACGTGCAATTCAAGCCCGTCATAGAAGTAATTCACGATGGTTTGTTGACCATCACTTAGCATACTACTTGGTAGGTACTTTTCTTTGGCGATTACTTGAACATTTACACCCATCTTACGCAAACTCGTAATCAACTTAATACGATTACCTGGCACAAACACGCGCGTTGGTTGTTCAATTTCAATAACGTTCATCACATCAGAAATTTCCAACGGCTCGTAATACTGCTTGTGTGCCAGTTGCGGAATGAATGTTAGGTCAGTCGGATTGTTATTCATCAAAACCGTCTTGATACCTTGGCGTGACAATTCATCGGCCACCATCGCCATGGTGTATGATGCTGCGGCACCATCCCCAAGACGAAAGGCCCCCGTTCCAATCACCAAGGCTGAATCATCCCCAAGTCGCTCACTCTCATTCTCCGTTTCAAACGTTGAATAGAATTGTGAAACTGACTCTTCGAATTCACCAGCTGACGGCTCGAACGCCTTATACGTTGGCAAAATACCGTTATCCCAACGATAACGTCGCACCGCCTCGTACTTTTCATCCCATAGCTTAGCTACCAAACCATCAGACAACCCGTAATACTTGGCTTGTTGCAAGGTATCGGTATCCCATGGATGATTCTTAACAGCGCTTTCCAAATTATTAATGCGCTCTAGTTTATAGAAGTAAAACGCATTAATCTTAGTCAACTCAGCCAATTCATCAACGGTATAACCGCGACGGATTGCCTCAAGCAAAACTAAAATACGGTTATCGCGTGGGTGAATTAATTGCTCAATAATTTCATTATCGGTCAACGCGTTCATCACAGTCGGTGAGAAATTACGGTTGTTAAAGTGAGCGGCACGAATGGCCTTTTCCAACGCCTCTTCAACACTGCGCCCCACACCAATTGTCGCCCCAACTGACTTTTGCACGGTATCCAAACGATTCTCGGTTTGAATACCGGCTGACTCTAGTTCACCAAAGGCAAACACCGGGAAACGAATCACAATGTGGTCCATTGTCGGCTCCAACAAAGCTGTGTGCTCGGCATAAATTGATGGTACGCGCACCTTATCAAGGGTTTCACCCATCATCAAACCAGCGATAACTGGCACCAACGGATAGCTCGTGGCGGCCACTAGCATGGCAGAGGTACGGTCAAAGTATGGCGTCAAACGTGTGATGACATACTCTTCTGTCGTCGGATTAACGGCAAAACGTACTTCCAGCAAGCCAACGACGTTAAAGCCACGTGCAACTGTAAAGGCTGCGTTACGCAATTGTTGGAACACCGGGTCCGGCAATGTTTGCACCGGCGTAATCGCAATCGAATCAGCCGAGTGAATACCAACCGGATCCATATCCTCAACACCACCAATCAACACGGTCGTATCGCGCTTATCACGTACAACCACCATGGCAATTTCTTGGTAACCGCGAATACTCTTATCCACGTTGACTTGATGGGTCAAAGAACGGTTCAACGCCGTTTCGGCTGCCCCTTCCAGTTCTTCCACATCTTCAACTTGGAGACGAATCGTTTGTCCAACTGGTGCCACCGAACGTACAACCACTGGAAAATCAAACTCACGCGCTGCATCGAACACTTCACTGACATTGCTTGCCAAACGCGTTTGAATGGCTGGCAACTTTAACTTGGTGAGACGCTCTTGCAGGTACTTGGTATTTTGCGTGGCTTGCATAACCGGCAATGTCATCCCCAAAACCTTGGGCGCATTATCACCAAGCAATTCAACAATTTCCGCTGACAAACGAACGGCTGTTGAGCCACCAACACTCGCGACCATCGCCGTAATGCCTTGTTCAACAATTACCTTAACTAAATTAGGTGCAGTCAACGCGGTTTCAATCACCGTCACATCATCGCGTTCAGTCGTAAAGCCAAATGGATTATCATCGACAATCACGATTTCATGACCACGACGACGAAGCCCCTTTACCACTTGATAGCTTGCAGCATCACTTTCAGTTTCACGACCAAAATCATTGGCAGATCCACCGATAATTAAGATTCGTTCACTCATGATAGCCACCCTCCTCGACGTGCAGTCACCATTTCCATAAATTCATCAAAGGCCTGCGTTGCCTCAATTGGTCCTGGCGCTGTATCTGGGAAAAATTGCACACTAAACGCTGGGTAATCTCGGTGACGCAATCCTTGAATAATCCCGTCCGTCATATCGATATGTGTAACAAACATATCAGTGTCACGTACAGAATCCGGATCAACACTGAACCCTTGCCCCTGTGTCGCAAACATAATGCGATTCGTGATTTGCTCACGGATTGGGTGATTCATCCCATGATGTTCAACCGGCATTTGTTGCAACTTGGCACCATTGGCGAGCGCAAATAATTCATGGCCCAACCCAATGCCAAACATTGGCACACGTTGCTCAAATTGACGAATAATATCAAACGTTTCATCCGGGATTTGACGTGGGTCACCCGGTCCTGATGACAACACAATACCATCGGGGTCCAAGTTAGCAACTTCATCCGATGTGGCGTTGTATGGCAACACCGTCACATTAGCGTCGAAGTCACTTAGCATGCGCAAAATACCGTTTTTCAAACCGAAATCTAGTACCACTACGTTCGCCCCACGCCCTGGGTTAGCATAAGCTTTGGGTGTTGAAACTTGTGGCACCTGACGCGTTGTCAAAACCATCGCGCGCAATTGATCGAACGCGTGGTCATCTGGCGCATCAACAATTGAGGCCTTCTGTGTTCCCGTCTTACGCAAATGACGAGCCAAAGCGCGCGTATCAATTTGCGAAATACCGGGTACGTTGTGACGCTTCAAATAGTCGTGCAAACTCATTGATTGCAAACGATTGGTTGAGATATCGGCGACTTCACGTACTACCACACCTTTAACCGTTGGCACAATTGATTCATCGGCGCGGTGATTAATACCAGCCGCCCCAATCGTTGGTGAGGTGAACATCACAATCTGATTGTGATAGATCGGGTTGGTAATAACCTCTTGATACCCCGTCATCCCCGTGTGAAAAACAATTTCCCCAAAATTCGTCGCAGGTGATCCAAACGCTTCGCCGGCAAAAATCGTGCCATCTTGCAAAATTAAATAACGTTTTGTCATGACGTCGTGCTTACCATGCATCAAACATGGCAAGTCCTCCTTTCCGTCCTGCGTTTTAATTAACGAATTTCAACTGAATCAACACCGTCAACTTCTTCAACATTGACGTTGATGCGCTCGGCAGCCGCCGTTGGAATGTTCTTACCAACGAAATCGGCACGGATTGGCAACTCACGGTGACCACGGTCAACCAAAACGGCCAAGTTAACTACTGCTGGGCGGCCGTTATCCATCAAGGCGTCCAAAGCCGCACGAATCGTACGACCTGTGTAAAGCACATCGTCGACCAAGATAACACGCTTGCCGTCGATATTCGTATCCAACACAGCCTTCGTACCACGATCCGTTGCATCATCACGATAAGTTGAAATATCTAGCTCAGCAACTGGGATTTCTGCATTTTCCAATTGTTGCAAACGTTCTGCAATACGTTGGGCAATATAAACACCGCGCGTCTTAATTCCCACAATCGCGAGGTTATTAATACCCTTGTTCTTTTCGATAATTTCGTACGTAATACGTGTCAAAGCACGTTGCATTGCCATTGCATCTACAATTTCTTTAGCCATAATCGAATCCCTTATCTGTTTATGTATACAAAAAGGCGTCACCTAAAAAATTAGGTAACGCCAAGTTTAAAATCAACATGTCTCGTTACCTCTTGCATCTCTCTGGATAGCATTAAGAAGTAACTTCATTTTAGCACGAAAACCGCGTCGTTTGGGACTTAGTTTGCGTCAATTTCTGCATATGGGTCTAATTGATCCAACATTTCCGCAAAGTACGCTGGTAATGGCGCTTCAAACGTCATTTCTTTACCAGTCGTTGGTTGCGTCAAACCAAGCGTTGCCGCGTGCAAGTATTGACCATTACCTGGCAACGTCTTCTTTGGTCCGTACAATGGATCACCAGCCACTGGGTGACCGATATAAGCCATGTGCACACGGATTTGGTGCGTACGTCCCGTTTCAAGCGTTACTTGCAATAGCGTGTAACCAACAAAACGCTTCACAACCTTGAAGTGGGTCACTGCGTCACGACCACCGGCCACAACTGCTTGCTTCTTACGGTCAGCAGATGAACGACCCAAAGGTGCCTTGATGGTTCCTTCGTTTTCAATGAATTCACCGTGAACAAGTGCGTAGTATTGACGCAAGTTCTTCTTGTCCTTCAATTGCGCTGACAATGCTTCGTGGGCCTTGTCATTCTTGGCAACCATCAACAAACCTGACGTGTCCTTGTCGATACGGTGCACGATACCAGGCCGAACCACCCCGTTAATCGTTGAAAGTGGCGTGTGGAACATCAACGCGTTAACCAACGTGCCTGATTCGTGACCCAACGCTGGGTGCACAACCATCCCTTGTGGCTTGTTGACAACCAATAGGTCATCATCTTCATACACGATGTCCAATGGGATATCTTCCGGCTTCAAATCAATCTCAACTGGTTCAGGAACCGTAAAGGTAATTTCATCCCCTGGCTTCACGCTGTACTTGGCCTTCTTCTCGGCACCATTTACCTTCAACACGCCGTCGTTAATCCAGCCTGTCACTTGGGTACGTGTATAATCTTCAAACGCGTCAGCAACGACCTTATCAAGACGGCCAGTTTGGTCCGTGATTACCAATGTCTCTTCTGTCATAAAAATTCTCTATCCTTCAATCTTCTCTTGTAGAGCTTGCAACATGCGCTGCCCCATCAAAAAGCTGTATTGCTCACCGTCATGGCTAAACATAACTGTGTGCTTGTTAAATTGTACAAATTCCATATCCTTAAAGTGGATCTTCTCGGTGTGCATCCCAATAATGTGTGGGAAACGCAAAGCATCATCTTCCAATGTCACACGTCGACGCAGAATGGTTGCAGCTGCCACGACGACAAACACGAAGAATGACACATATGTCCAAACGTTAAGTGTTGTCACCTCAAGCCACATAATCATGCCGAACAAGGCAATCATTAAAATCCACGTCCACGATACCCAGCCTACTAAACCGGCGGGTTGGTAAAAACCTTTCATGTCTACGCTCCTTTCGGGAGTTCATGCTATTTTCTAGTATAATGAAGTTAGAGGTTTTTGTCATGTTAATCAAGTTATATGCTGATGCTGCGACTCAAGGAAATCCCGGGCCAAGCGGTGCCGGCGTTGTTATCTCCGCCGACGGCAAGCAAACACAACTTCACCACGCACTGGGTGAAATGAGTAATCACGAAGCTGAATTTCGGGCCGCTATTTTTGCCTTTGAGCAATTACTCCCCATCGCCTCACCTGACGACACAGTCATGTTTTACATCGATTCAAAATTAGTCGCGGATAGCATTGGTAAATCCTATGCCAAGCATTATCCAGAACTAATTGACACCTTAATGGCGCTGATTGATCGGTACAAGGTTGTCTTAACAACTTGGATTCCCGATCGTGAAAATCAAGGCGCCCACAAGCTGTCTTTGCAAGCCATTCATTAATAACAAACGCGCGCACCCACTCGGATGCGCGCGTTTTACTTATCATGCTTTCTTAATGCCAATGCCTGTCCAGGCTGACAACAATGAGAAAACTGGTGACAACAAGGCAAAAAAGACAAATGGTGCGAAGCTGTGAACCGGTACGCCCAATGTTTGCGCGGCAAAGCTACCCGCCACACCCCAAGGAACCAAGTAATTCACGACCGTTCCTGAGTCTTCCAATGAACGTCCCAAGGCCAAACGTGACAAGCCAACGCGATCAAACGCTGACTTCCAAAGTTGACCTGGCAAAATCGTTGACAGGTATTGCTCACCAATCATGAAGTTGGCTGCAATTCCAGTAAAGACGGTACCGGTAATGACACCAGCCCCACTCTTAATGCGGTTTGCAATTGGCGCCATAACGGCTTGCAAAATACGTTGTTCCGTTAGCAACCCACCAAGGGCCAAGGCCAACATAATGATAATGACCGTTGGCATCATCGCTAACATACCACCACGGTTCAACAATGCTTGTAGCATGTCATTCTTAGCTGTGGTCTTGAACCCATTCAACAAAATATCGGCCAACATTGCTGGTGTGTGGTTAAGCAAGAAGAATGCACCCGTCACGGCAACGTTGATTAGTAGCGTTGGAATAGCTGGCACCTTTGCCCAGGCCATCCCCACCAACAAAACTAGCGGTACAATCGTCCACCAAGTTGGTGACAACAAGTCAGCCAAGCTGGCCAACTTTGCAGTCGATGCACCAGCGTGACCGCCACCGATAATGAAGAAAATAATGAATGATACAACCAATGCTGGCACTGTCGTCCACATTAAGTTTTTGATGTGTGCGAACAAGTCAGTTTCTGAAATCGATGAAGCCAAATTCGTTGAGTCTGACAACGGTGAACTCTTGTCACCGAAAATCGCACCTGACAACACGGCTCCGGCAACCAACGCTGGTTCAAATCCCATCGCTGTACCGACACCCATCAAGGCAACCCCGACCGTTGCAAGCGTGGTGAACGCTGATCCAATCATTGAACCGACGATGGCGGTTACTAAGACAGCACTTGGCAAGAACCAAGCCGCATTCGCCATCTTAAAACCAAGCCAGAGCATCGTTGGAATGACGTTTGTGCCCATCCACAATGCAATCAGCATCCCAATCAATAGGAACAAAAACAATGGTGCCAAGGCAGTTTGTAGACCACGCAACATATCACGTTGAATGTCTTCCCATGTTGCGCGATGCAACTTGGCAAAGACCATCGTTACCAACAAGCTTAGTGTCAATGGGACGTATGGTGATAACCCAAGGCCGATAATACTACCAGCAAAAATAATGATCAAAATAACAATAAGTGCTAACGCTCGTCCAAAGCGTGGTGTTGCTTGCTTTTCCATATGTGTCTCCTCGTTCGTTACAATCTAATCAGTTCAACTTTCAGTTATAGCTGCGGTGATAACGAACAAGTCCGCCAACGCCACGTGTTACATCAAATACCCCATGGTGCATTCCTCCAAACAAATAAAAAAGTCCCAGTAACCTGCAAAAACAGATTACTGGGACGAATTAGCAAAAATCCGCGGTACCACCCAAATTAGTCGCATACTATCGCATGCCACTCTCTTTCAGACTATTCCGTTGTAAATAGTTCAGTCATAACACCTGCGCCACTCACAGCAACCGCGGCTTCTCTTACGTACAATGTTATGTCCTACTGATGTGTCTCAGTTTACGGAATAGATGAGTGCTTGTCAACACTAAAATGAGATTTTTTTAATATTCATCGGCGATTAGATTATACTGCATCGCAATACCGAGATTACCATTCGCTGTACGTAGGGCATCAATAAAGGCTTTATCGTCCATGCCTTGCTTCATGCTTAGCAAATATTGCAACTCGAACAATGACCCCAGTTCAGTGGTTTTAATGCGCTTCAGAATAAACTTTTCGGTGTATTCGGTCAAAATCGCTTCCACTTCTTGTTTGTCGTACAAGTCTTCTGGCACCGTTAGCTTGAGCAATTGATCGGTCGTTGCGTGACCACCAAAGTCCATCATATTCATCAGCAACATCGCCAATAGCAATAATGTGGCCGCAATCACAGCATACGCGATGTATCCCAACCCTGACGCCAAACCAATGGCCATCGTTAATAGCACGTACGTAATTTCAGCTGGGTCACCAGGCGCTGAACGGAAGCGGATAATCGAGAAAGCACCAGCCAATGAAAAGGCACGGGCGACGTTATTACCCACCAACATAATAATGACGGCAATCACAACTGGCAATAAGACCAATGTGAATGAGAATTTTTGTGGTGACACTCTTGAATTATAAGTTTTCAAGTAAACCAAGGCTGTTACGAGTCCTAGTACCATGGCCGTGACCATCGCAATGATAAACGTTGGCAATGTGATCGCCGTGCCAGAACTACTCGTTGTAAAAATTGAATTAACCATGTGCAATTTCCTTTTGTAAAATATCTGTGTATGTTTCGTCGCTCGCTTGGAAGCTACGTTTTAAACCGCGTTCGAATTTTGAAAAACTTGTGGGTCGTAACTGATAATCAGCAACTATTCGGCGAAGAAATGTTGGCATCCCCAACTCGGTTTTAATCTCCATCAATACCATTCCAGCCGGCAACAAGGTCGCCCCGATTGTTTGGCTTGAAATATTCAAATCGCGTGTCGACGTCATAATATTGGTGTCGAACGATATCCGTAAATCGCTATCGCATGACGTCGCATGAAGCGCAACTCGTTCGTACGCTACCTTAATCACCGGTTGCAATTGTTTGCGGGCCAACGCTAGGACTTCCCGACCAATTTGGTTATCTGGTAATTCACCGGCAGCCAAGAAGCGATTCGCCGTTTCATAATCGACCGTGATGCGTCGCTTATAGGTTTTCTTCAAAAACTTCTTTTTAATCTCCAAGAAAACCGGCTTATCCGCGTTCGCCGGTCCATAAGATCGCATGCGGAGTCGCTGTTTAAATTCATTGGGTTCCAAACGCAACGCCTGCTGTGAAACGGCATCCGTTACTGATGCATAATAAAGCGATTGAATGGGATACGATTCTCCCGTTTGGTTGTAACGATCTAGGCGCATATGTTCAGCTGCAAGCAACGCCTGCAAAATGCCCTCGTACTGCGCTTGGGTAATAATATATTTCACTTCATATCGATTGAAAACTTGCATATTTTCACCAATCAGTCCTAACGCATGCCACCGGCCGGCCCACCACCAGCCATTCCTTCAGTCAAACCAGTACCTGCCGTCACTTCAGTCGTCGTCCCGTTCACCGTTACCTTGTAGGTAGAACCTGACTTAATATCGGTTGACGCAACAGCAACCGTGTCACCATCAGCGTTAACTGTGTAGCTTGCGATCGTCTTGTTTGCATCGTCAACTACGGTTACCTTATCACCCTGCTTAACGCCACTTGGCAACTTCACATAGGCGTTATCAAAAGTTGCTCCAGTGCCAGTTCCACCGTAGAGTATAGTACCGCCAGTGAAGGTCAACGTGCCATCCAAATCGACTGCCTCGTTGTCTGGGGATGAACTGATCATCGCTTCGACCGTACCACCTGACATTGTGATATCCCCGTTCGAATCAAGGCCGTCACCACCAGCTAGGAAGACAAGCTTACCCGCCGTAATATTCAAGATTGGCGTCTTGTAACTACCTGATGCATTCACCGCATCATCCGTACTACTGATTGTGGTTTCACCACCATCGATATCGATTTCATTGGCTTGCATACCTTCATATGAACTTGTGACCGCAACCTTACCGCCTGAAATCACCAGCTTACGTTCGGCAGAAATACCATGATTACCATCTTCTGTACCCGTGGCGACTGTAACGTCTCCACCAGTAATTTCAACCAAGCCCTTATTTTCGTCGTTGTCTTGATTTGATTCAATCGCATCATCCCCAGCTGATACGTTAACCGTACCGTCGGTAATGTGCACCGAATCATGCCCAACTAAACCGTCTTTAATTGCCTTGGCAAACACCGTACCTGACTTGATTTTCAAATCATCCTTGGTATAAACCGCATCCTTTGAATCACCGTTAATTGCGACCACACCGTCACCCTTAAAGGTTAAGTCGTGCGTTGCATAAACGGCTGCTTTCTCCTCGTCGGTATCAGCAATTGTGCCACCGTCAATCAAATTAATTGAATTGGTTGCTGATGAAATAATGGTCTTGTCCGCGTTCTTCTCATAGATAGATGGACCAGTCGTCGATGTCAGATTCACGCCGTTCATAATGATTGTGACTTCATCCTTGTCACCGGCATCAACGACAATTTGTGCATCGCTCGCTGATCCTGTCACGTAATACGTACCACCCTTAGAAATCGTGATGGTTTTATCGGACACCTTTACACCAGATCCAGTTGCCTTCATCTTAGATAAATCCACCGTACCATCGGCCGTCACCTTGCCAGATGCATCGCCGGTTTGCGCTGCGGTTGGATAAGCTGTTACAGCGAGCTTTTTCGTGGTGGTCGTCGATGAGCTTTTGGCACTAGCTGTTTTTGCTACTTCGGTATTCGTGTCGTCAGTATCTGATTGCATCACCGCATAACTAGCACCACCTAGCGCCATTACGCCTAGCACACCAATCGTTGCGACTGCTTTTTTATTTTTCATCATTTTCTTTCACCTCGATAATTTGTACTATTACTATGCCGGTTGAACCTTAAAGCTTCACTCAAGGGAGCTAATGTCAAACTTAAAATTTGTGAATTAAAAAAGACCAGCCATTTGACTGATCTATCCACGTTAGGCCGATTTAATTGTTTGAAATACACCACCAATTAATAGCAACGCTGAAATAACATAGTACCCAACAATAAAGGTCGAGCCCGTCCCGGCAATTTCTAAGATACCCGCGACGATCAAGGCAATGATGACCGACCAAGTGGCCAAATTGCCCCACGCCCAGAACGTTTTGTATTTTGGGGATTGGGCAATTGCTGGCTTAATGGTTACCACCAATACATGCCAAATCAACACCGCTGCGGGTACTAACCATGCCCAATTCATTTTTGGCGACTGTACCCCGTGACCGAAATAGTTGTAAATCAGGTGGAAAACAAAGATAAATCCTGTCACACCCAACCACTTAAATGCCGTTTGATATTTTGCCATGTTCCCTCCTTACTCACTGTAGCCAAAGTACAACATATCTGACACCGCCCGTTCACTAGACTGGCCAGATCCACCAACTGGATTGTTAATCACCTTGCCATTGAGCACCATGGTTGATGATCCCCCGCCGTCCAAATTGTAGGCGTAGGTTGCCCCATGACTTTTCATGACATTTGCTAATTGATACAAAGACAGCCCTGTCGATTCAGACGTTCGACCATCAGAAACCACCACCACGTAATGATTTTTACCAACCTGTCCAATTGCGGTACGTGGATTAGAGGCCTGTGATTGACCAACTTCAGCGTCTTCAGAGACCGTCACTTTGCCGTTTTCAACCAGCGTTGGGCCAAAACTTAGTACCTGCTGGGCACCATTTTTAAGTAGTTCACTCGCCGTTTCATCGCTCTGATTAACTGACTTCATATTGCCGTCGCTATCAATAACTAACGCATCCGTATCGGTTGCCACAGTATCGCGATACAATGTGCCATTGCGCACAACATAACCAGTATCGCGGAAACCATAATAATCACCATTAATCGCAAAAATTGCATTATGCTCACTTGCCATCGATGACGTTTTTTCAGTGTAATTACGACCATATGTATTATTAGCCAAGGCCGTTTGTAACAAGCTTGGATCATCGACTGTTATGTCCGCCACGTAGACCGTTGTGCCATCAACCCGTTCAGTTGTGACGTTAATACTCATGTGACTATCCTCATAGGACGTGGCCGTCTTTTTGACCGTACTTGAATCTTTCTTCGCGGTTGTTTTGACGGTTTGCGTGCTCGTCGCAATTGCTGTACCACCGTGCTGTAGCATAAACGTATCGACCAGTGTAAAACTCGTATAAACCGTCAAAATTACGGATGTCACTAACGTTAACTTACGCTTCATGCGTTCTCTCCATTCGTGATTTGAAAACCAATTTCTTTTGTACTAAATAGCTACCAACAAATATTAGGGTGTCTACCATTATTTTCACCGGCACTGGATGCGGAATAAACGTATCCACTAACTGTAATAGGCCCGCTGATAAGAACATTTGAAAGGTGAATAATGCGACATAGCGGTGACGATCACCAGTCGTATTTTGTGACTTAAACACCCATCGTTGATTAAGGATGAAGTTAAAAATACCAGAGATGAATCGAGCCAGCACTGATGCCCCTAATAAACTCATTGTGGAAGCCCCTTTAAACAAGGTCAGCAGCAAAACTGCAAACAACGCAATATCAACCATCGCCGAACTCAATGATGAGAAGGCAAATTTCAAAAAACGTCTGTAGACCAATAAGGAATCACGAATTGGGTGAAAATGGGTGCCTTCATTGTTGCCTTCGTAAATGGTTTGAATTGGAACCAGTGCTAGACCGATGCCCCGTTCTTGTAACTCCAGCAACATGTTCATTTCATATTCAAATCGGTCACCACTAATCTCGCTCATCGCTGATAATGTGTTACGAGGCAAACCACGTAATCCGGTTTGGGTATCCGGTATGACTAACCCCGTTGCAAATTGCGTCATCTTACTGGTTAATTTGTTACCCCAGTAAGATTTGGGCGGTACAGCACCTTTTTCAAAATTACGGACACCGAGAATCAAGTCATCTGTTCCTGTTTCCAGCTTTTCCGCAATCCGAATAATGTCAGAAATGGCGTGCTGACCATCTGAATCGGCTGTCACAATGCCAGCTGTGTTGGGAAATGCTGTTTGGACATACTTAATACCTGTTTTAAGAGCCACACCTTTACCGCGATTCTGGTCATGTACTAGTACCGTGGCACCTAGCTCTTCGATTTGCGCAAAGATTGTTTGGTAGTGGATGCCTGATCCATCATCCACTACCACAACCGGACGATTGGTCACTGCCTGCAGGTTCATCATCACGGTAATGAAATTTTCTGTTGGTTCATAGGCCGGAATGAGAATCACGGCCGCCGAATTATTAGTCTTTGTCATAAGGATTGCCTCTCTTTCGATTGTTTGCAATCATAATGAACCGACCAAAAACCAAACTTCAGTGAAGCACAAGTCAAACATAAAAGGCCGTGAATCTCTTGAATCTGTCTCAAGAAATTCACGGCCTTAAAATATAACCTTCAGCTGTTTACTTAACGTTGTAAGCTTGCAAATAACGGTGCGTTTGTAAGTCCAACCAGTATTGTGGGTTCAAGTCTTCGCCGGTAGCATCACGCAATACTTGTGATGGTGTCTTTGAAGCCCCATATTGCCACACATGCTCCTTACGCCAGTCGAACAACGGTTGAATGTCACCGGCTTCAAGCAAGGCATCAATATCCAACGTCTTCGCCATCTCGTGACGGAGTTGCGCAGCATACAAGTGACCCAATGCATATGATGGGAAGTAACCAAAGTCGCCCCCAGCCCAGTGGATATCTTGTAGGATTCCCGTCAAATCTGACGGTGGACGAATACCAAGATACTCTTCATACTTGGCATTCCACAACTCAGGCAACGTTTCAACATCGATGTCATCATTGAAGATGGCCTTCTCAATTTCATAGCGGATGATGATGTGCAATGGATATGTCAATGGATCAGCTTCCGTACGAATCAAACTGGCTTGTGTCTTCATCCAACCCTTGTAGAACGTTTCAAAATCTACATCATCTAGGACACCGTGGAAGGCTGCTTGCATAATTGGGTAATCATGGCGCAAAAAGGCTTCTGAACGACCAATGACCACTTCATTAAAGAGTGACTGTGACTCATGAATACTCATCGCAATGGCTTTGTTAAATGGTGTGTAATCCCACTTTGGCGCCACGCTTTGTGCAAACAAACCGTGCCCTGCTTCGTGCAAAATCCCCAACACCGCCATCTGGAAATCATCGGTTGCCCAACGCGTTGTAATACGAGCATCATTGCGGTTCAAATCTTGCATAAATGGGTGAATTGTATCGTCCAAACGTCCCTTGTTTGGATCGTACCCCAAGCGAACCGCGGCATCCCAAACATACTCACGTTGATCAGCAATCGCCACATCACGATGGAGGAAACTGTCATCTGGCTCAGTTCCTTCAGTTGCTAAACGATTACGCAAGGCCACTACGCCCGCCTTCACTTCGTTAAAGACTGCGTCCAACTTTTCAACAGTCAAGCCAGGCTCAAATTGGTTCAGCAACACATCATATGGTGTGGCCTCATCCTTGTGCCAGTACGTGATAAACTTGCGCTTCATAGCAATCAATTGTTGGAGGTATGGTGCGTAGATGCTGTAATCATCTTGCTCACGTGCCTCTGACCAGGCGTCTTGCGCTGATGAGCTCAACTTGTTAAAAGCAATGTACTCGTCAGCTGGCACAACCGCATCACGCTCATAATCTTCCTTAAACTTCGCAAACAAAGCTTGTTCATCATCAGAAAGTTCTGCAGCGTGTTCATCAAAGTAAGCCACCAACGCTTTGGCTTGGTCACCAGTTGAAACGCCCAAATACTTCTCTGTTAGATAACTTTGTAGTTCCGCACGGAATTCACCTGAATCCTTCGGCATCCCCGTTAGTTGATCCCAGCTGGCCAAAGCCATCGTTTCTTCCAGCAAGGCTTGTTCTTTCAATAGCGCACGTAAATCCGCACCTGTGTATGAGTCCGTCATCTCATAACCTCCGTTTTTAGTCGTTTCTTTATTCTAATTGAATTTTAATATAAAAACAAACCAGAAAAAACTCACCAACCAAAGTCAGTGAGTTTAATCGTTTTTAAAATTTCATGCCATACTTCTTGTGGCTGTACCAACCGTAACCAATCGTCCAGGCGATACCACCAAAGGCTGCAATCATATCGGTCTTGTCCAAGAACAGGGTTCCGAAGATGAACAAGAAGAATGCGAGCGTCAATGGACTAGCAATCTTGTAGAAAGGCATCTTGAAGCCATCTTCAATGTAGTCTGCACTAGCGCGATACTTGCGGTGGGCCAACATAATCAAGCTGTAGATAACCAACGTAATCGCCGCCGTAGCTGATGCGAAGAAGTTAAATGCTGATTCAAAGATTGGCAATGCGTTGATAATTGGCGTCAACATAATCAAGATTGCTGAGAACAATACCGCACGTGATGGGATTGCCTTCATTGATAGCACCTTGAAGTATGATTGCCACTTCCCTGTGTTTTCCAAAGCCAACGCGTAAACATCTCGCCCAGCTGAGTAAATCAACGTATTCAAGGCTGACATCGCTGCTGTCAAAACCACGAAGTTCAACAACGCTGCTGCCCAGTGAATACCGATCAACTTAAAGATAAACACGAATGGGCTTTGGTTTGATGGCAAGTAATGCCAATCATAAATTGACATGATAATTGCCAAGGCACCCACGTAAAAAATCAAGATACGGAATAGCACCGTGTTGATAACCTTTGGCATCACCTCGCGTGGGTTCTTTGTTTCCGCTGACATCAAACCAACGAATTCAATTCCAACGAACGCGAAGAAGACCATTGGGAATGCTTGCATGAAGCTCATCCCACCATTTGGGAAGAACTTGAAGTTGTGCGTAATATTACCTAGTGAAACTGGTCCACCATGTGCTCCTGGTGCATTGAAGCCAGTCAACATCATAATAATTCCCGTTGCGATAATACCTAGGATGGCAATAATCTTGATTGATGAGAACCAAAACTCTGCTTCACCGAAGAAGTTAACCGCGAACAGGTTAACCCCCACCAACAGGATCATCACGATAATTTCGATTAACCACGCTGGCACATTTGGTAACCAGTATTGGACGTATAACCCGATGGCCGTCAACTCCGCCATGGCTGGCAAAATCAATGTAATCCAGTATGACCAACCTACGAAGTGCCCGGCACCCGGACCTAAGTACTTTGACACAAAGGCCACAAATGAATTGTTGTCCGGATCGGCGTAAAGCAACTCACCGATGGCACGCATCATAATATATAGGAAGATTCCTGTTAGTAAGTAAACAAATAGGATTGATGGTCCCGTCAGACTGATTGAGTCTCCGGCTCCCAAGAACAATCCTGTTCCAATTGTTCCACCAATCGCGATCATCGTCACGTGACGCTTAGATAACCCGCGATTTAGCGAATCAGGCGCGGCGTTTTTGTCTGCCATGCGCTGCCCCTCCTCTGAATAAATTTGCTATCATATACAAATTCATTTTCTCTTTTATTCTCTTTTTATTCATCAGCCAAAAGGCAAACCCTTTTGACAACGAATAATATCATAGCACATCAATGTATTTTTTTGCACTCTTTTTTGAATATTCGTGCATGTTTTTGCGGTATATGCATTACAAATTGTATATATTCAACTTATGAACCGTTTCTGATTGCATCTAACCAACATAGCATCGTAAAATTTAAACAACATAACCATTTCACTTAAGGAGTACAACACGATGGGCTTTTTCGATTCATCAAACAAACTAGCCGCTGACTCGCTTTATGAGCGTGAGGTTCAAAAATATCTGGCTGAAAAAGATGGCAAGATTCACGTCATTATGATTACCTCTTTCAGCAAATTCATTAATCAGGTATTCGGTGTTGAAACGCAATACACGAACCAAATCGATTTAATCTTGTCACGTATGCAAGATGACGGCTATGAAATTCTCGATATCACCCATACAACCGTTCAAGGCCAAGGTGTCTTCGGTTCTAAGGAAGGCTTCCACAGTTTAATTCGTTATAGATAGAAAAGAACCACAAATTGGCACAATCCAATTTGTGGTTCTTCTATCTATTGATAAGATATTCTAATATACTTGTGTTCCATTTAATTCGATTTTTACAAGTTCTACACCACCATTAGGCATGTCAGTATTAAATTTATTATCCTTCAATTTAAAAGCAACAGTGACAAGTTGGTGTTTGTGCTTAACGCCACCAAATCGTACTTCAGCATCAGTGAAATCCGCGGAAAATTCTCCTGTATCTTGATCATAACTCGCATTGGTTCCGCCGATGATACTGTGTCCAATTAAGGTATAGCCATTTTGCTCAAAATAATAATTCGCAGCAGATTCAACATATGAAATATTATCTAGTACCATCTTCTTAGCTTTTTTCTTATAGAAAGGGTCATACAGCGGTTTAACATTTCCGGATGGCTCAACAAACACATCGTAATATTCCCCTTCTCCAGCTTTCGGTGCTGGATAGGTGTATACCGCACCAGAATCATCGGTTGAAAACTCAATATCTTCAATCTTGATATTCGAAACACCTGCAGACTTTAATTGATCTACAAACATTTGCCCCGTATACGAACCATAATTCATACCAGCTAATTTTTCAGCAGCAGAACTGGCTTTCGCCTCGCTATCAGCCTTGGCTTGACTTTGAGACGCTGCATTACTGCTTTCCAATGCCGATTTCTGGCTCGCATTGGCAGATTCAACTTTTTGCGTTGACTCCTTAGTAGCTGACTTCGCTTTTCCCGCTTCCTTGCTAGAAGAAGTTGAAATTTGCGTGCTTTCAGACTTAGCCTGATTAGCTTCCTTGACGCTAGTATTTCCCATATTTGATAACGTTAAAAGGAACACCAAAACTCCACCAGCAAGCAACATCCATTGTTTTTTAGTAAATGCCGTCTTACCCGACGTTTTGTATGTTTGGAACATGCTATAACCAGCATATCCTAATACTGCTAGTGAGATTAACACTCCAAAAACACCTAACCTAAATAGGATTCCCAACCCAATAAGAACTATCAAAACTTGCACCCATCGTTTTGATAAAAAACCACTTTTAAAGTCCATATTTTACTCCTTAAAAAGACTTTGTTATTAAACAAGTTTATAGTATATAGCTTATTTTAAGTTTGTGACAAGAAGCACTTTAAACAGCACAAAAAAATCCAACCGCAAAGTTGGATTTTTTCAGTATATAGTCTATTATCGACGCCCGATTTGCCCACGCACTAGCGCGTCATCATATGATTTTGCCAAGTTCATTGGAATCGTCATTAGGAATTCGGCCATATCAGATAGATTAACACCTACCATGACAACACGACGCTTGCGGCTTTGCAAACGGTGCTCAACAACCGTGTATAGCATTTGTTCATCACGTGTACGTGGTGCAAGTTGAATTGCTGATGTGGTTGGAATCGATGCAATGCGTTCTTCACCATCATCTAGTTCGTTAAAGTAGCTCGCTGTTTCAGTCAGATCAACCGGCACCTTGAAACGCAATTCCAACTCATCCCCATTGTATGAGACTTGAACCGTGTGCAACTCAAACACACCAGTGCCATCTAAATCATCATTCAATTCGTCGACCAATGGACGAATCTCAGTCATCAATTCACGGTTGAAAAACTTCTCAGCACTCTCAGTCGTCCCCTGCCCACTAATTTGGTAGCCCACATAGGGATCTTCGTGCTCCGCCAAAATGTTATCGACGACGTGATTAATTTCAAACTTCATATTACTTCTCTTTCTTAAGTTATAAAGCAACAATGCTTGGTTCAAAGCCCATTTCTTGTACGAATTTCATAACATCGCCAGTTTTGATAAACCACGTTTGTGTGTTGTCATTAGGGTGAAAAACGAGCGTTTCCGTTGAAATTATTTGCTTATCAAAATAGACATGAACATCATGATCAACATTATTCAGTAACCCAAAGATAGATACACTCCCAGGTGTCACACCAAGTTTGAGTTTTAGTCGTTCTGGTGACGCCATGCTAAGCCGTGTCGACTGGACTGTTGATTGGAATTTCTTCAAATCCAGTCGCGCACCATCAGACATAACGACTAAATAATACTCGGTTTTATTACTGTTATTAAGGAGCAGCGTCTTTGTACGCGTTCCCGCATATCCGTCAATCAATTTATCAGCTTCTTCAGTGGTGAAAACTGGCGGATGTTCAACACTTGTGTAACCAATACCTAACGATTTAAGCTTCTGAGCAACTTGTTCAATTGGCGTCATATTGGATTCCTTTAGTTTTTGCTTGAGATGATTAGTTAGTTAGATTTTTTAATTATCCCTATTATACAGTTCCCAGTCATTAAGTAGTAAATACAAAAAAACACCCAACCAAGGTTGAGTGTTTTTTCAGTATTGAATCGCTTAAAATTAAGCCAAACCGTACTTCTTGTTGAACTTGTCGACCGCACCATCGGCAGTAGTAAACTTTTGCTTACCAGTGTAGAATGGGTGTGAATCTGACGTAACTTCAACACGGATCATTGGGTACGTAGCACCTTCGAACTCGATCGTCTCGTTTGAAGTACGAGTTGAACCAGTCAAAAGCTTGTAACCAGTAGTTGAATCAACGAAAACCACTTGGTGGTAATCTGGGTGAATATCAGCCTTCATCGTGTTTCTCCTTATCGCCCTAGTACATTGCGTACCAGAGTCAGTTTATTTAACCTGAATATAATACCATAACTTCGAAGAGAATGGTAGTCTCTCAACCAAAGAAATTTGCAGAATATTCACAATTAGTGATTAGCACCCTTTGCGAATTCTGTATCATCTTCAGCCTTAAGCACAGCCATAAAGGCTTCTTGTGGCACATCAACCGTACCAACCGCCTTCATGCGCTTCTTTCCACGCTTTTGCTTATCCAACAACTTGGCACGACGGTCAGGGTCACCCGTGTGAATCTTTGAGGTAACGTCCTTACGGTACGCCTTAATCGTTGAACGTGAGACAATCTTTGAACCGATTGCAGCTTGCACTGGAATTTCAAAGTTACGACGTGGGATGATTTGCTTCAACTTAGCCGTAATAATACGTGAACGTTCTTGAGCAAAGTCCTTGTGCACGATAAAGCTCAAGGCATCGACCTTATCACCGTTCAACAAGATATCAATCTTAACCAAGTCAGACTTGCGGTATCCTGAAATCTCGTAGTCCAATGAAGCGTAACCACGCGTGTTTGACTTCAACTTATCGAAGAAGTCAAAGATAATTTCTGACAACGGAATGTAGTACTTCACGTTAACGCGGTTTTGGTCCAAGTAATCCATCGTATCGAATTCACCACGCTTTTGTTGTGCCAATTCCATAACTGCCCCAACGTATTCGTTAGGCACCATGATTTGTGCGTGTACGTATGGTTCTTCAATCCACTTGATGGCACTGGCTTCAGGCAACTCTGATGGGTTAGCCACTTCAACCATTTCACCGTCCGTCGTGTACGCGTGGTACGTTACAGATGGTGCCGTCGTAATCAATTCCATATCGAATTCACGTTCAAGACGCTCTTGCACAACGTCCATGTGCAACAAGCCCAAGAATCCAGTACGGAAACCAAATCCCAATGCTTGTGACGTCTCAGGCTCAAATTCCAATGACGCATCGTTCAATTGCAACTTTTCAAGCGCTTCACGCAAGTCGTTGTACTTTGAGTTATCCGTTGGGTACAAACCTGAGTAAACCATCGGCGTCATTGGTTGGTAACCTGGCAACGCTTCAGCTGCTGGGTTCTTAACTGACGTAATCGTATCACCAGGGCGTGCGTCACGAATGTTCTTGATTGAGGCAGCAACATAACCAATATCACCAGCCATCAAGAAATCACGCTTCACAGGGTGTGGTGAGTTCACACCAACTTCTGTGATTTCGTATTCAGCACCTGAGTTCATGAAGCGAATCTTATCACCCGGCTTCATAACCCCTTCCTTCACACGAACGGTCAAAATAACACCCTTGTACGAATCGTAGGCTGAGTCAAAAATCAACGCTTGCAATGGTGCTTCCAAATCACCCTCTGGTGCAGGAATCTTCGCCACGATTTGCTCAAGCAATTCTGGAATACCAATACCTTGCTTAGCTGATGCCAAAACGGCTTCAGATGCATCAATACCGATCACATCTTCGATTTCAGCACGAACAGCCTCTGGATCAGCGGCTGGTAAGTCAATCTTGTTGATCAATGGCAAGATTTCCAAATCGTTTTCCAACGCCAAGTAAACGTTTGCCAACGTTTGGGCTTCAACACCTTGGGCGGCGTCAACAACCAAAATCGCACCATCAGCCGCAGCCAATGAACGAGACACTTCATAAGAGAAGTCGACGTGACCTGGTGTATCAACCAAGTGGAAGATGTACGTCTCGCCGTCGTTCGCCTTGTAGTGAACTTCAACCGCATTCATCTTAATCGTGATACCACGTTCACGTTCCAAATCCATCGTGTCGAGCAATTGATTTTGCATCTCACGTTCAGTAACCGTGTGCGTTGCTTCCAGAATACGATCTGAAATCGTCGACTTACCGTGGTCAATGTGAGCCACAATACTAAAGTTACGAATGTGAGATTGGCGCGCCTTCATTTCTTGAATGTCCATTATTTATCGCGCTCCTATTCTGTCTAATTTTTCTGTCCCTACCATTATACAGGGTATTTCGGTGCCTGACGATAGTAAAAAGAGATCAATCCGCGTAGATTAGCCCCTTTCACCTTACTTCTTGGTCACGTCCTTGAATTCGCCTTCCAAGACTTGTGCCTTGTTACGCATTTCATGGTCGTGACGTGCCTTGCGTGATTGCGTGTACACAAACAGTCCGACCAAAATCAAAATAATCAAAAACCACATACTACTTCTCCTAGTGTGTTACGGTCCAATTCAACATCTTTTGCACATGGGCAACATCGGGATCATCTGATCCGCCAAACAAAGTTTCACCCGTATTCATCGTGGCAATTTGTGCCATTTCGTCGTCTGTTAATTCAAAATCAAATACATCCAAATTAGAGGCCATTCGCGCTGGCTTCATTGACTTTGGAATTGTGCTAATACCTCGTTGAAGCAACCAACGCAAAATAACGTGACCCACTTCTTTACCGTGGTTCTCAGCAATCTTAGTCAAAATTGGTGAATGGAATACATCATGCATCCCCTCCGCAAACGGTGCCCACGCTTCAACCAAGATGCCTTGTTCTTGGAAGTACGACACCTTATCTGCTTGTTGGTGGAAAGGATGGTTTTCAATTTGGTTCACCATTGGCGCGATGTCGTTCAATGCCACAAATTGCGTCATCAACGCTGGCGAGAAGTTCGACACACCAATTGCACGAATACGACCGGCTTTATAATCTTCTTCTAGCGCACGCCAAGCACCCCAGATGTCCCCAATTGGGTGGTGCAACAACACCAAATCCAAGTAATCAGTTCCCAGCAATTCTAATGAACGTGCGACAGAAGCCTTTGCTCCCTCGTAGCTCATGTCTTGCACCCAAACCTTGGTTGTCAAAAACAAGTCACGACGGTCAACATCACTTTCGGCAATTGCGCGACCAATATCGCCTTCATTGTCATAAATCACAGCTGTATCAATCATGCGATAGCCGGTCGCAATGGCATCCTTTACTGCTTGGGTAGCGTCAGCGCCTTGCACTTGCGCAACACCGTACCCAAGTACCGGCATCTTTACCCCATTTGCTAATGTTCGAAATTCCATTTTCATTGCCTCGTTATCTTATCCGTTAATACCCTGTATTATACGCTTCTATAGTGAAAAAACACGGCAAAATTGCCGTGTTTTTGTTTACAAAATTGGCGTCAGCAAACGTGAGAACATTTGCTTAAACTTACGCCATCCTGATTGGTTATCGAAGTATTGACGGGTCAAGCGCGTTGAAACCCGCAAATCCTTTTCAAAAATCTGATTCATTTCCGCAGCCAATCGACGGCTGTACATAAAGGCATTCACTTCAAAGTTCAAAGCGAATGAACGAATATCCATGTTGGCACTACCGACCGAAACAATCTTATCGTCAATCACCAATGTCTTAGCATGCAAGAATCCCTTGTCATACGTATAAACTTCGGCGCCCGCTCGGACCATCGCACGCGCATAGTATTCCGTCGCACGATAGACAAACGGGTGATCCGGCATACTTGGAATCATGATGCGCACCTTCACCCCTGAACGAGCGGCCACAGATAGCACATCCATAATCGCTTGGTTCGGAATAAAGTATGGCGATTGAATCGTGATACTTTCACGAGCTATCGCAATCATATGCAAGTACCCTTGATAAATTTGCTTTGAATCTGACTCTGGTCCTGATGATACAATCTGCATCGCAACATCCCCGGCTTGCGTACTATCTGGGAAATAATCATCACTGAACTGCAACTTTTCTTCAGTTGTCGTTGCATTCCAATCCATGAAGAAGCGACTTTGCATCGCCAATACTGCGTCACCTTCAACACGCAAATGCGTATCACGCCAGTATCCAAACTTCTTTTTCTTGCCCAGATATTGATCACCCACGTTAAAGCCACCAATGTAACCGATATTACCGTCGATAATCACTAGCTTGCGGTGATCATGATTGTTCACGCGGAATGAAAAAGGCTGCCAATCATGAATCAAAAATGTTTCAATTTGGCCACCAGCGTCATGCAAGCGCTTGAACATCTTCTTGTGGCGACCACCTGACCCCCACATGTCATAAATGACACGAACACGCACACCTTCAGCTGCTTTCTTCGTCAACAAATCAACTAGTTGATTTCCGATTTCATCATCATAAATCGTATAGTACTCAACATTCACGTGATGCTTGGCTTGTTCGATATCCGCAAACAATTGCGCAAATTTGTCTTTACCATCCGTGATAACTGAGACATGATTTTCATTTGTAAAAATCGCTTGTTCATTATTCAGAAACAAACGAACAAACGTCTGTTCCTCTTGATAATCGGCTGTGGCAATGTGTGCCATTTGCTTCTTTTGCTTCTTCGCAATGCGGTCAATACCCATGACACGTTGCGTTCGAATGTCAAAAATACGCTTATTTGATAACTTACGCCCAAAGAAGAAATAGAACGCAAAACCAAAAACTGGGAACAATAACAGCACCAGCATCCACGCCCAAACCGTCGTAATATCACGGTTTCGATCACGGAAAACCGTGACAATCGCTCCTAACGTATTCGCGATTAACAAGACGATTAGCGCAGTGTTTATCCAATGTTCAATCATTTGCTAATCCCCACTTTCCTACCTACTCACAATCGTACGTCTATTGTAGCAGTACAATCGACAAAAAAACCAGTGCCATCACGCACTGGTTACATTTTCATCGAAATCTTAACATGATGTTAGCCAACATTTTCAGCAAATTGCGAATTATACAACTTTGCATAAGCGCCATTTGCAGCTAACAAGTCGTCATGCTTACCACGTTCAACGATATTACCGTGTTCCATTACCAAAATCTGGTCCGCGTAACGAATCGTTGATAGACGGTGAGCCACAACGAAGCTGGTACGGCCAGCCATCAAACGGGCCATCGCGTCTTGAATCATCCGTTCCGTACGCGTATCAACTGAACTCGTCGCTTCATCCAAAATCAAAATTTCCGGATCAGCAACGAATGCACGCGCAATCGTTAGCAATTGACGCTGACCTTGTGAAATGTTGGTTGCTTCTTCATTCAGCACCGTATCATAACCATCGGGTAGCGTCTTAATGAAATCGTCTGCGTGGGCCATCTTGGCTGCTTCGTAGATAAAGTCATCCGTCGCATCCAAACGACCATAACGCAAATTGTCCATAATCGTGCCTGAGAACAACCACGTTTCCTGGAGCACCATCGCAAAGTGATGACGCAAGGACTGGCGACTCATTGACTTAGTATCTAAGCCACGCAGACGAATTGTCCCTGACGTCGTGTCATAAAAACGCTCCAACAGGTTAATCATCGTCGACTTACCTGCCCCGGTCGGCCCTACAATCGCAACCATCTCACCCGGCTTCACCGACATATTATAATCGGTCATCAGTGGCTGATCAGGCACATAACTAAAGGCCACGTTTTCAAAGGTCACCAAGTCGTCCGTTTCAATCGGTTCGACTGGTTCTGGATTATCCATCTCTGGCTCATCCAGAACTTCAAAAATACGCTCAGCTGAGGCCACTGTCGCTTGAATCGTATTCGTTAAGTTGGCAATTTGGGTGATTGGCTGACTAAACTGATTCGTATACTGCAACATCGCTTGGACATCACCCAAGCTGACCGTTCCTGACGCCACCTTAATACCACCAATTACAGCCATCGCCAGGTAATCCAAATTATTGACGAAACGCATCGATGGGAAAATCAACGTCGAAACGAATTGTGCTTTCCATGCTGACTTATAATACGTTTCGTTTTGTGCATCAAAATCAACCATGACGTTCTTTTCTTGGTTAAACGTCTTCACCACCGTGTGGCCCGCAAACGTTTCTTCAACTTGGTCATTCAACAAACCAAGTGACGCCTGCTGACGAGCAAAGAAACGCTGTGACAATGGCGCAATTGTTCGCACAATTAACAATGAAATTGGAACTGTTGCAAATGCGACCAATGACAATTGCCAGCTAATTGTCAGCATAAAGTAAATAACACCGACGAATGTCAAAGCTGATGTCACCAACTGAATCAGTGACTGATTTAGCGTTCCTGAGATATTATCCATGTCGTTAACAACACGTGACATGATGTCCCCGTTTTGGTGGGTATCATAATACGACACCGGCAACTTCGTCATTTTCACTTTGAAATCTTGACGCAATTGATAGACCGTGCGTTGCGCAATCCGGGTCATAATCCATTGCTGCGTGATTGAGAAAATCGCACTCAGTACATACAAAATCGACACGAACACCAAGATTTGGAAAACCTTATCCATGTTAATGTGAATGCCGGTATGCATTTTCACTGAGCGTGTCACGTCATTAAATATAACGGTTGTCGCTTCACCCAAAACCTTTGGCGCACGGACTGACAACACAACTGATACCGCTGCGATAATCAACGAGAAGATAACGCCGGCACGATCCTTACGCAAGTACTTAAACAAGCGAATGACAGTTGGCCAGAAATTAACGGCTTTTTCGACAGGTCGTCCCATGCCGCCACGGCCACCACTGCGGCCGCCACTAGTATAACTACGCATGAATCCCGACCTCCTTCAAATCCGCTTCAGACAATTGGCTCCGCATAATTTCTTGATATGCTGGGCAAGTCTTGGCTAGCTCTTGGTGAGAGCCAACGCCGGCTAATTCGCCATTGTCTAGCACCACAATGACGTCGGCATTCATAACCGTCGCAATTCGTTGGGCAACAATTACATTGATTGCCGGTGCCAAACGTTCGTCCACATTAATAGCAGCCCGCAAACGGGCATCCGTGGCAAAGTCTAGCGCTGAGAACGAATCATCAAACACATAAACCTTCGTCTTTAATCAAAGTACGGGCAATCGCCAAACGTTGACGCTGACCTCCTGAGAAGTTAGCCCCGCCCTGCTCAACCGTCATATCCAAGCCACCTTGTTCTTGAATAAAATCATCCGCTTGCGCAATTTTCAAGGCATCCCAGATTTGTTCGTCCGTCGCATATGGCATCCCGAACGTCATGTTTGAGCGGACCGTTCCAGTGAACAATGTCGCTTTCTGTTGGGTAATTGATACCGCCTCGTGCAAATCGTGTTGGGAAAGCTTTTTGACATCAACCCCTGATAGTTCAACGTGACCACTGGTTGCATCAAGCAAACGCGGAATCAAGTTAACCAGCGTCGACTTACCTGAGCCGGTTCCACCGATAATCGCCATCGTTTGCCCCGCTGTTGCTTGCGCGGTGATATGACTCAAAGCCGGTCGCTCAGCACCTTCAAATCGATATGACACATCTTCAAACGCCAACGATGCTGGTCCCTCAGGCAATGCCACCGTTTTATCAGCATCCGTAATCGTGTCAGCTGAGTCCAAGACTTCATTAATACGGTCTGCTGACGCTTGGGCACGTGGCACCATAACAATCACCATTGATAGTTGCATAAAACTCATCAAAATTTGGGTCGCGTACGTCAAAAATGCCACCAAGTTTCCCATTGGCATCAGGTCAGCACCAATCAACTTGGCCCCCAACCAGACAATCCCAACGTTAGTGAATGACAAAATAATCGTCATCACTGGCATCATCATCGCAACTGTTGTAAAGACAACACGTGCTGTGTGCGTCAAATCATAGTTGGCCTCTTTAAATTTATCAACCTCGTAGTCATCACGATCAAACGCACGGATAACGCGCACACCAGTCAGTCCCTGCTGGAAAATCAGATTGATTTTATCAACCTTCTTTTGCATCGTCTTAAAACGCGGTACCGAGATGCGCATATTGATAAACACAGCGAGGGCCAAAACTGGCAACGCCACTGCGAAAACCATCGTTAAACGATGATCCAAACGCCATGCCATGATGGAAGCACCCACAAACAAAAGTGGTGACATCAACATCATACGCAAGACCGTTTGGAACACGTTTTGAATTTGTGTGACGTCATTCGTCGTTCGCGTAATCAACGTTGCGTTTCCAAACTTATCGACGTTTTTCGCATCCATAAACGTGACCTTGCGGAATAACGAACTACGCAACTTCATCCCCAAACGTTGACTCTGAGTCGCCGCAAAGAACACATTCAACGCAGCCCCTGACCATCCGGCAATGGCAATCAGCAACATGATGCCACCCATACGCCAGATGTAGTCGATATCGTTTTGGGCAATTCCTTTATTAATAATGTTCGACGTAATTGTCGGCAATGACAAATCCGCCGATACTTGAACCATTAAAAACAACACCGCCAGTATGACCGGAATGGGTTGTAAATATCGTTTTCCTATTCGAAACATAATCATTCCTCACGTTCTGTTTGACAACGTTAGTTTACTCGCCTTTTTCGGATAATAAAAGAAAAAGCTCATGGCCGCACCATGAGCTTTGATTATGTTTACTTGTTCTGACCAACAAACTCCCAGAAGAGTTCGCTCGCCTTTGAATGTTGCGCTGTATTCTTACGCATAAAGGCTAATTGACTCACATCATTGAGGTTAATCGGACGCTTGATGATATCAGGGTTAGCTGACATATCAACGCTCTTTTCCATCATGATTGAGACGCCCATGCCGTTAGCAATCATGTTCAAAATGATATCAATACGTTGCCCTTCGTAGGCCACTTTCGGCTCGAAGCCAGCCGTACGGGCCATCGTCATCACGCGGTTATAAATCGTTGTTTCACGCCCTAGCAACAAGAATTCTTCATCTTGCAAATCGCTGATTTTAACCTGGGTCGCGTCAGCCAACGGATGGTCTTTTGGTACAACGCAAACGAACTGATCCTTATCCGTCACGATTGTTTCGTACTTCTCATTAATATCCCCGAAATCACGACCAAATACGACATCCGCTTTCCCATTGTCCAACGACTGAGTAATAACGCCGTGATCAACTTCAGATAGGTGCAGTGATATTTCGGGATACTTATGATGAAATGCTGCGATTAACTCAAACCCACGATAATTGGAAACTGATGGAATCGCATGAATCGTTAGGGTATTCTCCGATTCCGCCGCGTGCTGATTAAGCGTGCGCAACATCGCATCATATTCGGACATAATTTTAGCTGCATAAATAGCAGTAATGCCCCCGGCCTCAGTTAACTTGATGGTCCGGTGGCTACGCTCAAACAGCTTTGTATCCAATTCTTTTTCTAGCGCCAAGATTTGTTTTGAGATGTTACCTTGCGTTGTAAATAAACGCTCGGCAGTCTCGGTATAACTTAGCGTTTTCGCCAAATCTAAAAATACCTCAAACTTATGGATATCCATAATACGTCCTCTTAAATATTACTCTTTGGAATAGTTTATCACATTTTTGGATTTGTTGCGTTTACTTATCAAGCGTAAGATAGAAATATCGCGTTTTATCACGGCTGCTATTGGTCTAAAACCCATGGCTTTAGCCATGAGTAAAGACCAAGGACGCCCCTGATAAGGGCGACTTGGTCACATCGGAGGTTTAAAACCTCCGATATTTCCAGTCTACTTTATGGAGGTAATAGAAAATATGAATATGCCTACTGGTATTATTATTAATGCTTTGTCCGTTTTAGCTGGCGGTATCGTCGGTGGCCTTTTCGGCAACCGTATTTCGGACAAGTTTAAAAATGAAATTAACATGATTTTCGGCGTCGCCTCAATGACAATGGGTGTCATCGCCATTGCGCCAACTAAGAACATGGCGCCAGTCATCTTTGCTTTGATTCTTGGGACATCACTTGGTTTGATTTTCCACGTTGGTCAACTGGTTAACCGTGGTGCTGGCTTTATGCAACGCCAAATCGCTCGCGTTATCCCAATGAAATCAAGTATGCCTGAAGATGAATTCATGGCAACCTTGTTGACGGTCATCGTCCTATTCACTGCCTCAGGAACTGGTATCTATGGTTCTTTGGTTAACGGTATGACGGGTGACGCGACAATTTTGATTTCTAAGTCAATTTTGGACTTCTTCACGGCTACGATTTTTGCAGCTAACCTTGGCTTTGTGGTTTCAGTAATCGCCGTACCACAATTTATTTTCTTCTTTATTCTATTCTTGCTAGCTGGGTTCATTTACCCACTGACGAACCCAGCCATGATTACAGACTTCAAGGCTGTTGGTGGTGTGCTGATGCTAGCCACTGGCTTCCGCATGATTAAGGTTAAGATGTTCCCCACTGCAGATATGATTCCTTCAATGATCATCGTCATGCCACTTAGCTGGCTTTGGATGACCTACATTCTACCTGTACTAACCCACTAAACACAAAAAACCGCTTAATTCACAATGTGAATTAAGCGGTTTTATTTATTCAACTAATTAGCTGATTTGTACTCGAAGCGAGCTTCGATTACTTTTCACGCAACACCCGATTGATTCAAAGGTGGTTGCCTGATTTGTAATTTTGTCGAGACAAAATTACTTTTCAGAAATAGCTGCGATACCTGGCAAAGTCTTACCTTCCAAGTACTCCAATGAAGCACCACCACCAGTTGAGATGTGGCTCAATTGGTCAGCAACACCAAGTTGTTGAACAGCGGCAGTTGAGTCACCACCACCAACGATAGTCGTTGCACCGTTCTCCTTAGTTACCTTAACCAATTCTTCACCGATAGCCAAAGTTCCCTTAGCAAAGTTAGGCATTTCGAACACACCCATAGGTCCGTTCCAAACAACCGTCTTTGCGTCTGACAAAACTGACTTGAACAATTCGATTGACTTAGGACCAGCATCAAGACCCATGTAACCGTCCTTGATACCATCTTCAGCAATGTACGTGTCAGCATCGTTAGCAAACTTGTCAGCTGCTACGGCGTCAACAGGCAATACCAACTTGTCGCCAGCTTCTTCGATCAATTGCTTAGCCAAGGCAACCTTGTCTTCTTCAAACAATGAGTTACCGATAGCCTTACCGTTAGCTGCGTCGAACGTAAATGCCATTCCACCACCAACGATAACCTTGTCAGCCTTCTTCAACAAGTTCTCGATAATCGTGATCTTGTCTGAAACCTTAGCACCACCGATGATAGCAACGAATGGACGCTCTGGTTTTTCAACGGCACCACCCAAGAACTTGATTTCCTTTTCCATCAAGAATCCTGCAGCAGTTTGTGCGATGTTTGAAGCAATACCAACGTTTGAAGCGTGGGCACGGTGAGCCGTACCAAAGGCATCGTTAACAAAGACGTCACCCAATGAAGCCCAGTACTTACCAAGCTCAGGATCGTTCTTTGACTCACGCTTAACTTCTTCACCGTTAACAACGTCTTCGAAACGCGTGTTCTCGAAGATCAAAACTTGACCATCTTCCAAACCAGCGATTGCGTCTTCCAATTCCTTACCTTCAGTAGCAGGAACAAAAGTAACAGGTTGACCCAACAAGTCAGCCAAACGTTGTGCAACAGGCTTCATTGACAAGCCCTTCTTGTCATCTTCACTCTTGATACGTCCCAAGTGTGAGAACAAGATAGCGCGTCCGCCGTTATCCAAAACGTACTTAATAGTTGGCAATGCAGCTACGATACGGTTGTCGTTTGAGACAACAACTTCACCGTTCTCTTCCTTCAAAGGAACGTTAAAGTCAACACGCATCAAAACCTTCTTACCCTTCAATTCCAAGTCTTCAACAGTCAACTTAGCCATTGCAAAAGTCCTTCTTTCTGTGTGTGATTGCTTTTAATAAAAATCAATACCTATATTATATCAAAAAACAGGTGGTTCAGAATGTCTAAACCACCTGTTTTTACTCTATCTACTAGAAACTAGCAATTAGAGAGTTGCCAAGTGCAACAACGTACGGATCATGTTTGAAGTGAAACCGTATTCGTTGTCGTACCATGCAGCAGTTTGAACCAATTGCTTGTCACCAACAGTGATGACCTTAGTCAAAGTTGGGTCAAATACAGCACCGTGCGTGTCGCCGATGATGTCTGATGAAACGATTTCGTCTTCGTTTACACCAAATGAATCGTTGACATACTTCTTAACAGCGTTGTTAACTTCTTCGGCAGTTACAGTCTTTGACAATACAGTCGTCAACTCAGTAACAGAACCGTCAACAACACCAACACGTTGTGCGTGACCGTCCAACTTACCAGCAACAGAAGGAACAACCAAACCGATAGCCTTAGCGGCACCAGTTGAGTGAGGAATCGTGTTTGCTGAAGCAGTACGGTTTGAACGGAACTTTGATCCCTTAGGACCGTCCAAGATCATTTGCGTTGAAGTGAAGGCGTGAACCGTCGTCATCAAACCGATCTCGATACCAAATTCCTTGTCCAATGCGTTAGCCAATGGAGCCAATGATTGCGTCGTGCATGAACCAGCTGATACGATGTGATCATCTGAAGTCAAAGTGTCTTGGTTAACTCCGTAAACAACCGTTGGGATGTTTCCAGCTGGAGCTGAGATCAAGACCTTCTTTGCACCTGCATCCAAGTGAGCTTGTGACTTTTCTGCTGAAGTGTAGAATCCAGTAGACTCCAAAACGATTTCAACACCATCGTTTGCAACCCACTTCAAGTCAGCTGCGTTACGCTCAGCGTAAACGCGGATCTTCTTACCATCAACGATGATTCCTTCTTCGTCAGCTGAAACTTCAGCGTTCAAAGTACCGTGCGTTGAGTCATACTTCAACAAGTATGCCAACATAGCAGGGTTAGTCAAATCGTTAATTGCAACAACTTCGATGTCGTCCGCAGTATCCTTCAACTCAAGGATGCGACGGAAGGCCAAACGACCAATACGGCCGAAACCGTTGATACCAATCTTAACAGTCATTATTAAGATTCCTCCCAGAAATTCTTTGTAAACGTTTTTACGTTGTCTATTATACGACTTTGTATAAAGTTTCGCAAACAGTTGTAACAACGCGCTTTCAACATCGCAACAAATATGAAATTTGTTACGAACCGAGCCGATCTTTCGTCCTGAAATAAATCAGTACTCCTAACCAACCGATATATTTATTATACGCCACTAGCTTAAAAAAAGCTCACTTTTGCTTTGATTAAGAACAAAAATGCCCAGGATTCGTTCCTGGGCATTTGTTACTTTTTCATAGAATTTACAAGACGACGCTTTGTACGGCGGAATGTCGTTGACATGAAGCTCGTGTGCAATTCGATTAACGTCAAAATCACAAGCAATGTCACTGTTCCAATAACTGAGAACCAAGTCCCTGTCATATCAATCAATGAACGTTCGTCACGGCTAGCCAATGAAATTGAAGAAGCCTTAACGACTTCCTCCTCTGACAAAGCTTCGCTAATTAAATCAAAGTCTGCCATACCGATCATTTGCTGCAACGTAAATGGATCGTTCAAAGACTGGAACTCGTGTAGGTTTTCTTGTAGTTGATCTTCTTCACTCTTCAAACGATCTTCCCAACCATCGCGGTCGTTATCAAAAATCGTTAGCAAACGAATTTCGTGAATCAAGAAGATGTAGTCAGCGACATATTGGTAAGCAGCTTGTTCTAGAGATAACAAGCCTTGCTCCATTTGTCCTTGGTGGTCGCTCAATTGATGGGTTGCCTTCTTCAAAGCATCTACGACATCAGCTTGCGCTTTAAAGCGATCACGCATACTATCGACCTTCCCCAAGGCCGTCGTATATGCCGTATACATTTCTTCATTATCGGGCGTATCCGCCATCGGCACAGCAGACGTCTGTGCTGTTGTATCAAACACTTTCGTCTCTTCCCCGTATGCTGTTACTTGCATGCCTAGTGCGACAATAAATGTCACAACTGCCATACCAACCTTTTGCCACTTTTTCATAACATTCATGCCTTCCATTTCTCTCTTGTAAAAGAATAGCAAGACATTTTAGATTTATTTGGCGTAATTTATGACGAAATTCCAGAAAATGTGAATTTTTAACGCATCGGGTCCCAAAACAAAACGCACCTGGCCTCACTGAACCAGATGCGTTAGAAAAGTTGATTATTTTTGCAAAACAATACGGTGAGCTTGACTAGCGTTGGCACCGCTCATACGAGCTAGTGCATAACGTGCTACACGGCCTAATCCGCGCAGAACGTGCACACCTCGCAAATCCCAAATGAAATCAATCGCAGTTGCTAACGTCACTAAGCTCAACCATGCAATCGCCATCAAAAGCCCCAAAACAAATACTCCATTCCATGCTGCAATCATAACATTACCTCCCGCGATTAATTTAAACCTAACTAATAGTGTTAATTAAAGTCCTAAACGTCTATCGCTTAGGACATAATTTATTATATATTAGGTTTTAACTAATTTCAACCCTAAAGTTAGGTTTTATTTAACGGTAGCTAATACGGTCCATTGGGTGGGCTGCATTAAAGGCATTAATGATTTCAAGCATGTCGCGACGGGTTGCCACTTTTTGCGCGTACTTAACCGCTTTTTGCTTGTCCTTTGAAACATTGGAAAGCGTTGATTGAAAATGCATACCGTTACGTTGGTTAGATGGTAAAGCCATAATTGTTTCCTTCTTTCAACATGTTAGCCAGGTAATAATCCGCGACGCTGATAATAGTTAACCGTCTCATCAGCGAAGTCACTCGGGTAACCCAAATGCTCTTCCAACATCCAAGCTGCAAAAGGTTCATCTGAGTGTTGGCGGGCAATACGCATTAACTCTTCCTCTGAAGTCATGTAAGCAATCACTTCTTCACGCGCGTTAACTTCATTATTATGGGCACGGACAGCGTCATAGTCCAAGTGGTCCCCTAAATCAGAAATAGCGTGGTGATACTCTTCAACTAACGTACGTGCCTTATCGAAAGTATCTAGCTCACGATCAATGAAGATGTATGCTTTGTCACCTTTCAAATAAGCAACCCCGTCTAATCCCGAATTTTCTTTTAATGGCATCGTATCTAGAATAATAGGTTCTAACCCGTGTTGTGTTAGATCATCCTCTACGCGCATTAATAGATCATCGTAATCATTACTTCGCATTGCGGTCCTCGTAGTCAGCAATCAATCCTTCAATATATGCCTTAGCACGGTCGATAACACGATGACGATCTTCGTCAGGCAAACCTGAGATATCCAAGCCCCAGTGTGCAGCCATCAAGACCGGTTCATCAGTTGCAACGGCCGTTGAGACTTTATCTGGATCTTCAACTAGGTCTGACTTTGACACGCCAAAGTATTCAGCCATTGCTTCAATCTTATCAATACGTGGATATGTCTTACCGTTTGACCAATCAGAAATTGTTGCCGTTGACACACCAACGATTTCAGCCAAACGGGCCGCTGTAATTTCTCGTTGCTTGATTAGGCGCTTAATGTTTCGCCCCATAATCTCCTTACCTTCTGATGATGCCATAATTTTCACCTTTTTCTTGTTTATGCTTTTAATGTTTATTTCAGTCTTATAGGTATTATATTAAAGGTAAACTTAACAAAACGCAAGGTTAAACCTAATCTTTTTTATGCTATTGCACACCATAAAACAATTGGGCTATACTAAACAACGTATTGGACTTGTAGTGTAATGGATATCACGTCGGATTCCGGTTCCGGAGATGAGGGTTCGATTCCCTCCAAGTTCATCATTAATACTAAAAGGCCGAGATTTAACATCTCGGCCTTTTTTCTCTACATGTTACTTAGCTACCTTAGCATAGCCAGTGCTGTAATCAATGACAACACCTGGCTCTACGTTAGGCACGAACACATTAAACTCAAGTGATCCATCCGATGACTTAGCTTCAAGATGTGAACCAGATGGTACCAAATTATCACCGTCATAAACAGGCGTTACACGGTAGCGCACCGTCTTACGGTTATCTTGGGCGCGTCGAACTTGTGTCTCATAATAGTTTTGACCAGTGTTACTGTCATTACCATTTGACGCTTGGTTCGCCCATGCCGTTTGCGCTGTAATGTTTTGTGGGTTAGCTTCAGAAGCGTCAAAGCCGCGTACACTACCAGCCAAGGCATAACCAATTGAGTGGCCTCGGTTATAAAGCATCTTGTAGTTGCCACCAATTGACAGTTGATGCCAGCCAACCGGTTGCATTTGGCGACTATTCCCGGTTTCATCACGTGACTGATATTGGCGACTAGCCTTTGTTAGTAACGCATTGGCAACCCCGGCACGCCCTAATGAATCTTGCTTAGCCAATTGTACATATGGCGCTGAACTAACCTTAGCATTCAAATCAGTTTTATTATTGTTAAGAATGAAGGCACCGTTGCCATTAAAACGAACACTATTTGTACCCAATTGTTTAACAACATTGGCAGTCAAAACTGATGATGCCAACGACTCGTTTGGGTGTTCATCTGCTGTACTACCATAATTAACTTTTTCATCAGACTTAACACTTGATTGTGCATAATTTGTCTTCGTTACTTGCGTACCATTATTATCTTTTAGTACGGTTTGTTGTAGTGCAAAAACACCTAATGCAATCACAACACCCGCCACGGATACTTGTCGCTTGCGTCCCATGCGAATCTCCTTCTCTTCATATACCTGATGTCTTATTATATCATTAAGTTGTACCTAACATTGTCTTTGAACTGTCAAAATTAGCATGTTATCTGGTATTATTAGGTCATTCAATAAATAAAAAACGAGGATGTCATTATGACGAACACGAACTTGATTGCCAAGCAAGAATTGTCACACCCTGCCGACTGGAAGCCTGAAGCTGCCCACGCCGACGTACGTGCACAAATCGAGGATGCTATCGCTAAGCGTTTGACGGAAATCATCGCAACGGTTGCCGACTTTGGTTTCGAATCAGCAACGGTTAATCTACACGACTTGCAAGACTTCGTACGTGATGTCGTAATTGGTCACTACCAATTCCACTTCCGTAAGAACCCTGCTTTGCGTGAACAACTTGTTTTGGCAAACGAAATGCCAATTTCAGTTTTTAACACGCTCGTTCAAAGTGGTGTCGCTGACATTTTGGACAACTCAGATTTCGAATATTCATTCCACACTGACGGTGAAGTTCAAATTTTCTGGAACTAAACACACAAGGCGTGAACAAACAGTTCGTTTGTTCACGCCTTTTCTATTTCCGATTACCTGGAACGCCTTGACTCTTAGGCAAGACATACTGCTGAATCAGATCGACAATTTGTTGATTTTGCGGCAAATCAGAGTGCTGGGCGTCATCCCCAGTCACCGTAATTTCAGTAAAATGCGCCACTTGCTTTTGAAACACAAACTTTCCGGTCTGTACCGACTGCTCTGGCACAATACCATCATCGTCATAAGTTTCAGTTCCCATAATTGAATAAACCGTTAAATCACTTGGTAAGTTATCACGATCTCTTATAAAATCCTGCAACATTTGGGTTCGATTATTCGGGTTTGTTTCTTCAAAGTTGTACGGTGTCCCAATCGTCATCAAGACATTCACCTGTTGACTATCGCTGTCATAATACTTTTCCAAAAAGCGAGTCCATATCAAGCCACCATTTGAGTGGCCGATTGCTTGAAATTGACGGAAGCGATATTTCTTCTGTAGCATCTGCAAGGCCTCATTAAACCAGCTTGCCTGCTTTTTAATATTAGCATAACCATCATGATTGTTCTCAAACGCGACCACAAAATACGGTGCCAAATCACCATTGCGTACTTTACCAGTCGTAACCATTGAACTGTCAGTCTTAACCGTCACCTTCACTAAACTGTGTTTGTTATTACCTTTATTAAGCTGAGCAATCAACTGATCGAATCGATTCTGTGATGCGGACGATCCTGGTATCAAGATTGTAGGTGTCATACGTGAGTTATAAATTCGTTGATTCGTCGTCGTTTTGCTTTGACTCCAACGGAGACCAAGAACAGCCATCGTAAGCAAAAGTACGCCGAGCAAACCTAAAATTAATATTAACCAGCGTTTACGCATAGGCGACCTCCCCACTCTTATGCAGTTCTTGCACAACGCGCCAGAAAATGACAACATCCAACGCTAACAAAACAACTGTCACAAGAATGTACAACCACATGCTATGCGATGCCAAACCACCAAATAGAATTGTTGGCGTTCCTGACGGCACCCAATAGACAGCTGGCGCCAGATGCATAGCTAGTAATAGTGCGCCAACGCCTAAATTAACGGTCGACGCTATTATCATCGTTCGTAAGACATGCCAATTCCACATTACCGGCAATGCGAATGCAAGTGCCCACCATTGATCAAAAAAGGTTGGAATAATCGTTAGGATTAGTAACAGCGGCAACGGCTTGTTGCGGGCTTGAATCAAGTAGGTGATTAACAATGCCAACATTAGGCCGGCACCACCAAACCAAACAAACGCAGACAGCGGATACAACGAGAACATATGTGGAATCGTTTGATGCTGTAATGCAGCTACCAAATTTTCATTCGCTACTGTGGCTGAAATATCAGGTCGAATAACGCCAGCGACCGCATTTAACCCTAGCCAATTACCAAGCACAGCCGTTAGTAGCCATAACCAAGTTTGCCACAGGTCGGTTGACCCGTCCCCAATTAACGTTACTAGCCCTTGCTGCATCAAACCAAACAAAGACATCTTTAGCCAACTATGCAACGTCACTGCATAAGCACCAATTAATAATGTTGCTAAAATTGCGACTGCATACTGATGCCTAGGCTTAACTAATTGCACTGGTGTCATAATGGCCAAGACCATTAATGGCAAAACAACTAGGTTCATGAGACTCGCAGTCGTATTCAACATTTGCCAACTCACCAATGTCACCAGCGTTAGTAAAACCGTCTGCTGGTGGCCTTGGAATTGATCATGTAAACGTTTCTGAATTGCGAGCACAATGACTAGCACCCCCATAATTTGAAAGCCTTTATCTAAAAACAATGTCACAACACGATTGACGTCACCAAAAGATGACATGATACTCCGGCCATAGCCAAGCGTGACCGCAAAATAACCATCTGGCCGTAAAAATAATTGTTGCAATATATAAAGCCACGTCAATGCCAAAACAAGCGGTAACATTTGCTGCATCGAACGCCGGACAGCTTGCATATTTTCTTTCATGCTACTCTATCCCTTCCATTCAAAAGAATGTGCCAGCAGTGGTCAAAAAATGGCGATTAGACATCATATCTAATCGCCATTATTCTACCACTACGGCTGTTAATTATGCTGATTACTTGAAATCAACAACGTTTTTCGCCGTGGTCCAGGCATCATCAAAGAATTGATCATTCATATTGTACGTTGGCGTCTTACTTGGTGTTGTTAGGAAGTGATTAACTTTCTTATCCATCGCCAACCAACCACGCCAGCCAAGGTGAATCGTATCTTGCATGAAGTGTTCCTTCCCACCATCACGTGAGAAGTCCGCAATATTCGTAAACCCTTGTGAGGTCAACTGATAACGGATTTTAGCAACTGCATCTTGATACATGTTCATATCAAGCCCTGTATACTTAGCCCACTTTTCATTAACCGGTGGAATCACAAACAAGACATTTGTCTTAGTCTTGGCAAATTGTTGCAATGCCAATTCAAAATCACCATATTCAGGTGAACTTGTGTAATCAAATGACTTTTGTGAACCGGCCAACTGCTTCACATGCTTGGCAACACGTTGCTTGTAGAACGCGTTATCAATGCCAAATGGGTTATTCGTTGTCTGCTTCGTTGCCAACTTATCAGCTAATGAGTCAAGCTTTTGTTCATTATATGGTTGTGGCAAAATCTTTGTCTTAGGTAAAATCTTCTTTTCGTAGTTATTACCCAGTTGGAAGTCCGCAAACAAAGCATCTTGATGATTAATGAAATCCAGTCGAAGGCCAATCATGTTTCGATCGCCATCAGACAACTTTTCACCCTTTGAAATCTTCTTCAAGTAACCCGTCAACGCACTTGAAACGTTCATTTGGAGCAAACGCTTCGCTGCATAGCGATCAGTTGGTGTATTTCCAGCCGTTTGCAACCACGTCAACGCCTGGGCTTGACTGAAGTAATACTTGAACGCAGCCGAGTCCTCACCTTGCTTTACAAACCATTGTGGTGAAATTACATAAACAGCTTGCTTACCTTGCATTTGCTGGCTAATTTGTTGCATACCGAAGTATTGCGTCAAAGACTGCGCCCCACGCTGTCCAAGCAAAAATGGTCGATATGAACGATCATATGCTTGCGCCAAGACTGATGGGTGCAACGAATCCATACGGCTCCATTCACTTGAACCAAAAAAAGGTACAAAGCGGTGTTTTGAATCCGTTAAGGCACGTTGCTTCAACGTTTGATTTTTAAAAACCGTCGGCGTCAAGGCATTAGCAGCACGCTGCTCATCTTGAAAATTGTGCTTGTTAGTTGACACAGGTGCCAACTCAATCACCGCAACGACAAGTGCAAAAGCTAAGATGACAGGACCAAAGATTAGTCCCAATCGCTTAAGCATTACGCAACTCCTCGATACCTTCGATAATCTTGTTAGCGGTGTTCCAATCGTCACGGCCCATTTCTGATACTGGCACCTTAATGTTAAACTTCGACTCGATTTCTAGCACAAGTTCTACCGTTCCCATTGAATCCATGATACCGGCATCGAACAAATCTTCATCCATCATGTCGGAAACATCTTCCAAGAATAAGTCGTTAATCATAGCAATCAATTCTGCTTTTACATCCATTTTTATTTACCCCATTTATAAACTGTAACTGCTGTTAGTGTTGGTGGAACCAAAGTTGGTTCAAGAAACCAGAGAACAACAAGAAACTCAACATCACGACGTTGAACGTGAAGAAGATGGCAAAGGCCTCAGTAAACTTGTTGTGTGGTACCTGTCCCTTGTGACGCTTCTTGTAGCGAAGCCACCAGTCATTGATGACCAATGCAACACCGTGGAAGACACCGTATGAAATGTAGTACCAAGTCACCCCGTGCCAGAACCCCATAATCGTCATATTGATGATGTAGGCCACACCTGATGTCACATTACGGTTCTTAAATACTTTGTTACGCATCAGAACCATGACCAAACGCATGAAGATGTAGTCACGGAACCAAAAACTCAATGACATGTGCCAACGATTCCAGAAGTCCTTCAAATTCTTTGCCATAAACGGCTTATCAAAGTTAATCGGTGTCTCAATTCCCATCATGTATGAGATAGCCACGGCAAACAATGAATACCCAGCAAAATCAAAGAACAAGTCAAAGCCGTAAGCGTACATGACCCCTAGCGTTGGTAGATTAAACAATCCACCTGCTCGTAAAGCCGCGTGTTCCAATGATGGCAACAACAACGATCCGAAAACGTAGGCCAAAACGAACTTGTAAAAGAATCCTAGGAACAAGTACTTCACTGCTTTTTCAAGCATGCCTAGATACTTATCTCGGTCCGGCACGTTTTCATAATCTTCGTTAAAGCGACGGTAACGATCAATCGGTCCTGATGACAACGTTGGCATGAACAACATAAATCGCATGAACTGTGGCAATGTAAATTCTTTCAACACGCCATCACGGATTTCCATAATCATGCCGACTGAACGGAACATCAAGTATGAAATTCCCAAAAATCCCAACAAAGAATTGTGTCCGTTGTCGATAGCTGGCGTAATTTTCACAATCGCCAAGGGCAAGATATCCAACAAGACGGTACCGTAGAACACCCACTTGTTATCAGCTCGCTTACGATAAGCCGCATAACCAAACACCATAATCATCTGCCAAATAATGTAGCCAATCAGCGCGATAAACTGTTGCCAGTGTGTCCCAGCAAACATCAACACAATGAATGCCAATGACACAAGACCTTCGTACCACTTAATTCGCTTACCATACAACATGGCAATCACAATTGGCACTAACGCCAAAATTAAGTACCCAAAGTATTGTGGATCACCATATGGCTGCCAATTTGGCAATGCTTTAAGCCAATCCATCATCGATTATTAACCTCAGCAATCAAAGCCTTGATGTTAATCTTACCGTTTGGCGTAATTGGCAAGTCATCACGGTACAAGAAGCGTGATGGCATCATGTAAGGCATCATATCGTCCTTCAAGTCTTCCTTGATAGCCTTTGTCAATTGCAAGTCCTTTTCGAATTGCTCACGGACACCTGGCTTTACAACAACGTATGCCAACAAGTTCTGAACCTTGTGTTGGTCATTGTAACGTGGCACAGCCACTGCTGACTCAACATATTGTGACAAGTTCAAGACATGAGATACTTCTTCCAATTCAATACGGTAACCGTTGAACTTGATTTGGAAGTCCAAACGACCGCCGTAGTGCAACATGCCATCTTCATCAAAGAAGCCAAGGTCACCAGTGTGATAAGCTGGTTGACCGTCCAATTCAAAGAAGGCAGCCGCCGTCTTTTCAGGATTGTTCAAGTATCCCTTTGACACAGCTGGACCTGAGACGATGATTTCTCCTTGCTCACCAACTGGCAACTTGTTCCCCTCTTCATCCATCACAAAGGTTGGTGAATCAGGCTTTGGAAAACCGATTGGCAAACGCTCAGCTTTTTCAATCATCGCTGGCGTAATTGCAACCGCTGACAAGGCAACCGTTGCCTCCGTTGGTCCATAAGCATTCACGATGCGAGCTTCCGGGAAGCGTTCGTGCAACTTAGCCGCTGTGCTTACTGTTAGCTCTTCACCATCGAAGTAGAAGTACTTGATTTGTGGCATCTTTTCAGCCGTAAAGTCTTCAGACAACATGGCCATATCGGCAAATGATGGTGTTGATGTCCAAACTTGAATTGGCAAATCTGGCAAAACAGCAAACAACTCCTTAAAGTTCTCAGTTACGTGCTTTGGTAGCGCGTATAACGTACCACCCATTGCTAACGTTGGTGCCCAATACATCACTGACAAATCAAATGAGTATGGTGGTTGCGCCAACATTTGTGGTTGCTCTGGCACTGAGAAATCATCCGTGTTTAGCATCCAGTTCGTGTATGACAACAAGTTGTTGTGTGAAATTTGTACACCCTTTGGCAATCCAGTCGTTCCTGAAGTAAAGATGATGTAGTAATTATCATCTCCTTCAACAGCGTGTGTCATTTCGTATGAAGCGCCTGACTTGAAGGCCGTTTGTAGTTGATAGATATCAATAACTGGTACATCTGTAATCTCGATTGGCAACGGATCAACTGCAATGACCAAACTTGGCTTACCAATTGACAAAATGTTTAGCAAACGCTCATTAGCTGAGTTAACATCAACTGGCGCATAAGCGTGGCCTGACTTACTCAAACCAACAAAAGTTGCCAACATCTCATATTCTTGACCACCAAACACCATAACCAATGACTTGTCTGGTAAATCAAGTGAATCAACATAAGCCGCCAATCCATCTGAGTCGCGCTTCAAATCAGCGTATGAGTACGTCTCACCTAGCACATTGTAGACAGCCATATCTGGTTGTGTTTGTGCGTATCCATCAATCGTCTTCAACATGTTCGTAACTTGCATGTTACTAAGCCCCCAATAAATCTCTTATCTCTAGAATTCGTTATAAATAAAGTGTCCTTGGCCTAAACCTGAATAGCCGTATAAGTAGAACAAAATCATCAATACAACTGCGTAAAACAGCGTTTGCAAAACAAATTTCACAACTGGCTGCTGACCCATTGCCACCAGCTTTTCAATCATATCTAAACCTCTCATACATATTTTTGTCTTTTTCGCAACACAAATGTCACAAAAGTTTCATTTGTTATTCTATCACGTATCCATAAACAAACCATAAAATTAACCTTTTTCCGGAGTTTAATTTTTTAACGTTTTCGGAAATTTACTAAAAAAGGACCGAAATCCTAAATTAAAGATTGTTCGGTCCCGAAGATTAATTTACTTTTTTGTTGTTATATTGCGTGATTTCAATACCAGCCTCGGACAAAGTCATGTGCGCAATTGACCCATTTTCAGGTCGTTCGTGGACTTGAATCTTCCCTTGTCCATAACGGTCGGCTAACGAAATCAGTGTATTTCCGTGACTGATTAACAATACTGTATCACCATCTTGCAGGCGATCGTCAGCTAAGATTTGCGCAAAACCGTCATCAACGCGTTGCCAATACTCACTTGCATTCTCAGCATCATGCCAAGGATCCGCATCTTTCAGCAAATCCTTGGTCTTATCTACTCCGTATGCGTCAACAATTTGGGCATACGTCGTCAGCCCCACTGATGCACCGGCAGCCGTCCAGGCGACATCCATATTGCTACCCTCAAAGCTACCATAGAACTCTTCGCGGAAATGCCAAGAAGTCGTTAACGTGACATTCCCTGATACTTTGTTGGCTGCCAAAATATACTTGGCTGTATCCATAGCACGGGTGGTATCCGAACTATAAGCGGCTTTGAATGAAACATCCGCCAGCGCGTCACCGACGCGTTGTGCATCGGCAATTCCAGCCTCAGTCAATGGTGAGTTCCCCCATCCTTGCAACTTGTTGTAGCGATTAAAGTACGTCTTACCATGACGCACAACGATCAAATTAATTGTTTTCATGCTAACCCCGTCCTTTCAACGCCATTATAACAAACTTACTTTTTACGTTCCAAAACACCTTTACGGCGACGGATTTGGTCAGGCTTAAGGTGATCACGGAAAATTTCAACCGCCTGCTTGGCCTTAGCACCAACGAATTCAAACTCTTGACCAGCAGTCGTCTTAACGAAGAAGCCACGGTAATAGAAGTTCAAAAAGATTTCCATACTAACTGATTCAACGGTATCCCAAGGAATTTGGATATAACCACCACCGGCGTTAGCACGGAACTCCATGCCACGGTCACCATAGAACATACGTCCTTGTTTGATATTAACCGGTGACATCATCGCATTTGCATTACCCTCTAGATCAATTTTTGTATTAAGTGCTTGTACCATAACTTTTTCCTCTACTATTGATATGTATCCCCGTTGTCGGGGGTATCGGAGCGTTCAAATTGGGGCAACATGCCGCATGGCCGGCGCTATTCAGATAAGCCCACACAGGACTAAACGGATTAGGGGGAATTATTTGCCCCGCTGAATGGCGTCCGCGCCATTCGGTTGCCCCAATTTAAACTTTGCCGGAGATAGCCCCGGGCTTCCTTGCCTCGGCGCGATAGCGACGACACACACAACTACTTATCTTTCTAACACAACTAAAAATGGTAGCAGACGTTTCCGCCTCCTACCATTTTAGCAAACATTATATCGTTCGAATGATTATCCCATGATACCAAGTGCGTAAGCCAAGATACCAACGGCGAACAATCCGAAGATGATTGTGATAGCTGATACGCGCTTACGTAGCAACCACAATACCAAGAACAACAATAGCAATGGTGCCAAACCAGGAATCAATTGGTTCAACGTGTCTTGCAACGTCGTAATCTTGTAGGCACCCAAAGTTTGACCACCTTGGATTTGTTGTACGATTTCGATCAACTTTGATACTGAAACGTGACCGTCGTTGATTTGTGAAGCCAAGCTTCCCATATCAACACCAGCACCGTCTTGTACCTTAACCTTTGAAACAACCAATGGGAAGTTCATTGTTGTCCAACGAGGAACCAGCACACCCATGATAAACATACCAAGGATTGATGCACCCATCGTAATCTTTTGCATGGCACCACCGGCCAAGTTTTGTGTGATGTTAGTTCCTTGCTTGTAACCAAGGTCTTGTGTGTACCACAAGAATCCCATACGCAAGATGTTCCAAACAACGAAGAAGATGATTGGTCCCATGATTGAGCCACCTTGTGCCATACCGGCAGCAAAGGCTCCAAGCACTGGACGAACAGTTCCCCACCAGATTGGGTCACCGACACCGGCCAAAGGTCCCATCATTCCGACCTTAACACCTTGAATCGTTTCGTCATCGATATCAGCACCGTTTGCACGTTGCTCTTCCAAAGCCATTTCAACACCCAAGATTGGTGAAGCCACGTATGGGTGTGTGTTAAAGAATTCCAAGTGACGCTTCAAAGCTGCGGCACGATCTTCCTTTGATGAGTACAACTTCTTGATTGCAGGAATCATGGCGAATGCCCAACCAACGTTTTGCATACGCTCGTAGTTCCATGAACCTTGCAAGAAGAATGAACGCCACCAAGTTGCACGAAGTTCCTTCTTAGTCAAGTGAACTTCATTCTTTACTAATTCAGACATGATGTTATTCCCCCTGCTCCTAGTAGTTGTTCAAAATGGCATCGACTGGGTCGCCACCATTTCCGCCGGCAGAACCGCCGCCGTTTGATCCACCACCATTACCGCCGTTAAACTTTGGTGACAATTGTAGGTAAATCAATGCAAGTACCAATCCGATGATACCCATAGCAATCAAGTTCAATTCAGTCACGGCTGATAGGGCGAATCCCAAGAAGAAGAATGGCCACAACTCAGCAGTTGCCATCATGTTAATAACCATGGCGTAACCAACAACCACGATAAATCCACCGGCAACAGCCAATCCCTTAGTAATCACTTCTGGGATAGCGTTCAAAGCGGCATTAACAGGTCCGGCACCAACGGCCATAACAATCGCCGTTGGAATAGCAATACGCAATCCTTGGAAGACCAAAGCCAACCAGTGAACACGCTCAACACCAGCAATATTACCCTTTTCAGCTTCACGGTCAGCGACGTGAGCCAAGGCAACGGTAATCGTACGAACACCGATCGTCAAGATTTGTCCGGCAACGGCCAAAGGAATAGCGATGGCCATACCAGTCTTGATATCAACTTGTGCAGGTCCAGTAACCAAGTAAGCTGAAACAACTGATGCCAAAGCGGCATCGGGTGCGATAGCGGCTCCGATGTTCATCCATCCCAAAGCCAACATTTGCAACGTTCCACCAAGGATAACACCTTCCATTAGGTGACCAGTTGCCAATCCAATCAACGTTGCAGCGACCAGTGGTTGGTGGAATTGGAACTCGTCCAAAATCCCTTCCACACCGGCCAAGAATGCGATTAGAATTACGAAAAACGCTGAAATCATGCGTTCATCCTCCCAAATAATTTCTTAGCAATAAATAGTAGTTATTCAATTATGACTTCTTCAACAAGTCGAAGATGTCCTTACTTTGATCACTTGGCACCTTTCGAACATCGAAAGAGATACCTTGGTCACGCAAGTACTCCAACGTCTTCACGTCTTCGTCATCAACGGCAACGGCGTTCGTCACCATGCGCTTACCTTCTGAGTGAGACATTGAACCGATATTAATCTTGTCCAACTTAACCCCACCCTTAACAGCTTCGGCAACATCTTGTGGTGTTTCGAACAACAACAAGGCCTTAACTGAGGCGAAACGTGGGTCATCCCAAACATCAACCAACTTTTGAATAGGTACAACGTTAACCTTTACACCAACTGGTGCGGCTTGTACCAACAACGTCTTGCGCAACTCATCCTTAGCAACACCGTCAGAAACAACGATGATACGGTTTGGTTGTACTGACTTCGTCCAAGCCGTTGCAACTTGTCCGTGCAACAAACGTGAGTCAATACGAGCCAATCGAACGTCGATTTGGCGCTCACCTGAGTGCTTTACTTCATTAATATCCCCCGCAGCTACTGCTGGTACTGCTTCGTCTGATGAAGTAGCTTCAGTAGCTGGTGCCGCCTCTTCCGTTTCTGGAATTGACTTCACACCTTCCTTGGCAACTGGTACCAAGTAGTGTGCAATTTCGGCAGCCGTTTCCATTGAGAAACGAGCACCATATGCTTCTACCAACATTGGTAGGTTCAAGCCTGACACAATCGCCATGCGATCTTCGTGTTGTGCTTGAATACGAGTTGCCGCGTTAAACGGTGACCCGCCCCACAAATCCACAAGGAACAAAACTTGTCCCTCTGGCTCAAACGTTGCCAATGCATCGTCGTACTTCTTCATCAAGTCTTCTGGACCCTCGTTTGGCATAAACGTTACAACTTGTACGTTCTCTTGCTCCCCGAAGATCATTTGACCTGATTGACGGATGCCGGCAGCGAACTCGCCGTGACTAGCAATAATGAAATTCACCATAATTGCCACGCTCCTTAAATTTATTAATCCCTTAGGTACAAGACAAATTGTACCCTACATGCGTTCATATGTAAACGCTTTCAGGGAAATGCGTTACAATTTTATGAATTTTCCTGTAAAACGCATAATATCAATATTAAATATTTACTGTGTTTTATTTATGAAAAAAGTCTTGTTTTTGTTTAGCTTGTGTATCCAGCACGCTTTAGAACCAATCCATGCTCAGGTGTACGGGCATTCACGACAATTTCTTCAACCGCAAAGATGTGTGCCAATTGTTCGTCGGTAAAAATGCCAGATGCAATCGCACACTCACGCAATGGCCTGTTCGTCTTAAGTGATTCCTTTGCCAATTCTGCCGCTTTCTTGTAACCAACCATGTTCGCCATTGCCGTTGCAAATGAGGCCGACAAATCAATGTCTTTAGCAAGGCGTTCTTCATTGTGAGTAATACCAGCAATGGCATGTTCTCGGAACGTCTTCATGGCCGACGTCAAATGCGTGATTGATGCAAACATACGATAGAACAAAACTGGCTCAAAGGCGTTTAATTCAAGTTGCCCCGCTTCAACAGCGGCCGTAATCGTGGCATCGTTTCCAATTACCTCGAATGCTACCTGATTAACAACTTCCGGAATAACTGGGTTAACCTTCCCTGGCATGATTGAACTTCCCGCTTGACGCGCAGGCAAGTTGATTTCGCTTAATCCTGATCTTGGACCAGAGCTTAGCAAACGCAAGTCATTGCTCATCTTTGATAGGTTCACTGCCAATGTCTTCAAAGCACCTGATAACGTTGTAAAGACGTCCAAATTTTGCGTGGCATCAAACAAGTCGACGGCTTGGAACAATTCCAGCCCGGTCACAGTTTCCAGCTTTGGAATAACGTGAACCTGATAGTGGTAAGAAACGTTAATCCCAGATCCAATCGCTGACCCGCCTAGGTTTAAGGTATGCAGGGCTGCTTCGGCATCTTGCAAGCGACGCAAATCACGACGCAATGGCTTCAAATAGGCGTGGAATGAATTTCCAAGCGTCATTGGCACTGCGTCCTGCAATTGTGTACGCCCCATTTTGTACACGCGTGCGAATTCGTCAGCCTTTGACCCTAGCGTTGAAATCAATGCTTCCAACTCATCGAAAAGTGGCACCATCAAGCGAATCATCGCCAGCTTACCTGCTGATGGGTAAACATCATTTGTACTCTGCCCACGGTTAACATGATCATTGGGATTGATACGGGCGTAATTTCCTTTTTCATCCCCCAACAATTCTAAAGCCAGATTGGCCACAACTTCATTCACATTCATGTTCATACTTGTGCCAGCCCCACCTTGAATTGGATCAAGCGGGAACATCGTGTAGTCGATTGGTTGCTGCAAAAGTTGCTTAGTTGCCGCCACAATGGCATCAGCAGTTTCGGTTGGTAAGTCGCCAGCCGCCGCATTGACTAGCGCTGCAGCTTCTTTAATTTCAACCAGTCCGCGAATTAACTCCGGGTTAACCAGCTCACCGGTAATCGGAAAATTCTCGACGGCTCGTTGGGTGTGCACCCCGTAATATGCCGTTGCTGGTACTGAAACTGTTCCTAAAGAATCGCTCTCGTGTCTCATCTTATTTAGTCACCTCTTTAATAAATTTTGACTAGTGTACCGTGTATTTATGCCCAAAGTGTGTCTTTTTGTAAGGCTTCCTAACATCTTGTAACCGTTAAACGTTTTACGAAAGCGTGCTTTTATGATGATGATATAATGAAGAGACTTCTTTACGAGGAGATTTAATATGAAACAAACCTTTCGGTGGTGGCAAAATATTTTTGTCGAATACACACTACTATTTGTATTAACCGCTGGGGCTATTTTTTTGCCCTATTATTTAACCGGAACGTCACTTATCTGGCAATCAGATGGGATTGCGCAACACTTTCCAGCGTTGGTGCAATGGCAAGCTGATTTAAAAAACTTGCTATTCAACCATGAATGGCCGGACGCCTGGCAATGGCAAATCGGTCTTGGAGCAGATTATCTCCAAACGTTCGCTTATTACACGATGGGTGATATTTTCACATACGGGGTTGCCCTGGTGAGCAAAGCACATGTGCTGGCCTATTACAACTTGAGTATTATCGTCCGGCTCTTTTTGGCAGGATTAAGTTTTATCATCACAGCACGCCATTTCGTGCCTAAACAGCAAAATTGGCAATATTTAATCGGTACTTTCGGTTATACCTTTTTTGGATATACAGCATTCGCTGCATTTGAACATCCGTTCTTTTTAAACCCGTTAATTATTTTCCCACTGCTGATTTTGACGTTGCATCGTGCATTGATCAAACATCACTATGGCTGGTTCACTGTATTGGTTGCTTGGACCCTCTGGAATAATTTTTATTTTGCCTTTATGATGTCCATCGGTGCTGTCGTCTTCTGGTTGGGTTATCAATGGTTTAATCAGAATTGGTTGAATTGGCGCCAACACTTAGCTTTGTTAGCCAATGCCATCATCGGTGCATTGTTACCCATGATTTTATTCTTTCCAAGCATCATGGCAGTCTTACAGTCCGCCCGTTCTGGTAAGTCATTAGCTAACGGTCTAGTTGTCTACCCCGCTTATTACTACTTAGGCTTACCAGGTAACTTGATTGGTAATTTAACAACACCCGACTTTTGGCTGACCGGTGGCTTTAGCGCCCTCAGTGTCATGGCCATTATTTTTAGCGTTCGTCGTTGGCGAACATACAAGCCATATGCTTTAATTTGGCTAATCAGTTTCATCGGTGTTTTACTACCCGTTTTCGCTGGTCTTTTGAATGGTGGTTCGTCCCCTTCCAACCGTTGGATTTTCATGTTGGCGTTACCAATTAGCCTGGTGACCATCGTTATGCTTGGCCAATTAAAACAACTTACCGTTCGTGATTATCTAGCATTCTCACTAGTTGGGCTCTTATCGACCGCTTCACTGTTTATCATGAGTAGTTTCAACCTGAACATGCGCTTTGGTCTAGTCATTGCTTGGTTCTTCGACACGGTCGCTGTATTGTGGTTCACACAGCATCACCTATCACGCCCAAAGCTCGCTTGGCTGTTAGTTGGGCTAACGTTATTCAACGTTGTGTTAATTACGAGTCGCAACCACACTGATAACACCAACCCAAATCAGAGTGACATGTTATCTACTGAGTCCGTTAAAAAGTTGTTGGCTAATCAAAAAAACTACGATTCAACCTCAAATAAGTTCGAACGTAGTTTTGTTGATAACCAACTTAGCAATGCAACTGGTATTGCGCCGGCAACTAATCTGCCAATTCTAAGTCACGTTAATAACGTTGAAAGTTACTGGTCACTCCAAAATGGCGCCGTTGGTAACCTGATGACGGCTTTAGAAATTGCACCATCAAACCCCAACGATGTGACGGGTAATCTCGACAATCGTGACGTCCTAAATAACATTTTGGGTATTAAACAACGTTTTCAAAATCCTGACACACTGACACCTGCTTCATATGAGGAACAGTCAGATGTCATGGTCAATGGCCAAAATGTCCTAACATCAAAGAATGCATATCCGTTGGTATATTTGCCAAAATATACCATTGCGCAACGTGATTTTAACCAACTATCTGCAACAAGAAAGGAAGCTACATTGGCTGATAGTGTCGTTGTCCCAAGTGTGACATCCGGTGAAACTTCAGCCTTTGCTCAAAAAGTGATAACAGCTAAGGTTCGTACAGACCAGACGAAACCAGCAAAGAACAGCGTGCACTTCCGTTATACGACCCATGCTTCATTGTTGCCTGATGGTATCTTCTTACCGGCCGATAAGGCACTTAAGGGAACGGAATTGCACTTAACCTTGTCAAATATCACATTCCACCCTGCGTCGTTAGCAGAGCAACATAATCAAGCTTTGGCGCAGTATGAGTATGATTACGAGCAATCGAGTCGCAACCCACAAAACGAACCTGATTTGCGCCATAATACCGCCGCTTATTCATGGAATTGGTATCAACACAATGTAAAAAACGCGGGTAATGAAATCGGCGGCTATACGATTACGGCTGGTTATGCGAATCGAGAAATCAGTACAACGCAAACTGGTCAAACAAACCTGTCATTTTACAACCCTCGTCAAAGCGTTACGTTGAATCTTGGCCAGGCAACGAAAATCAGTCAGGAACAATTCATTCCGCTCACTTTCTCACGTCCTGGAACGTATGAATTCGACGCCTCAATTGAAGCTATTCCAACTGATAAACGATTTACCAAGGTTGCTGAGGCGACACAAGTGACCGCACCTCGTGTCCAGCTGACTGATGACGCCGTGAAGACTACGGTGTCAGTTAAAACACCTCGCGTATTGGCAACGACTATTCCTTACAGTTCTGGTTGGTCGGCTAAGGGTTACGACCTTCAGAAAATCAATAATGGTTTCATTGGCATTCCCCTACACAGTGGTCAGAATACTATTCAATTAACTTACGAGACCCCAGGTTTGGCCATTGGTCGTTGGCTAAGTCTGACTGGTATAACGCTATTTGTCCTAGCGACATTAATACGCCATTATCGAAAATAAAAAAAGAGATTAACACCTCGTCTTAAATGCGTAACGTGTTAATCTCTTTTTTTTTAGGCAAATTTTCCTGACTCATCAGCCAGCAACAATTCGCGTTCAATTTTTTCTTTAGCACCCAAATCAGCCATCCATTCGGTTGGGAAATCTGGATCGGCAAACGTCATGATAACTGCGACTAAGGCCGCAATTGTATCTGTGTCATCACCTAGTGCAGCCGCCGTCTGAACAGCCTCTGCAAAGCTTGTTGTGTGCAGCAACGTCCATAGAACCGCTTGCAACGTGTCGACAACGTAACCTGAACTAGGCACCTCATCACGCGTCATAGCCTTAAGATGATTGATAATATCAACTGATGATTGCTCGTCAGTAATCGCTAACCAACCAAGTTCTTCTGTTTCAAGCGCGGCCGTTTCCATAGCTGTACGATTAGAACGACGAATGGCCATATCTAATGCACGTTCTACATTTTGTACACGTGGCATCATACGTAAGAAATAGATAAAGAAACGGGATGCTAGTCGTGAACGACGGTGTCCATGAGTTAGACCAGTTAGTTCGTCACTAATCTCTTCAATCGTGCGATCAGAATCAAACTCGTAAAAAGCAACCGGCCAAACACGCATCAAGGCACCATTACCGTTGTTTAGTTCATCGTCTGGTCGGAAGTAACTGGTATCACCCGTTTCCTCGTATGACTTAATTGCAGCTGCTGTACCGTTGCCAACGTCGAACACTTCACCGTCTGGTGTGAAAGCCCCATTCTCTAGATAATCAACAAAATTGCCCATCACTGTCTTTAAATCAAACGGCTCAAACAAAGCATTGATTGTTGCGAGCGTTAGGCTGGTATCATCACTCCACGTTCCCTTAGGTTGTGCATGTGTTTGATAGCCAACCATTTCTGGTACGACTTCATAAGTATCACGTCCCTTAAATTCGTATGGCACACCAAACGCATCACCCATGGCGAAAGCATACATGGCTTGTCTTAAATACGTTGCTTTCATATACTGCTCCTCTAATTAAACACGATCCATTGCAAACCAGTCAGCGATGCTCATCCATTCGCCTGTAGATTTGGCTTGAATTTGGTAGCCGGTAATATCATATAAGGTTTTACGATCCCCCTTTAGCGGTGACCAGTACGTTTCGTCAGCACGGCGAATGACATCCCAATAGTTATACACATCTTCAGCCCCGGCTTCATCACGAACATGGAAGCCCTCAGCTAAATTGAAACTCTTCTCACCGACTTGGGGACCGCCGACACCTAAATCAACTAGTAGTTGCTGATATGATTCGTTTGTAATTGGTTCGTTAGCCATATCTTATCCCTCGCTTGTTCTATGCTAAATTTATTTTACAACAGAATTTACGTACTGACAGTACAAAAAAAGAGGCTTAGGAGAACCTAAACCTCTAATGATCGGGACGACAGGATTCGAACCTGCGACCCCCTGGTCCCAAACCAGGTGCTCTACCAAGCTGAGCTACGTCCCGATATTGATTTGTTCAAAATAAAAAGCCCGTTTCCGGACGTTTCATTTTGAAATGCCGTCGGTGGGGGTCGAACCCACACTCCCTTGCGGGAACTGGATTTTGAGTCCAGCGCGTCTGCCTATTCCGCCACAACGGCAATTTATTAAACATTACGTCAGGGCGGTAGATGGGAATCGAACCCACGCATGTCGGTACCACAAACCGATGTGTTAACCACTTCACCACTACCGCCATGGCAGGGGTAGAGGGAATCGAACCCCCACCAACGGTTTTGGAGACCGTCGTTCTACCGTTAAACTATACCCCTAAAATGGAGACGTAATATTTAATTATACGGTCACAACGGGATTCGAACCCGTGATCTTTCGCGTGACAGGCGAACGTCCTAACCAACTAGACCATGCGACCAATGGACGTTACAGGGATCGAACCTGTGACCCCCTG